>JAYUZO010000055.1:0-3224 GCA_043751715.1 Rhodobacterales bacterium | reverse complement strand
CTGTCAGACCGGCGGGCAGAATCGGTGGCGCGCGCCTTGACCGAATACTTCAACGTACCGCCGGAAAACCTTGTGGTGCAAGGCTACGGCGAGGGCGAGTTGCTGATCCCGACCACGGGGGATGAACGGGCCAACCGGCGCGTGGCAGTCAAGGTGATTACACCCCTGATGCGGTCCGCCGCACTGCAATAACGCCGCCAAGTTTGTGCTGGCACGAACAGCGCCCCCGGCCCATAATCATATGGGGCGGGGGTTTTCACATGTCGGACCAGATACCTGAAATTGCGTTGGAATGGCACCGGGCCGGGCGCGGCGCGGCACTTGCCACCGTTGTGGAAACCTGGGGGTCAGCCCCCCGGCCTGCGGGCAGCCAACTGGTGATATCGGGTGCGGGCGATATCATGGGGTCCGTTTCGGGTGGCTGTGTCGAAGGTGCTGTGGTGCTGGAGGCGGTTGAGGCAATTGCCGATGGCCGCCCGCGCCTGCTGACCTACGGTGTCAGTGACAATGAGGCGTTTGCCGTGGGGCTGGCCTGTGGTGGCACGATCCGCGTGCTGGTTGACCCGGTGGCCGATGGCGGGTTCAGCGCGGGCCTGCTGGAAAATCTGGTCAACGCGCGGGCCGCAGGCACCGCCGTTGGCGTTGTGGCCAGACTGAATGCCCCTGACCGCGCGCTTGTCCTGCAAGGCCGCGATGCTGCGGTTGATGCCCGCCTGTCGTCTGACCGGTCAGGCATGGAAGACGACGGCCGTTTCATCGCCGTGCACAACCCGCCCCTGCGCCTGATCGTGGTGGGGGCTGTGCATATTGCCCAACCGCTGATGACCATCGCGCGCGCCTGCGGCTATGCCCCGGTGCTGATCGACCCGCGGACCAGTTTTGGGGCGGCGGCGCGGTTTCCGGGTGAGGTTATCCTGCACGACTGGCCGGATGAGGCGTTGGCCAGCCTTGCGCCAGATACCCGCACGGCCATTGTCACACTGACCCATGACCCAAAGCTGGATGACCCTGCCATCATCACGGCCCTTGGCAGCCCCGTGTTCTACCTTGGCTGTCTTGGGTCGCCCCGCACCCATGCCAAACGGCTGGACCGGTTGCGCGCGGCTGGCATCACCGATGCACAAATCGCCCGCATTCATGCGCCCGTGGGCCTGAATATCGCTGCCAAAAGCCCGGCGGAAATTGCGGTCAGCATCATGGCGCAGATTACCGCTGTGCTGAGGGGCGCATGATATTCGGCCCGGTCCCGCTGCAGCAGGCGGTGGGGGCTATTCTGGCCCATTCGGCCAACCTGACCGGCGGGCCCCTGCGCAAAGGGCGGGTTCTGACGGCGGATGATGTGCAGCGCATGCAGGCCAGTGGCTGGGGCCATGTCGTGGTGGCCCAACTGGCCCCGGATGATGTGCCCGAAGACGCTGCAGCCACCCGGCTGGCGCAGGCGTTGGTGCCGGACGCAACGCAGGGGCTGGTGCTGACTACTGCTGCGACCGGGCGGGTGAACCTGAAGGCGACGGGGCCGGGCATTGTGGCGCTGGATCCTGCGGCCATTCACGCGCTGAACCGCATTCATCCGGCCATCACGCTGGCCACCCTGCCACCCTTTGCCCGCGTCAGTGCGGGCACGCTGGTGGGCACGGTCAAGATAATTGCCTATGCCGTGCCCGAAGCGGCGCTTGTGCAGGCCGAGGCTGTGGCGCGCGCAGCGATGCACGTGCTGCCGGTGGTGCGGGCCAGTGCGGGCCTGCTGCTGACCGAGGTGGCAGGTCAGGATGCCAAACTTGCCGCCAAGGGCCGCCGCGCAATTGAGGCACGGCTGCGCGCGCTTGGCATGACGCTGGCCGGGGTCGCCACGGTCGCGCATGCTACGGGGGCAATGGCGCAGGCCTTGGGCCGCTTGCCGGGTGACATGGTGCTGATTCTGACCGGGTCAGCCACATCTGATCTGCATGATACCGGGCCGCAGGCTGTGCGCGCCGCAGGCGGGCAGGTGGCGCGGTTTGGCATGCCGGTTGATCCGGGTAACCTGTTGTTTCACGGCCACCTGGGCACACGCCCGGTGATCGGGTTACCGGGTTGCGCACGCTCGCCTGCGCTGAATGGTGCCGATTGGGTGTTGGAGAGGTACGCCTGCGGGTTGGACGTGACCGATGATGATATTGCCGGCATGGGCGTGGGCGGGCTGCTAAAGGAAATCCCACAGCGTGGCCGGTTGCGTGAGGCGGGAGAGACCTAAAACACCTACCGTGGGGCCACGATTTTTCGGCGAAAAATCATGCTGCCGTCCGGTACGAAGCAAAATAAAAATGGGACCCGAAGGCCCCGATTTTTAGTCTAAAAATCGTGTTGCGCCTATTTTGGCCCGATCATCATCACCATCTGGCGGCCTTCCAGACGCGGAAACGATTCGATCTTTCCAACTTCGGCAACATCGGCCTCAACCCGCCGCAACAGCTCCAACCCCAAATCCTGGTGCGCCATTTCACGCCCGCGGAACCGCAAGGTCACCTTGACCTTGTCGCCTTCATCCAGGAACTTGAACACCGACCGCATTTTCACGTCATAGTCATTGGTATCCGTGCCCGGCCGGAACTTGATTTCCTTGATCTCGATGATCTTCTGCTTTTTGCGCGCTTCGGCCTCGCGCTTTTGCGTCTCATACTTGTATTTGCCGAAATCCATGATCTTGCAGACCGGTGGTTCCGCATTCGGCGAAATTTCCACCAGATCAAGCCCGGCTTCCTCGGCCATCTGCATGGCACGGGCGGGTGTCACCACACCAACGTTTTCACCATCCGCGCCAATCAGGCGAATTTCCGGGTTGCGGATACGATCATTGATCCGGGGGCCGGTTTCGCGTTGGGGCGGGGCATTGTGGGGTCTGCGTCCTATGGCAAGTGTCCTTCGTGCTGTTACAGGGCGTGTTGTGCGCCAAGGTAAACCTGCCAACGTGCGCTTTCAACCCGTAAATCCGCCCAACCTGCTGCATGGGTCTTGGACGTGGCCTTTTCATCCCCATATGAATCTGCCATAGGGGCGCGGCAATCAGGGCGTGACGCCTGATGTTTTGAAAGGGTGTGACATGAATAAATCTGTATTGATCGGTGCGCTGGTCGTCCTGCTGGGCGGCGGTGCCTATTACCAGTTCAGCTACAAGCCGGCACAAGAGGCTGCTGCTGCCGCAACAGCCGCTGCTGCCGCAGCAGAGGCTGAGGCCGTCGCTGCTG
>JAYUZO010000054.1:0-14912 GCA_043751715.1 Rhodobacterales bacterium | reverse complement strand
CCCCGATCCGCACACCGCGGGGTGAAGATATCATGGCGGCCTGCGGGCAGCTGAAATCGGCTACCGAACGCGCGCGGAAATCAAAGGCGCAGATCGCGGACGAAGCGGGGATTTAGCTGGGCGCTCAACGCTCCGTTGCCGTCGCTGTTCGCTCGTCCGGGCAGCGAAGAACGACCGTAAGGGAGTGATGAGCGGCCCCTGACCCGCCAATCGCTTCACGCTTTGTTAACCATCCATGCGCAAAACTGCCGTTATGGAAAAGACCTTGCGCCTTGAACCTGCGATGTGGAGCGTGCTTGAACAGTATGCTGCCGAAGATGACATATCGGTTGGCCAGATCATCCGTGATGCGGTCGATCGCGAAATACGCCGCCGCCGCCAAGCGAAGACGCCCGTCAGGGCGGATGAGCGGCTCGTCGCTCCCTTGCGGGCGCTTCTCGCTGATGATTTTGCTTATGCACATGGCTGGGATGATCTGCAGACCCGCCTTTCAGCCAAGGGTTACCGCCTGTCCGAAGCTGGCGGTGGCCTGATCCTGCAAGCGCGCGTCACAGGTGACCGGGTCTGCAAGGCATCTGAACTCGGCTACAGTTACTCAACCCTGCTGCGCCGGTTTGGCCACAGCTTCCCCGGCCATGCCCATTCCGCCCCCCTGCACCGCATCCGCAGCCACTGACCGCCCCATCTGTTCCATCCACCGAAACATCAGCGGGTTTACCAGAATCGAAACCAACGCCCCCGCCACCACCAGATCGCGCGCCTCCGTTGGCACAATCTCCAGGTTCACCCCCATCACGATCAGGATGAACGAAAACTCGCCAATCTGCGCCAGCGCCGCTGCAATCGTCCGCGCCGTGCCCCGGTCATGTCCCAGTGCCACCACGATGCCATAAGCCGCCGCCGATTTGACCCCCAGCAAAATCAGCACCGTCACCATCACTGAAAACGGCTGCTGCCACAGCACCGCCGGGTTGAACAGCATCCCGACCGACACAAAGAACAGCACCGCAAACGCATCCCGGAACGGCAAACTGTCCTTCATCGCCTGCGCTGACAGCGTTGATCCCGCCATCACCATTCCCGCAAAAAACGCCCCCAACGCAAACGAAACCCCAAACACCGCCGCCGCCGAAAACGCTACGCCCAGTGCAATCGCCAGCACAGACAGCCGGAACAATTCGCGCTGCCCCGTGCCCGCCACCAGCTCCAGCACCCACGGGATCATCCGCTGCCCCACGCCCAGCATGATCGCCACAAACGCCGCCACCTTGGCCAGCGTTACCAGCATTGTCGCCCCGATTGCCCCAAAACCCATCCGGGCAACCTCGGCCGTTTCCGCATTCAGCGGCTGCACCTCAGCGCCCAAAAGCCCCGCCAACGCCGGCACCATCACCAGCGTCAGCACCATCACCAGATCCTCTACCACCAGCCATCCCACGGCGATGCGGCCCTGATCCGTGGCCAGCACGCCGCGTTCATCCAATGCGCGCAGCAGCACCACCGTCGATGCCACCGAAAGCGCCAGCCCGAACAGCAACCCGCCGCCCAGACCCCAGCCCAGCAGCCAGCCCAGCCCCATGCCCGCCACGGTGGCCACCGCCATCTGGCCCAGTGCCCCCGGCACCGCAATGCGCCGCACCGCCAGCAGATCACGCACCGAAAAGTGCAGGCCCACCCCGAACATCAGCAGGATCACCCCCATTTCCGCCAACTGCGCCGCAATCTCGGCATTGGCCACATAGCCCGGCGTGAACGGCCCGATCACCACCCCCGCCGCCAGATAGCCCGCAATCAGCGGCAACCGCAGCCGGTGCGCCAGCAGCCCGAACAGGCAGGCCAGACCCAGACCAATGGCCATCGTCGCGATCAGGGTGGTTTCATGCGGCATCGGGCGCTTTCGTTCGGGTGACCCCATCAACCTATGGGCACAGCGCTCGCCTGCAACCACCTAAATCACCCCGGCCAGTCACGAAATCTGACCGGTCGCCCCCGAGATGTTTCAATCAGGTGACCCATCACCCCTGATTGACCTTTTTTCAGGCACTGTTACCCCTTGGCGTATGACCCTGCCCATCCTGACCAACGCCCATGCCCGCCGTGTGTTTCTTGACCGTCACGCCCTGTCTGATGCCCCCACTGGCACGGGGCGCGGCACCGATCTGCACGCGCTGATCGACCGTATCGGTTTTGTGCAGGTAGACAGCATCAATACCGTTGCCCGCGCCCATCACATGATCCTGTTCGCGCGCAGGCAGGCCTATAAACCCGAAAGCCTTGCCCGGCTTTTGGAAAAAGACCGCACGCTATGGGAACACTGGACACATGATGCCTCGATCCTGCCCGCCAGCACATTTCCGCATTGGAAGCACCGTTTTGCCGCTGACCGCGACAGGCTGGTTGTCCGCTGGACAGGCTGGCAACGACAGGGTTTCGTTGAAAAGTTCGATACCGTTCTGCAGCAGATTGCCGATCATGGGCCCGTCAGTTCATCAGATGTCGGGGTGGGTGAGGTGCGCGGGTCAGGTGGTTGGTGGGATTGGCACCCATCAAAGGCCGCGTTGGAATATCTGTGGCGCACCGGGGCCATCGCCGTTACCCGCCGGGTGGGCTTTCGCAAGGTGTATGATCTGACCGAACGTGTGCTGCATGCGCATGATTGCGTGGCCGAACCCAGCCTGCAGGCAACCACCAATTGGGCCTGCCGCGCGGCGTTTGACAGGCTGGGCTTTGCCACCAGTGGCGAGATTGCGGCCTATTGGAACCTGATTTCGCCCGAGGCAGCCAAGGTTTGGTGCGCAAATGCCCATGCACAGGGGGAAATCACCGAAGTGATGGTTGAAAGCACCGATGGCACCCTGCGCAAATCCTATGCGCATCCTGCCGTGCTGCAAACGCCGCCTGATCCACCGACGCGGATCCGCATCCTGTCACCGTTCGACCCGGCACTGCGGGATCGCAAGCGTGCTGAACGCCTGTTCGGGTTTGACTACAAGATAGAGATTTACGTGCCCGAGCCGCTGCGCAAATACGGCTATTACGTCTTTCCCGTGCTGGAAGGTGCACGTCTGATTGGCCGGATTGATGCCAAGGCGTGGCGCGACGATGGCACATTCCGGGTACGCGGAGTCTGGCCCGAAGCGGGGGTTGTCATGGGGGCAGGGCGGCTGGCGCGACTTCAATCCGCTGTGGAAAAGATGGCGGCCTTTGCAGGATCAGACCGGGTGGGGTATCTGGCAGGCTGGTTGAAATAAGCGCCTCCCTCCCCCCTCTGTGGGGGATGGGGTGGGGGGCTGTTCTCACCCCCGCAGCAATTCCAGCAACGCGGGGTTGGCATAGCCATCCGGTATCAGCCCGCGTGCCTGCTGATACCCCTTTACCGCTACCACCGTTTTTGGCCCCACCTTGCCATCCGCCCCGCCCGCATCAAACCCGGCATCGGTCAACAATTGTTGCAGTTCAATGCGTTCCGCCAATTGCAGCGCCCTGTCCTCGCGCGGCCAGGGTTGCTGAATGGCTGGCCCGCCTTTCAGCCGGTCCGCCAGATGACCAATCCCGATCACATAGGCATCCGCCGGGTTATACGCCTCGATCGCCTGAAAGTTCGCGAATGTCAGAAATGCAGCCCCCCGGTGCCCGGCCGGTAAAATCAGCCGTGCAGGGCCATGGTCAGGCAGCGCGCCACCCCCCGGCAATGTCACACCCAAAGCCGCCCAATCGGCCACAGGTTTGACGACGGCCTCACTCGACTGATCAAAATCATAGCCCGCAGGCAGCGCAACTTCCATGCCCCAGGGTGCATCGAACACCCAACCTGCCGCCTGCAGATAGGCGGCGGTCGACGCCAGCGCATCGGTGGGATCAGCCCCCCAGATATCGCGCTTGCCATCACCGGCAAAATCAACAGCCGTTCGCAAATAGCTCGATGGCATGAATTGCGTATGCCCCATTGCACCCGCCCAACTGCCGGTCATCCGGTCAGCTGTGACATTGCCATCCTGAATGATCCGCAAAGCGGCGATCAGCTCAGCCTCAAAAAACGCCGCGCGCCGCCCGTCATAGGCCAGCGTCGCCAACGATGCGATCAGCGATTTATCCCCCATGAACGCGCCATAGCTGGATTCCAGCCCCCAGACCGCCAGCACCACCTCGCCGTCAACACGGTAGGTGGCCTCAATCCGGTCCAGCAATGCGGCATGCTTGGCCAGCATATCCTGCCCGTTGCTGATGCGCAGGTCTGACACGGCACGATCAAGGTAATCCCAGATGGTGCGGGTGAATTCGCCTTGGTTGCGGTCTTTTTCAATCACCTCCGGGTCGAGTGTCACGCGGGTCATCGCGGCATCGAACGTTTGTTCGGTAATTCCGGCTACAAGTGCGCGCATGCGAAATGCGCTGATCCATGTATCAAGGCCGGATTGGGTGGCAACGGTCACTGCGGCCTCCTGTGGGGTGGTTTGGGCATGCGCGGGCACAACGCTGGCCAGAAGGCAGGCCGCCAGTAAACTGATCCGCATGGTGCACCGCTCATTTTGTTTTCGCGACGATACCGCAAAGCGGCCATTTGGCAATTGGCCCGCCTATCGCCGCTTGCGTATCACCCGGCGCTTGGCTTCGCGGGCTGCTTCGGCCCCTGCGCGCCGTGCGGGTGGGCGGCCTGTTGCGGGGCGTCCCCCGGCAGGCACCGGGCGGTTTTCAATTTCCACGATCTCCAGCAACAAACCACCCGTCACCGGCACAGCCTCGGCCAGCCGTACAAGCACCCGCACGCCGATACCGATGACCACGCCACTGTCTGCGCCGGTCAATGTCTGACGATCGGCGTCAAAGTAGAAAAACTCCCGCCCGATTGACCGGATCGGCACCAGCCCATCGGCCCCGGTTTCATCCAGCTTTACGAACAGTCCAAACCGCTGCACTCCCGAAATGCGCCCGGCAAAGGTGGCCCCTACGCGGTCTGCCAGATAGGCGGCAAGGTAGCGGTCTGTCGTATCACGTTCAGCCAACATCGACCGGCGTTCGGTATCGGAAATCTGTTTGCCCGTTTCCTCCAGCCCCGCCACATCCTGCGCAGACAGGCCATCGGTGCCCCAGCCATGTGCGGCAATCAGCGCGCGGTGCACGATCAGATCAGAATAGCGCCGGATCGGTGAGGTGAAATGCGCGTAAGCCCGCAGGGCAAGGCCAAAGTGGCCAAAGTTGGTGGGGTGGTAATAGGCCTGCGTCATTGACCGCAGGGTTGAGATATTCATCAATTCGGCAAATTCTGTGTCCACCGCCTGCGACAGCAGCCGGTTCAAGTGCATGGTGCGCAGCACCTGCCCCTTGGCCAGCGTAAAGCCTGATGCCTCGGCCACCTCTCGCAGGGCCTCCAGCTTTTCGGGGCTGGGTTCTTCGTGCACGCGGAACAGCAACTGCTGCTTGCGCGCGATCAGTTCTTCGGCGGCGGCGACGTTGGCCAGCACCATGCATTCTTCAATCAGCCTGTGCGCATCCAGCCGGTCCTTGAAGGCGACCGATACAACGCGCCCCGCATCATCAAGGCTGATCTTGCGTTCGGGCAGGTCAAGCTCCAGCGGTTGACGCGCCGCGCGCGCCTTGACCAGACTGGCATAGGCGGCATGCAGCGCCTGCAAATGCGGCAGCAACGGTGTGGTGCGCGCATCAGGGCGGCCGTCAATGGCGG
This sequence comes from Rhodobacterales bacterium, assembly GCA_043751715.1. GTDB lineage: Bacteria > Pseudomonadota > Alphaproteobacteria > Rhodobacterales > Rhodobacteraceae > JAAFHS01. The sequence continues at coordinate 9,229 of JAYUZO010000054.1, read as the reverse complement.
CCTGCACATCTTCATAGGCAAGCGATGCTTGTGACCGCATCAGCCCACGCGTAAAACGGTGGCTGACCTTGCGACCATCGCCGTCCAGCACCATGCGCACGGCAAGGCAGGCGCGATCCACATGTTCATGCAGCGAACACAGATCACCCGAAAGCACATCGGGCAGCATCGGCACAACACGGTCAGGGAAGTAGGTCGAATTGCCACGCCTGCGGGCTTCACCATCCAGCGCACTGCCGGGGCGCACGTAATGGGCAACATCGGCGATGGCCACCCACAGGATATGCCCGCCGGGATTTTTGGGGTCTGGGTCGGCCTCGGCGCAGACGGCATCGTCGCGGTCGCGCGCATCGGCGGGGTCAATGGTCAGCAGGGGCAGGGCGCGCAGATCTTCGCGGGCACCCAGCGGGGTGGGCTGGGCGGCATCCGCCTCGGCCACAGCAGCATCGGGAAATTGGTCGGGAATGCCATGCTGATGGATGGCAATCAGGCTGATGGCGCGCGGGCCTGACGGATCACCCAGACGTGCGGTAATGCGCGCCTGCGGCAGGCCAAGGCGGCGGTGGCCTACCAATTCGCCTTCCACCAGTTCGCCATCGCGGGCATCAAAGGTATGGTCACGCGCCACGCGCCATTCCTTGTCTTGCCCCTTGTCCACCGGCACGATGCGCCCGCCTTGGGATTCCGCACGGAACACGCCCAGCACCTTAAGCGGGTTGGCACCGATCTTGCGAATCAGACGGGCCTCATAGGCGTGGTCTTCATCTGCCACCTGCGTCAGGCGGGCCAGAATCCGGTCACCTGCGCCCAAGGCTGGATCACCCTTGCGCGCCACACACAGAATGCGCGGGGCAGGGCCGGTGCCCGCCCATTCCACGGCACGTGCAAACAGATCACCTGATGCATCGGGGGCCAGCACAGTCAGCATGGACACCGGCGGCAGCGTGTCGGCATCGCGGTAATTGCGCGCGCGCTTGTCCACAGTGCCCTCATCCGCCAGTTCGTTCAGCAAGCGTTTCAGTTCAACCTTTGCCGCCCCTTTCAGGCCAAAGGCGCGGGCGATATCACGCTTGGCCCCTTGGCCGGGGTTATCTTGGATCCATTGCAGGATATCGGTTTTGCTGGGTAACTGGTTCATGGCATGGCAGGTAGCACGATGGGCGCGCGCCGACCAGATGCCCGGTCAGGCGAAATAGTCGCGCAGGATGCGGGCGTAGATGGATTTCAACGCCACAATCTGCGCCACTTCTACCCGTTCATCCACCTGATGCATGGTGCGCCCCACCAGACCGAATTCCACCACCGGGCAGTGATCCTTGACAAAGCGCGCATCCGACGTGCCCCCCGTGGTGGAAAGGTCCGGTATGCGCCCGGTTTCGGCCTGTACGGCGCGGGCGATCAGGGCAGACAGATCACCGGGGGGGGTCAGGAAACTTTCGCCCGAGATTTTGATGGCAAGGTGCAGGGTCACGCCCGTTTCGGCCTGCACATCCGCCGCCTGCGCGTGCAGCCATGCGGTCAGCGATGCGTCGGAATGCATGTCATTGAAGCGGATGTTGACGGTGGCCGTGGCGCGCGCGGGGATCACGTTGTTGGCCGGATTGCCGCAATCAATGGTGGTGATCGCAAGGGTCGAGGCATCGAAATGATCCGTGCCCTGATCCAGCGGGTGGCTGGCAAGCCCGTCCAGCAGGCGCACCAAGGCGTGCAAGGGGTTCTTGGCGCGGTGCGGATAGGCGGAATGGCCTTGCACGCCGGTGGCGGTGATATGCGCGGTCATCGAACCGCGCCGCCCGATTTTCATCGCGTCGCCCAGATTGTCAGGGCAGGTGGGTTCGCCCACAAGGCAATGCGTCATGCGTTCGCCCCGTGCACCCATCCAGTGCAGCAGGGCCACCGTGCCATCGGTGGCATCGCCTTCCTCATCCCCGGTGATCGCGATGATCACGGCCCCATCGGGGGGTGTACCTTCAACAAAATCCACCGCTGCCGCCACAAAGGCCGCCACGCCCGATTTCATATCCGTGGCCCCGCGCCCATACATCCAGCCATCCACAATGGCCGCACCAAACGGGTCTTGCGTCCAGGCCGCACGGTCACCCACCGGCACCACATCGGTATGGCCGTTGAACCCGAATGATTTGTTCGCCCCCCGCGCCCCCCACCGGGCAAACAGGTTCGCCGTATCCCCCCGGTCAACGCGCGTGCAACCGAACCCCGCTGCCGTCAGAACCTGTTCCAGCAGCATCAAAGCCCCGCCCTCTGCCGGGGTCACTGATGGGCAGCGGATCAGGTCTGCGGTCAACTTGATGGGGTCGGTCGGCATGATTTCAGGCTCCGTTCATGTGGCATGCACAGCACTAACCGCATCGGCTCCGCGTCACAACATCGGCCTGTCAACCCTGACTTCCCTTGGGTCAGCGCCTTTTGCATAGTTGTGACTGATACGACACGCGGCGCAACCCGTTGCTCTTGCAACCACAAAGTGAATGGCGGCGCAGCAGAAACTGCGGAATGATCACGCCAACAATAAAGTCCTGAGGCAGGGCAGACGGGGGTCAACGCACCCCAACCACGGGTTCCAACGGAAAGGGTGCAACTCTGCGTCCACCGTCTGGCGTTTGGCCTTGCCCCAAAGGAATGGGGCAAACATGGCGACCGGAGCAGAGCTGACCTATACATCGACCACTGCACTGAACATGGCGAATGCCATTTTCGGCGCGGGCGTGACTGTGACGGGCGCCAGCTATACCGGGCCTGCAAGTTCGGCGGCGGTCTATTCCAACGGGCAACTGGCACCCGGCGTTGTGCCATCAAATACCGGCGTCATCCTGTCAACCGGGCGCGCGGCCGATTTCACCCAATCCAGCGGTGACCCGAACCGCAATGCGGGCACGACGACCGATACCAGCGGGATCAACAACAACAGCCTGTTCAACACGATTGCCGGCGCAAACACGTTTGACGCGGTCTGGCTGGATGTCGATTTCATCCCGACAGGGGATGAGATGACGATCCGCTTTGTGTTTTCATCTGAAGAATACCCCGAATACATCAACAGCAAGTACAACGATGTGGTCGGCGTCTGGGTCAATGGCACGCATGTTCCCATTGAGGTGGGCAATGGCCGTACCTCGGTGAACAATATCAACGGCAACACGCAGGAAAACCTGTTCCACAGCAATACGAATGATGCCTTCAATACGGAAATGGACGGTTTCACCATCACGATGACGCTGAAGATGCAGGTCAATCCGGGTGTGGTGAATTCAATCCGCATCGGCATCGCAGATGCATCGGATTCGTTTTACGATTCAAACCTGATCATCGCCGGGGATTCTGTTCAGACGGTGCTGGTGGCGGGCAATGATGCCATGAATATCAACCCCAACGGCACCAAAACCGTCGCCGTTCTGGGCAATGACAGCGGCCCGCCCGGCAGCGTTCTGACCATCACCCATGTAAACGGCACGGCGGTTGTGGCGGGCCAGACCATCACGCTGGCATCGGGACAGCAGATCACCCTGAACGCCAATGGCACGTTTACCGTGCTGGGCGATGGCACCATTGAAACAAAGACCTTTACCTATTCAGTCAAGGACCAGTTCGGAAATACCGACACAGCCTTTGTCACCATGACATCGGTGCCCTGTTTCGTGGCGGGCACGCTGATCCTGACACCAGAAGGCGAACGTCAGGTTGATACGCTGCAACCCGGCGATCTGGTGATGACGCATGATGACGGCCCACAGCCGGTGCGGTGGGTCGGGCAGCGGCGTGTGCCGGCAACGGGGGCCTTTGCGCCGATCCGCATCAAGGCGAATACCTTTGGCGACCACCGCACGCTGATGCTGTCACCCCAGCACCGTATCCTGATCCGCGATGGTCTGGCCGAGCTGTTGTTTGGTGAACCCGAGGTGCTGGTGGCAGCCAAGGATCTGGTCAATGACCGGTCGATCCGCGTGCAGGAAGGCGGCGAGGTAGACTATGTCCATATCCTGTTTGACAAGCATCAGGTGGTATTTTCCGAAGGGTTGGCAACCGAAAGCTTCCTGCCCGGCCCGCAGGTGACAGCGCAGCTTGAGCGTGTCATCGTTGATGAACTGGCAGCCATCTTTCCCGAACTGAACCCGCGCACGGGTGATGGGTACGGCCCTTCTGCGCGCCGCACGCTGCGCGGGCACGAAGCACAGGTGCTGTTTGCCGCGCGGCGGGTGGCCTGACCCATGCCCGACAGCTGGATCGCCCTGTCAGATTGTGATGCAGCCATCGGTGATGCGGGTCCGGATGATCTGCTGCCGCGCGGCCTGTTCGTGCTGGAACTGATGCTGCCGCTGACCGGCCCCGTGGTATTGCTCGATCATTCCGCCATCGCGGGGCCTTCAGGCCGCGAGGTTGGCTTTTCAGTGTTTCATGACCCGGATCGCGGGCTGATCCTGTTGCAGCGACAAGGGCGGCGGTTGCTGCGCCATATCCTGCCCGATGCGTTGGAGGGTGAAACCGGTCTGGTGCGGATCATCTATCAATGGGATGTGCTGGGCCGCGTCTGGCATCTGTCGGCTGATACCATGAACGGCGCACCGGTTGCGGTGGCACGGGGTGACGATCCGGTGATGTGGTCGGTGGCTGATATGATGCAGTTATGCACCGCTGGTCAGCGTCACCCTGCCGTGCTGTGGTACGGCGTGACCACGCGCGCAGCCCCGCCTACGCCACAACCCTGGATCGGGCAGCGCACACCGGTTGACACACCGGCAGGGCCGGTGGCGGCGGGCCTGCTGCAACCGGGCGATCTGGTCCTGACGGTGGATGGCGGGGCCCGCAGGCTGCTGTCGGTGCGCCATTTGCGCGTGCCGGGGCGTGGTGTCTTTGCGCCCATCCTGCTGCGCGCGCCGTATTTCGGCAGCCAGATGGATTTGCTGGTCTCATCGGAACAGGCGATCTGTCTGCAGGGCACATCGGTGGAATATCTGTACGGCGAAGACCGCGTACTGGCTGCCGCCCATCATATGGCGGATGGCATTGCCGCATTCATGGATAACCGCCGTGCGGTGATAACCGGCGTGGCACTGACATTTGATACACCTGCACTGATCATGGCCAACGGCTGCATCCTGATGACCGAAGCCCCAATGGGCAAAGCTATGCCCGCGCGATTGCTGCATAAATTCGAGGTGACGCCGCTTTTGGCCATGCAGGCCCGGTCAGGCCTTCGGCCGGTTGCTTAAGCTGTCAGGCTCATCAAAGAACGGCGTCATCTGTGCCACGATGACCGAGTTTTCGTCCAAAGCCCGCTGCATCAGCTTGCGTTCCTCGCTGTCAATCTCATCGCCCGCTGCCAGCCGTTCGTCCAGCGTGCCATAGCCCGACACATCCAGGGGTGCCAGGTCGGCCTCTTTCAGGATCACCACGGTTTCGCGCACGGCCTCGGCCTCATCCACACCGCTGGCATAGATCATCAGCGCCGCCCCCGTGGCCCCTTTGGGCAAGCCATCCCCGGATTTGCGACCCACCTCGACCACCAGCGTAAACACCTTCTGCGGGCGCTTGATCTTTTCGGGCTTGGGGTCGGTGGAGGGGTCTGCGGGGGGTTCTGTGTGGGTGGGGTCGTCAGTCATTTCAATCCCTTAGCAGCTCGTTGATGCTGGTTTTGCTGCGCGTCTGGGCATCGACCTGCTTCACGATCACCGCGCAGTACAGGTTGATTCCGTTGGTGGATGGCATTGATCCCGCCACCACGACCGATCCCGCGGGAACCTCGCCATAGGTCACCGCACCCGTGGCGCGGTCAACGATCTTGGTGGATTTGCCGATGAATACACCCATGCCCAGCACCGATCCTTCGCGCACGATGCAGCCTTCAACCACCTCGGACCGCGCGCCGATAAAGCAGTTGTCTTCGATGATCGTCGGCCCCGCCTGCATGGGTTCCAGCACGCCGCCAATGCCCACGCCGCCCGACAAATGCACATTCTTGCCGATCTGGGCGCAGCTGCCGACCGTGGCCCAGGTATCAACCATCGTGCCTTCATCGACATAGGCCCCCAGGTTCACGAAGGATGGCATCAGCACCACGCCTTTGGCGATAAAGGCCGATTTGCGCACGATGCAATTGGGCACGGCACGGAAGCCAGCACTGCGCCACTGCGCATCACCCCAGCCGTGAAACTTGCTATCCACCTTGTCCCACCAGCCGCTGCCCTGTGGGCCACCTGATTGAAATTCCATGTCTTTCAGCCGGAACCCCAGCAAAACCGCCTTCTTGGCCCACTGGTTTACATGCCAGTCGCTCCCCCGCTTTTCGGCTACACGCAGGCTGCCTGTATCCAATGCGGCCAGCGTCGCCTCTACGGCATCGCGCGCCTCGCCTTTGGTGGCGGGGGTAATGCCATCACGGCTTTCCCAGGCGGCGTTGATGGCAGACTCGAGGGCGGCGTGGGACATCAGGCATCCTTTCTGGTGGCAGGCATTCGCGCATGGCTATAAGCATTGGATACCTTTCCCGCAATGCCAAGTGACCCATGCCCGATCAGACGCCAGACCCATCCCGCAAACACCCGCTGCGTACGTCTAAACAGGATGTGCGGACGGCACGCCTGATCCCTGATACGCCGCAGACCCGTGCGCCCACTTACCGGCTGGCTTTTGCCGACCCGGAATTTCTGACGCGCGAGGAATTGCGCCCGGTGCGGTTGCAGTTGGAACTGCTGAAACCGGACATGGCGCTGGACGCGGAAGGCATTGAAAGCACCATTGTGCTGTTTGGCGGGGCGCGGATCAAAGACCCGGAGGCTGGCGGAAAAAAGACTGATCTGGCAAGGTTTTACGCCGAAGCGCGGCGGTTTGCGGCCTTGGTGACGGCGCGCAGCATGGCGGGTGGCGGCACGCGCGATGTGATTGTAACCGGCGGTGGGCCGGGGGTGATGGAGGCGGGCAACCGGGGGGCATATGATGCAGGCGGGCGGTCGATCGGGCTGAACATCGTGCTGCCGCATGAACAAGCGCCGAATGGCTATGTCACGCCGGAGTTGTGCTTTAACTTCCACTATTTCGCGATCCGAAAGATGCATTTCCTGATGCGGGCGCGGGCGGTTTGTGTGTTTCCGGGGGGCTTTGGCACGCTGGACGAAATGTTTGAAAGCCTGACGCTGATCCAGACCCGCCGCATGGCCCCCATTCCGTTCCTGCTGTTTGGTCGGGCGTTCTGGGAGCGGATGATCAACTGGGATGCCTTGGCCGAAGCGGGGGTAATCGCGCCGGATGATCTGAAACTGTTTCAATTTGTGGAAACGGCGGAAGAGGCGATTGCCGCGATTGACGGGTGGGGCTAAGCCGTTGCGAACGCTGTGTTAATCGGCCAGATTAACCAAAGGTTAAACGTATGGTTTTGGTATGGTAAACGTCTGGTTCCGGCCCGGACGAAAACCGTGAAGATGGCCTGTTAACCCTGATTGGCGAATCATCGCGCCGCTTCCCGGTCTTCCATGGCAATGCCGTTACCGAGGGCTCAATGCCCGAGGGGACGGCGGCCCCTTTTGCAATCCGCCTTGCCCCTTGCCGCACAGCCCATTATCCCTGCCACCAGCCACGATCGCCAAAGGATGCCCGCCATGACCAACCAGCGCTTTGACAAATCCAAGCTTCCCAGCCGCCATGTGACCGAAGGCCCGGCCCGCGCGCCGCACCGCAGCTATTTCTACGCCATGGGCATCACCGAGGAAGAGATTCACCAGCCATGGGTGGGCGTTGCCACCTGCTGGAATGAAGCCGCCCCCTGCAACATCGCGCTGAACCGTCAGGCGCAGATCGTGAAGCATGGCGTGAAAAAGGGCGGGGGCACGCCGCGTGAGTTCACGACGATCACGGTGACGGATGGCATTGCCATGGGGCATGAGGGCATGCGCTCATCCCTCGCGTCGCGCGATGCGATTGCAGATACGGTGGAACTGACCATGCGCGGGCACTGCTATGACGCGCTGGTGGGCCTTGCGGGCTGCGACAAATCCCTGCCGGGCATGATGATGGCGATGATCCGGCTGAACGTGCCAAGCGTGTTCATCTATGGCGGGTCGATCCTGCCGGGCCGCTATCAGGGCCGTGATATCACCGTGCAGGACATGTTCGAGGCGGTAGGCAAGGTGCAGGCGGGTGTCATGTCTGAGGCGGAACTGGATATCATGGAGCGGGTGGCCTGCCCGTCATCGGGTGCGTGTGGTGCGCAATATACGGCCAACACGATGGCCTGTGTTTCCGAAGCCATTGGTCTGGCCTTGCTGAATTCATCCGGCGCACCTGCGCCTTACGAGTCCCGCGATCAGTATGGTGAGGCGTCGGGCGTGGCGGTGATGCATCTGATCGAAAAGAATATCCGCGCGCGCGATATCGTCACGCGCAAATCATTGGAAAATGCGGCGCGGGTGGTGGCCTGCACGGGGGGCAGCACCAATGCAGCGCTGCACCTGCCTGCGATGGCGAATGAGGCGGGCATTGATTTTGATCTGTTCGACGTGGCCGATATCATGCGCGACACGCCTTACTTTGTGGACCTGCGGCCCGGTGGCAAATACGTGGCGAAGGATCTGTACGAGGTGGGCGGCGTGCCGGTGGTGATGAAGGAACTGGCCAAGACGGGCCTGATGCATCTGGATTGCATCACGGCATCGGGCCGCACGATTGGCGAGGAGTTGGACGATATCAAGGGCGAGGCGGATGGCCGCGTGATCTATCCGGTATCAACGCCCATCACCCAAACGGGGGGCGTGGTTGGCCTGAAGGGCAATGTGGCCCCTGACGGCGCGATTGTGAAAGTGGCGGGGATGTCACCCGAAGAACAGGTGTTCAGCGGCCCGGCGCGGGTGTTTGAATGCGAGGAAGATGCCTTTGCCGCCGTGAAAGCGCGCGAATACAAGGAAGGCGAAGTGATCGTCATCCGCAACGAAGGGCCAGCCGGTGGGCCGGGCATGCGCGAGATGCTGTCGACGACTGCGGCGCTGTCGGGCCAAGGCATGGGCAAAAAGGTGGCGCTGATCACGGACGGGCGGTTCAGCGGTGCGACACGCGGGTTCTGCGTGGGGCATGTGGGACCAGAGGCAGCACATGGCGGGCCGATTGCGCTGTTGCAAAACGGCGATATCATCACGCTGAACGCGCTGACGGGGGAATTGTCGGTGGCGTTGACGGATGCCGAACTGGCAGCGCGCAAGGCCAATTGGAAAGGTCCGCGCAAGAC
>JAYUZO010000053.1:0-5370 GCA_043751715.1 Rhodobacterales bacterium | reverse complement strand
TGAGGGGAAGATGTAGGCGCAGCCCCAGCCCCTGCTGACGGGAAAAGGGGGGGGGGCGCAAACTGGAGGTGAGTGATTTCGATGGTGTGGGGGAGCAGGAGAGTCGGGCTGAAGCCCGACCTACGCCTCTACATCTCATCCGGGCGGGTAAGGGTGATCAGGGCGTCGACCCTAGCGTAATCCTGATAGCCTGCCCGCGCCATGGGGTGGAAACGGGTGATATCGAACCGACCATCAATCACGCAATCATCACGCAAATGGATGCCGATGACCTCGGCAATCGTCATGATGTTGTCACGCCCCGCAAGCGCCACCTCTTGCAGCGCGCGGCATTCCAGCGTTGCGGGGGCACCGGCCACGCGGGGCGCCGGGATCAGCGTGCATGCGGCGCGCGCCACCCCTGCGGCCTCGAATTCATCGGTCCCGCGGGGCAGGGTGGCAGAGGTTGCGGACATCGCCTCAAACAGGGCGGCAGAGGTGATGTTGACAGCAAACACGCCGGTTTCGCGGATGTTGCGCAGCGTGTCCTTGATGCCCGTAGAGGCGAACATGATCTGCGGCGGGCTGTAGGCAACGGCGTTGAAGAACGAATAGGGTGCAAGATTATCACCCAGACTGCCACGCGTGGAAATCCATGCAATGGGGCGGGGCGCGACGATGGCGCTAAAGGGGTTGTGCGGCAGGCCGTGGCCATCTTTTGGCTGGTAGAACATCAGGGCACCTGTGCGGGTTTGTTTGTGACGTAACCGCGTGTTACGGGCGGCTCCAGCAGATTCGCGGGGCCGCCCTTGTACCAGATGGAAGAAGAGACGGAAGATGACTGGTGGGAGGTCGAGGCGCTGTATGATCTGTGCTTTGCGCCGGGTCGCACGGCGCTGTCGTCGTACCGACTGCGCGACGGGGTGCCGACAGTGGCCCCCTTGTGCCTGACCCTGCGCGAGGACGGGGTGCTGGCAGGGGCGATCCGGTATTGGCCGGCAGAAATTGGCGAACATGATGTGCTGCTGCTGGGGCCGGTTGCGGTGCACCCGACGCGGCAGGGCGAAGGCTTGGGCGGGCTGTTGATCACGGAAAGTCTGGCCGAGGCGCGGCGTCTGGGCTGGGAACGCGCGCTTTTGGTGGGTGACGCGCCGTATTACAAACGATACGGGTTTACGCGGCTGGACGGGGTGGTGATGCCACCGCCCACGAACCCGGACCGGGTGCTGGGGATCGCGCTGATACGCGGGGCCTGGGATGGGGTGGTGGGCGAGGTAACGAAGGCGCGGATGTAAGGGGCGCTGGTTTGGGGCGGGGGGCGTCAGTCTGGGATGAGCCGCGCGCTAAGCGGCGGGTCAGGTGGTGATGACGCCCGCGCTGAACCCGGACCGGGTGCCGGGACTTACCATGAAGAGCTGCGTCTGGGGCGCGGTGATGGATGAGGTGATTTAAATTTGTATGTAAAGGGCGTTGGTTGGGGGTGGAGGGCCGCGCCTTTCATCTGGCATGGCGTTGACGACCGGCAAGATCGCAGGTGCGGCGCATCAGGCCATTTCAGCGTTTGGGGCATGGGACAGGCCTGTGCGTGGGTGGTTGGTGGCGCTGTCCTGTGGCGCGTTTTCAGTGGGTGCGGGGCTGCAGGCTGGGTGGCTCTGGTTGGGTGCGCAGTGGTGCGGCCTGTGCCAAGGGTGCGGATACGGGGTGGCCCTGCACGGCGACTGGCAAAGCGGGGTCTTGCAAGGGAGCGGGGCATTGCTATCTGTAGGTTATGACCCAGAACACCAATGCGCCCAACGCCATGCCCAACGCAATGATCGTCAGTGAAGCCCAATATGACATCGCAGCCCTTGCGGCGCGGTACAGGCGGGCCAATGGGCCGTTGATGGCGCTGATGAACCGGATCGGCGGCGGGATTGAGGCGCAGATGAACGCGCTGCCCGCACCCCTGCGTGATCAGATCGGGCGGGTGACGGAAGGCGCGCTGATGGCGGCGTTCGGGCTGGCCGCACAGGGCGCGCGCGCGCCGGATATTGGGCCGCAGGGGCCGATGATTGCGGTGATGGCCACGGGGGCGGCGGGCGGCTTTGGCGGATTGCCGACGGCGATTGCAGAACTGCCGGTGACGGTGACGGTGATCCTGCATGCGATCAGGGCTGCGGCAACCGAGGCAGGGTTTGATCCGGATGATCCGGGCATTCGGGCGGAATGTCTGCAGGTGTTCGGGGCGGGCAGCCCGCTGGACAGTGACGACGGGGTGAACGCGGGGCTGGTGTCGGTGCGCCTTGCGGTTTCGGGGTCAACGGTGGCGCAGGTGGTGGCGGCGGTGGCGCCACGGCTGGCGGCGGCCCTGGGGCAAAAAGTGATTGCGCAGGCGGTGCCGGTGGTCGGGGCAATCACTGGTGCGGCGCTGAACGCAGCCTACATGCGCTACTACCGCGAAATCGCGCGGATCAGATTTGCGCTTTTGCGATTGGGCGAGGTGCACGGCACCGCAGCGGTGCTGGCAGAGTTCAAGGCGCTGTCGGTGCTGAAGGTGACAAAGGCGTAAGGCGTGGTCTGCACCGCGCGCAAAGAAGCGGCAAAACCCTGCGGATCGGCCCGGTAAAACTGTTCGGGGCCGGTCGTGGCACGGAATGCGGCCAGCCCGATCAGCAGCGCGGTTGGGCTGGCTGGACGGATAAACAAAAATATACGAAACGATATCAGGTACATGCAGGGCGGGCACAAGGTGATGCGTCAAGTGCCGCGTGGCGTGCGATAGGGGCCGCGCGAAGTGCATGATGTCCGGATAGCGCGGGTTCAGGTGGAAGTGGCCGATCCCCACGCCCTTGCGATTATGGATGAACAGGCGGAACTCGCGCCCGTTTTCCAGCACCCATGGCGGCCAGTAATAACACGCGGCGATTGCGCATGCGCAGGGTCGTTAATGCCTGATCGGCGGTGAACCGCGGCAGGATCAGCGCGCGCCATTCCTGCGTGTGCGGGCTGATGTTCCCGCAGCTTCCGGCCAACCGCAGCACATCCGATATGGCCAGCGGTACACCCCCTGTCAGAGCCATCAGGCGCAGCACCGCGTCGGGGCACTGGCTGAAATCGGCAGCCCGGATGGCGGGACTATGGCTGCGTGTCTGGTTCAAAGTTTGTCTTTTGAGGCGAGGCCGTTCATGAACGCGGTAAAGCTGTCCGCCACAAGACCCAGACCGCGCGTGTTGCTGCCGGTCATCCAGGGATCATGCGCGTGATGCCAGACGTAAACTTTGCCATAGTCGGGATCGCCGCGAAGGGCGTTCATGACCACATCGTAAGGCCCCGGTTCGGCATAGCCAATGTAGACGTAGGTGGGCGGCAAACAGTGCTGCGCCATGTCCGGGTCACGATAACAGGAGATCGTGCCAAGGCGCAGGTTGCGCATGTCGCCCAGCCATTCAATTTCGCAAGGCAGGGTGCCGTCCTGAAAGCGTGCCAGAAACCATGATCCACGATCACGCAAGGCGGCCCCTTCGGACCGTTGCATGAAGCCAAGATAATCAGCCGGAAGGAACAGGCCACCCAACGGATCACCAAACGGCACGGAACCATCGGCATTGAACGGAATGACCCCCGGCGGATAAAGCTGCCATTCCTTGCGCCAGATAATCTTGGTCATGCAACACGTCCTTTCATCTGGTTCAGACCTCTGCGGTCTGTTTGGTGGCACCAACGCCGGCATGATGCCTGTTGCTGCCGCGCGGATCACGGTTGCTTGCGCCCAAGCTTCGCGCCATGCGCACCGAAAGGCGACAGCGGCGGCAGCACGATCCCCGGTCAGGCTGTGATCCATCTGTACAATACGCGCAGGCATTCAATGCGGGTGCGTTCGCGGCGCGGAATGGGGTGCATGCCGGGCATGATGTCATCAACGAACCATCTGGCAAAAGCCAGGTCAGACAATGGCAGGCCCTGCATCCGGGCCAAGGCCATGGGTGCTGGCATCGGGCACTGGACGATGTGGACAACGGGGAACCATGGACGAACCGAACGCTGACCACAGAATGGATCGGACATGAGCGGTGCCCGTGCAGACTGCAACTGACGGGCGAGCTATTTTTGCGCGGGCGGGCGCTCAGTGCGGCAGCGGTCGGAACAATAGCGCACCTCATCCCAGACCTTTTCCCATTTCTTGCGCCAGGTGAAGGGCCGGGCGCAGGTGGCGCAGGTTTTTTGGGGCAGGTCAGCTTTGCGGATCATCTTTGGCATATCGCCAAGGTGGCACGGTGGTGCCGCGCGTCAAGGGTACAGAATACAAAGCCGGTCTGCCGGGTGTGCGTTGCCACGGCCCATGCACCCTGATACTTAGCATTATGGCTAAGCATGATCCCGACCTTTCGCTGTTGTTTCAGGCGCTGTCAGACCCGACACGGCGCGCCATGCTGGCGGCGTTGGCGCGGGGGCCTGTCACCGTCAGCGCGCTGGCGGCCCCAACGGGGTTGCGGTTGCCGACAGTGATGCGGCATCTGCAGGTGCTGAAACTGGCAGGGCTGATTGCAACGGCCAAGGAGGGGCGCGTGCGGTCTTGCGCATTGGTGCCGGAGGCGTTGGAGCCGATGCAGGGCTGGCTTGCGGCGCAGCGCGCGGTCTGGGACGCGCGGCTGGACCGGCTGGATGACTATGTGATGACATTGGTTGCAAAACGAACCGGGATGGAGGCTGAAAATGACCCCGACTGATCTGGACCCGACGCTTGATCTGGTGCTGACGCGCGAGATCAATGCCCCGCGCGAGGTGCTGTATATGTGCTGGACGACCCCAGAACATCTGGTGCACTGGTTTGTCCCCAAGCCGCACCGGGTAACAGCCTGCATGCTGGATGTGCGGGCGGGTGGTGCGTGCAACACAACGTTCGATGTGGATGGCAACATCATGGAAAACCGGGGTATCTATCTGGAGGTGGTGCCTAATGAAAAGATCGTCTTCACAGATACTTACACAGCAGGGTGGAAGCCTGCGGCCGATCCGTTCATGACGGCGATCGTGACGTTCGAGGATTTGGGCGGCGGGCGCACGCGGTACACAGCGATCGCGCGCCACCGCAATTCAAAGGCGGCGCAGACGCACAAGGACATGGGGTTCTTTGATGGCTGGGGCACGGTGGCAGACCAGTTAGAGGCATATGCACAAGGGCTGAAGCCATGATGTCAGCCGCGGACCGGACGATGGTGATTGAACGCATGATCGCGGCACCGGTGGCGGTGGTCTGGGGGGCGTGGATGAACCCGGACAGTTTGCCGCTGTGGTTTGGGCCGGACGGGTTTTCGTGCCGGACGCTGCGGATTGATTTACACCAGGGCGGCGATTGGGTGTTTGACATGATCGGGCCGGATGGCACGGTCTATCCGAACCATCACCGGTATG
>JAYUZO010000052.1:0-9915 GCA_043751715.1 Rhodobacterales bacterium | reverse complement strand
CCGAAGAGGATGCCACTGCCTTGCGCGCCATGGGGGTAGCTGCGGTTTATACGCCCAAGGATTTTGAGTTGAATCGTATCATGATGGATATCGTGGCGCTGGCTGACCCGAATGCCGTGGCCGCGCAATAACCGCCCGCTTTTCACGCCCTTGCGGGCTTTTTTCGCTGCGCCCCCCAAAAAAACCACAAACACTTGCTGCGCGGCCGCCAAGGAAATTTACAACGCCTTGGCATCCGGCACGATTTCCAAATGCCAGCAGGTGTTTGATTTCGCCGTCTCGTCAATGAACTTCACGATGTAGCCATCCTTTTTCAGCGCATCAAAGGCCTTGGTCAGCCCCGCAAGGTTGAACGATTTGCCCGCCTTCGCCTTGGTGCTGTTCAGCCCGATATCAAATACATTATAGGTCGCATAGCGCGTGGTCGTAGATACGTGGTTTGATACCTGCTGGCCCGCATCCAGCAAGTCTTCCACCTTGGCCGCCATCAACGCCACGACCTCATCCTTGGGCTTTTTCTTGTTATCCTCATAGACTTTTAGCACAGCGTCGCCCGCTGGCCCATACAGCGCCTTTTGCCCTGCAAGGTTGATCGCTGCATTGCCATACATGATGTCCGCCTGCTTGGCGGGCAGCCGCAGCGTTGACGTGATCACCGCTGCAGTCATCTTGGCCGCCACCAATGCCTTTTGCACCACCTTGATCGCATAAGGGCTGACCAGTTGCAGCGCCGACTCCAGACTGTCGCTGTAGGTCACCTTCGGTGCGCTGTCCGTATCGGCCGCGTACAATGACAGAATGCTTGCTGGCAGCGAATTCGGTTCAATCCGCGCATTCAGCGGGCTGAACGGCGTATAGCGGCGCAGAAACGTGGCGATGCGCTGCTCCAGCATCATGCTCATCTGCGGTTTGGCAAACAGTACCGATTGCGACTGATCCCACAGATCATACCGGTCAAGGGCGGCATGCACGGCGGCCACGTCCGACGGCAGGTTGACCCCACCCCGCCCGACGGAGAATATGATGAATGACATGAGGATGCTCCGAAAACCGGGGGTCGCGTGATTGAATAAAGGAAAGTTTAGCCATCCACCTTGCCCTGTCAATCGCCCCCTTGCCGCGCACACCGAAACGCCGCAATGCTGCTGGCTGAAACAGATGACAGGGCCAGAATGACCTTTCACATCGGCGCGAAACCGGGCGACATTGCCGAAACTGTGCTGCTGCCGGGTGATCCCTACCGCGCCCGTTGGGCTGCGCAAACCTACCTGAAGGACGCAATTCTGGTGAATGAGGTGCGCGGCATGCTGGGCTATACCGGCACATGGAACGGCCACCGCGTGACCATTCACGGGTCAGGCATGGGCATGCCGTCACTGTCGATTTACGCCAACGAACTGATCCGTGACTATGGCGCGCAAACGCTGATCCGCATTGGCAGTGCAGGTGCGCTGCAGCCGCAAGTCAAGGTGCGCGATGTGGTGTTGGCGCAGTCGGCCAGCACGAATGGCAGCCCTTCGCGGTCCATATTCAAGGACCTGAACTTTGCCCCTTGCGCCGATTTCGGCCTGCTAGCGGCGGCCTTTACCGCCGCGCAATCCATCGGCGTGCCGGTGCATGTGGGTGGCATCTATTCGTCCGATACCTTTTATAACGAACGGCAGGATCTGTCGGACCAGCTGCAACGCCACGGTACCCTGTGCGTAGAGATGGAGGCGGCAGAGCTGTACACCCTCGCTGCCCGCTATGGCCGCCGCGCGCTGGCAGTGCTGACGATTTCCGACCATATCCTGACGCATGAAGCCCTGCCCGCCGATCAGCGCGAACGCAGCTTTGGCGCGATGGTCGAAGTGGCGCTTCAGGCGGCGTTTGCATAGGGATTTCAGAAGATGAACCACCTTTCCCCACCCCCACCTTTCCCCCCGCCCATGGGTGCCCGCGGCATGCGAGGCACGTGTGCAAAGCCTTGCCCATGATGCCACCCGTGACAGCGCCACGGTAGATGCCCGGATTGATGCGCTGATACAGGCCAACCTGCAGATCCATGACCATGAATGCTTCAACCTCAACCCCGCCACCAATGTGATGAACCCCCGCGCCGAAGCGGCGCTTGGCCGGGGTCTGGGCAGCCGCCCCAGCCTTGGCTACCCCGGCGACAAATACGAAATGGGGCTGGAGGCGATTGAAGAGATCGAGGTTATTGCGGCAGAGTTGGCGGCCGAGGTTTTCAACGCCCGCTACGCCGAAATCCGCTGCGCAAGTGGGGCCATGGCCAACCTGTACGGCTTTATGGCGCTGACCAAACCGGGCGATCACATCATTGCCCCACCCGGCACGATTGGCGGCCATGTCACGCATCACGCGGCGGGCTGTGCGGGGCTGTACGGGCTGACCACGCATGCAGCGCCCGTAAATGCCGATAGTTATACCGTTGATCTGGCCGGGCTTGCGGCCATGGCCCAACAGGTGCGCCCAAAGCTGATCACCATCGGCGGCAGCCTGAACCTGTTCGCCCATCCGGTGGCCGAGGTGCGCACGATTGCCGATCAGGTTGGTGCGCATGTGCTGTTTGACGCCGCCCACCAATGCGGCATGATCGCGGGCGGCGTGTTCCCCGACCCATTGGCGCAAGGCGCGCATCTGATAACGATGAGCACCTATAAATCGCTTGGCGGCCCTGCGGGTGGGCTGATTGTGACGAATGATGCCGCCATAGCCGAACGACTGGACAGCATCGCCTTTCCCGGCATGACCGCCAACTTTGATGCCGCAAAATCAGCCGCCCTTGCCATCACCCTGCTGGATTGGCGCGATCATGGCCCCGCCTATGCGCAGGCCATGGCCGCCCTTGCGCAGGCCTTGGCCATCGAACTGACCGCCCTTGGCCTACCCGTGTTCACCACCGACAAAGGCGCCACGCAAAGCCACCAGTTTGCCATCTCGGCAGCGGCCTTTGGTGGCGGGCAGGCGGCCAGCAAGACCCTGCGCAAGGCGGGCTTTCTGGCCTGCGGCATTGGCCTGCCCTTGCCTGAAGTCACAGGTGATATGAACGGTTTGCGCATTGGTACGCCCGAGCTTGTACGCCGTGGCGTGACACCAGCCGATGCGCCCGCGCTGGCCGCCCTGATTGCCGAAGGGCTGCGGTCAAACGACCCGGCGTCCGTGGCCCCGCGCACGGCAGCACTGCGGGCGCAGTTTCAGGGCATGCACTACATCCGCCCTTGACCTAACCGATTCGCGGGGGTCTGTTGGCTGCCCCCATGAAAAGGAACAGATGATGCAGATGCGGCAACTGGGTGCAAACGGCCCCATGGTTTCGGCTATTGGCCTTGGCTGCCTTTCATTTGGCGGCATATTCGGGGCCACCGATACCGACACCAGCCTGCGCTGCCTTGACGCGGCATGGGATAGCGGGATCAATTTTCTGGACACTGCCAATATCTACGGCATGGGTATGTCAGAAAACGTGATCGGCCAATGGCTGCGCAGCCGGGGGCACCGCCCGATACTGGCCACCAAGGCTGGAATCGTGGGCGGGCCAAACCGGCGTATTGATAATTCCCCAGCCTACCTGCGCGCCGAACTGGATGGATCGCTCAAACGCCTTGGCGTCGATCACGTCGATCTGTTCTACATCCACCGCCATGAGGAATCCCGCCCGATTGAGGAGGTGGCCGAAACCATGGCCACCCTGCAGCGCGAAGGTAAGATCGGCGGCTATGGCCTGTCGGAAATTGCCCCCTACACCCTGCGCCGCGGCCATGCCGTGCACCCTGTGCGCGCCGTACAGAATGAATACTCGCTGTGGACGCGGCAGCCTGAACTGGGTCTGATCCAGACCTGTGCCGCACTTGGCGTTGCCTTCGTGCCGTTTTCCCCGCTTGCCCGTGGTGTGTTTGGGCGGCAGGTGGTTGACCCCGCCGCACTTGAGCCCGGTGAGTTCCGCCAGCAAGTTCCGCGCTTTCAGGGTGAAAACTGGCGGCTGAACCAGCCTGCCATCGCCGCCTTCCGCGCCTTTGCCGCTGATCGTGGCATAAGTCCGGCAGCGCTTGCCGTGGCATGGGTGCTGGCACAGGGCGAACATCTGATCCCGTTCCCCGGAACGCGCACGGCCAGCCATCTTGCCGATTGGGCGGGGGCAACCGATCTGGTCCTGACACCGGAAGATCACGCGGCAATCAACCAGATCATGCCGGTTGGCTGGGCTTTTGGTGACCGCTACAACCACGAACAGGCAGCAACTGTCGAACGTTATTGCTGAGCAAGGCGCGCATACAGCGCAGTCAATGAAACAAGGTGAACGGGATTTGACATCGGACCTGCCCCAGGCGCAGCAAGCTAGGCACAGCAAGACAGCACACGGGCCGTTGCGCCCACCCCGCCCGGATAACCACCCCACGTGTCATCCGGGCCCGGGTCAGGGCAAACAGGTTCTCAGGCCGAAAGCGCGTAAGTCTGCGCTTGCGGCAGGTTGATCAGGCTTGCCGGAACAACTGTTGGCCCCGGCATATCCCATTCGGGGCGTGCGACAAACGCCTGCGCCAACGCCGCCCGCGCCTTCCATGCCCGCGAATATTCTGCCGGCATGTGCAGCACGGCATATTGCCGCCCGTCTTCACGGTTGCGATACGGCTCGCCCAACCGCCCGACAGGGTAGCCAAGCCCCCGCAGCCACCGCATCAGCGCCACGGTTGACAGACCAATCACCTGATCCGCCCCGTGTTTCAACGTCAGGCTGACCACACCATCAATGATATGCTCCATGCATTCCTGACGTTCGTCATGCGTTGTCAGCTCGTCCGAGATGACGATCCGCGTGCATTCCCATACCTTGGGGCTGGCAATTTCCACTGTCATCACCTCGGGCGGGATATGCGGCAGTTTCCCCGAAAAGGCATCGCGCAGCATGTAGGTATGCGTTCCCCACACCGCCGTCGTGGCCATGGCGCGCGCGCCGCCAACCACCTTTCCGTCACGCAGCACAAGCGCGTATTGCGCCATGGGCGTGTCGTACTGGTCCATCTCCATCACATCGTTGTGCGGGATGTCCCATTTCATTTCATCGACAAACATACGCTTTCGCAAGCGCAGAAAGTCGAAGAACGCCGTTCCATGTAAATGGAGCGTCGAAAAATCGAATTGGATGTTTTGCATGATGAGTCTCCTTCAACGTCCCGATTGTGACGTAAGGGACACTAAAGGAATATACTTTAAGTTGATTTTTAACTAAGAAAGAACGCTAAGGCTGCAAAAGGACACATATCTGCCTTAGAACAGCCGCCTTCCCGCTGCCAGCGACGCCGCCTGTGACGCCGTACGCGCGCCAAGTTTGGCTTTTGCGTTGTTCAGCCGGGCCTTGACCGCACTTTCAGATATGCCCAGCCGGTCTGCAATTTGCTGCAGGCGCAGCCCGGATGCGAGCAGTTGCAGTGCCTCGATTTCATTCGCGGTCAGGTTCCGTTCCAGCTTGGCGCCGCTGTGCAGCGTTTCCAGCAGAATGCGCAGATTGGCCAATTCGCCGTCATTGAAATCCCGGTCATTGCGGAAGAACAGGCCATAAGACCGCTTGCCCTTTTCAGCAGGCGTTACAGCGCTGGCGACCGCACCAAACCCCAGCCCATGCGCCTGTGCCGAAAGATGCACATCGTGCGGATCGGCAATATTCAGATCAGACCACCGCGCTGACCCCTGCTGGGCATAGACCCATTTCATAAGCGGGTCATGCACCACCAGACCGTGCCGGGTGTAATGTTCCACCCAGCGTTCAGGCAACCGGTTAAGCTCTTCCTCGGGAAAGGTAAAACCAACCCGCAGCGCAAGATAGAATCCGGCGGGGGACATGCGCAGGATACTATCGGTATAATCATTCAATCTGGACATATGATCGTTCGAGACTGTTGCTGCAATCTGCGTTGAGGGTTACGGTTGACTTGAAACAGATGAAAGTTACGCGCTTAGGATGTATAGCGTAAACTCCTTCAACCATTTGGATGCAAGATGCCGCATAACGACATGATTGTGAAGCAAGTCAAGGACAACCTCAAGGCTTTGGACAAACTATGCGACACGGGGTATCTGCTGGCTGTGCATATCCAGTACACCCGCCCGACGTTGATGTTTACCACCTACCCACAGGTCTGGCTGGAACATTATGGCGAACAGGGCATGATGATAGTTGATCCGGTTGTACGCTGGGCCATGTCCGAGACAACCGAGGCCGGGCTTGCAGTCTGGGCTGACCTCGCGTCCGATGATCCGGCGGGTGTGGTCGCAAGTTCCACGATGCATGGCCTGCTGAACGGCATGTCATTTGCCATTGGTCCGATTGCATCACGCACCATTGGGTCGGTCACAAAATCAGTGCCATTTTCGGCCGCAGAGACAGAAAAAGCAAAAGCGCTGATTTCCGAAATCCACGGCCTGACAGAACGGTTGGATCAGATGAGCCCTGACACACAGGCAAGTTTGCGCAGTCTGGCCTGACCTTTCGGGTCCGCGCATGCCCGCAATCACCACTTGGCATGTGCTGATGTGGCGCGTGCAATGGTATGATCGGGGCCTTACCACCGGGGGACACCATGCAGATTGAACGGTTGGCAGCATTTTCGGACGGCGCAAAGGGCGGCAATCCGGCGGGCGTGGTCATTGCTGACCGGCTGCCAGATCCCGCAATAATGCAGCGCACCGCGCGCGAGGTTGGCTATTCCGAAACCGTGTTTGCCGCACCCGATGGGGCCGGTTGGCAGGTGCGCTATTTCTCGCCTTTGGCCGAGGTCGCGTTTTGTGGCCATGCAACCATTGCCTTGGGGGCAGCCCTTGGCCAGCGTTTCGGGGCGGCAACCTATGATCTGTTCCTGACGCAGGGCAAGATCACCGTCAGGGCAGACCGTGATGGTGACGGCTGGCAGGCCATGCTGACCTCACCCCCCACATGGTCACGCGTGATGCCGGACAGCCTGTCAGCAGTGTTGTGTGATTATTTTAGCCTGACGGCGGGTGATCTTGATCCCCGCATGGGGCCGCAACTGGCGCATGCGGGGGTGCTGCACGGCGTGCTGGCGCTGCGCGACCGTGGGCGGCTGGCTGATATGGATTACCCGTTTGATGATCTGCGTGATGTCATGCTTGCCATGGGTCTGACCACGATCAGCCTGATCTGGTTTGCCTCGCCCACCTTGATCATCGCACGCAACGCCTTTCCCGTGGGTGGCGTGGTTGAGGACCCGGCCACCGGGGCCGCCGCCGCAGCACTTGGCGGGCTATTGGTTGATCAGGGTTGGCCGCTGCCCACCGGGCGTTTCATCATCCGGCAGGGTGAAGATATGGATATGCCATCCGTCCTGCATGTGCAGGTGACAGGCACGCCGGGCGACCCGGTGCAGGTCAGCGGGCGGGTGCGGGCCATCGCAACCTGAATTTTCGCAGAAAATTCTCAGGTGCTAGACCACGCGTTCGACCATCTGCTTCTTGATCTCGGCAATCGCCTTCGCCGGATTCAGCCCCTTGGGGCAGGTCTTGGCGCAGTTCATGATCGTGTGGCAGCGGTACAGCTTGAACGGATCTTCCAGATCGTCCAGCCGTTCGCCCGTTGCCTCATCCCGGCTGTCAATGATCCAGCGATAGGCGTGCAGCAAGGCCGCCGGGCCAAGGTAACGGTCCGAATTCCACCAATAGCTGGGGCAGGACGTTGAACAGCACGCACACATCACGCATTCATACAGCCCGTCGAGTTTCGCCCGGTCATCGACCGACTGCTTCCATTCCTTGGCCGGCGTGTTCGTTTTCGTTTCCAGCCACGGCATAATGCTGGCGTGCTGTGCGTAAAAGTGGGTCAGGTCGGGTATCAGATCCTTGACCACCGCCATATGTGGCAGCGGGTAGATTTTGACATCGCCCTTCACCTCATCAATGCCACGGATGCAGGCCAGCGTGTTCGACCCGTCAATGTTCATCGCGCAAGACCCGCAGATGCCTTCGCGGCATGACCGCCGGAACGTCAGCGTCGGGTCCACCTCGGATTTGATCTTGATCAGCGCGTCCAGCACCATGGGGCCGCATTTATCCAGATCGACGAAATATGTATCCACCCGCGGGTTTTCTGCATCATCGGGTGACCAGCGGTAAACCTGAAACTTGCGCACATTGGCACCATCCGGGCGCGGCCATGTCTTGCCAGTGCGGATTTTCGAATTCTTCGGCAGGGTGAACTGAACCATGATGCAGCCTTATCTTTCCGGATACGAATAGAACGGTTTGCTGGGCAATGCGCCAGACCGCTGAATGACGCAGGTTTCAAACACCTGATTGGGATCGCGGCCCAGCAGGAAATCGGATGACACAGTCACTTCGGCACGGCTGCCCACCCGCCCGTTGGAATCCACGCCCACCGCCACTTCACCACGCGGCTGTTGCGCCAGACGCGCCTTTGGCAGGCATTCGCGTTCGGCCTGCTGCACTGACACGGGCCCACAGGCGGCAAGCACCAGCATCAGGCAAGCTGCGCGTTTCACAAGGCCCCCGGCAGGCGCGGCGCGCCAACAGATGCAAGACAGGTGATGGTGCGGGGCCGCGTGGCGATGTTCAGCACGGATTGCACGGTTTGACTGCCCGCCTCGACCGCCACATCGCGGGCAAGGGCACGGATTTCCTCGGGTGATGCATTATCCAGCACACAGGACGTGGCCCCCGCGGCCTGGGCCGCTGGCATGAAATCGTCCAGCACCGGCGTCACCACCGATTGTGCCGCCTGCCGTGTGACATCATCGGCAAACTGCTGGGGTGAGCATCCCATCAACGCCAGAACCGCAACCGTCAGGACAATGCGCATCAATACACCCGTGCCTTTGGCGCGATCTTTTTCAGATCAATCCCGCCCTGTTCCGCTGTCGTGAGCGGGTCAAGGTGCACGGGCCGCGTGCCCAAGGTCACCTGCGCCCCGTCCACATAGGCCAGCGAATGCACGCGCCAGTTCACATCATCACGGCTCGGGTAATCTTCATGTGCATGCGCACCCCGGCTTTCCTTGCGCGCCTCTGCCGCCACGATGGTGGCCAGCGCGTTTGGCATCAGGTTCGTCAGTTCCAGCGTTTCCATCAGATCGCTGTTCCAGATCAGGCTGCGATCCGTCACGCTGATATCGGCCATCTTGTCCGCAACCGCCGTCATCTTTTCCACACCATCCGCCAGCGTCTTGTCCGTGCGAAACACCGCCGCATCGGCCTGCATGTTCTTTTGCATCTCCAAGCGCAATTCCGCCGTGCCAATCGCGCCCTTCGCATGACGCAACCCGTCAAAACGGGTCATGGCGCGGTCAACCTCGGCCGCGTTCGTGGCGGGCACCGCGGATTTCGGATCAACGACCTCGCCTGCGCGAATGGCCGCTGCACGCCCGAACACCACAAGGTCGATCAGGCTGTTCGACCCCAGCCGGTTCGCGCCATGTACTGATGCACAGCCCGCCTCACCCACTGCCATCAGGCCGGGAAAGATGTTGTCAGGCTTGCCCGGCAGCGGGTTCAGCACCTCACCCCAATAGTTCGTCGGAATGCCGCCCATATTATAATGCACGGTCGGAATCACCGGGATCGGTTCTTTCAGCAGGTCCACACCTGCGAAAATCCGCGCAGATTCCGTAATGCCCGGCAGCCGCAGTTCCAGCGTTTCTTTTGGCAAATGGTTCAGGTTCAGGTGGATATGGTCCTTGTTCGGCCCAACCCCCCGGCCTTCGCGAATTTCGATGGTCATGCAGCGTGATACCACATCGCGCGACGCCAGATCCTTGTAGGTCGGGGCATAGCGTTCCATGAACCGCTCACCTTCGGAATTGGTGAGGTAACCCCCCTCGCCGCGCGCGCCTTCGGTGATCAAACAACCCGATCCATAAATGCCGGTCGGGTGAAACTGCACGAATTCCAT
>JAYUZO010000051.1:0-15483 GCA_043751715.1 Rhodobacterales bacterium | reverse complement strand
GGGTGCGGGGGTATGAAACCCCCGCCGCTTGCGGCAAACACCAGCCTCAGTTGGCGTAAACCGTCACTTCCGGCAATTCGGTCAGCCCCAGCCCCAATTGCCGGAACGCCGCCAGCGACAATGACGCGCCACCTGTGCCGGGGATCAGGTCCACGTTCACCGATTGCCCGTCTGCCGTGACCACGCGCCCCTTGCCGGGTGCGGCGGCCAATGCGGTTTTGATCCAGAACCCCTGCTCGGCCGGGCTGCCCAATGCCACCACCACGCGGCCCAGTGCCCGCTCTCCCGCAGGTTCGGATACGGCCGCGGCCGCTGCGATATCAGCCGCCGATGATTGGTCCAGTGCATCGGCTGATTGCCCGTTTGCGCCCAGCACACCACCCGGATTTGGTGGTGGTGCGGCCACGGTGGGCACAGGCGGGGCCTCGATAGCTGCAGGGGCAAACACGGCACAGCCTGACAAGGTCAGGGCGGCCAGCGAAACGGTCAGGGCACGGGTGATATACATGCCTTCACGATAATGCGCAGACCGCGCCCCCGCAACCACCCATTGCACCCTTGCGAGCGCGCCCGCCTGCGCCTAACCTGCAGGGCATGATCCCGTTGATTGATCCTTTCGCCCGCGCCATCAGCTATCTGCGCGTGTCGGTTACCGACCGCTGCGATTTTCGCTGCACCTATTGCATGGCCGAAAACATGACGTTTCTGCCCAAGGCAGACCTGCTGTCATTAGAAGAGCTTGACCGCATGTGCAGCACGTTCATCCGCATGGGCGTGCAAAAGCTGCGCATCACCGGCGGTGAGCCGCTGGTCCGCAAAGGCATTCTGACCTTTTTCCGCGCCATATCGCGCCACCTTGAATCCGGGGCGCTGCAAGAACTGACGCTGACCACCAATGGCAGCCAACTGGCGCGCTATGCCGCTGATCTGGCCGCCTGCGGGATCAGGCGCATCAACGTATCGCTCGATACGCTTGATGACGCGAAATTCGCCCGGATCACCCGCTGGGGCCGCCTGCCGCAAGTGCTGGACGGCATAAAGGCCGCCACCGCTGCGGGCCTGCGCGTCAAGATCAATGCCGTCGCACTGAAGGATTTCAACGAAGACGAACTCTTTGCCCTGCTGCACTGGTGCGCGACCGAAGGCCACGATCTGACCTTTATCGAGGTCATGCCGATGGGCGATCTGGGCAACGAAAACCGCCTTGACCAGTATTGGAGCCTGCAGGATCTGCGCAGCCGTCTGGCAGACCGCTTTACGCTGACAGACCTGCCAGATCGCACCGGCGGCCCCGCGCGTTATGTCAAAATCGTTGAGACAGGCCAGAAAATTGGCTTCATCACTCCGCTGACCCATAATTTCTGCGAAAGCTGCAACCGCGTGCGCCTGACCTGCACGGGTGAGTTGTACATGTGCCTTGGGCAGGAAGACATGGCTGATCTGCGCGCGCCTCTGCGTGCCAGCCCCAGCGACGCGGCACTTGAACAGGCCATCCGCACCGCCATTGCCCATAAACCCAAAGGCCATGATTTCGATTATTCACGCCAGAACGTGCAGGGCCAGATGACCCGCCACATGAGCCATACCGGCGGTTGACCCTGCGACATTACAGCATGGCGTGCCGTATATGACTTCTGCACTGCAGCACCTATGTCTGGCATGACTATAACAAAGGTAAGCATGATGGACGCCCTTCTTCTGTCCCGTATCCAGTTCGGCGCTAACATATCGTTCCACATTCTGTTCCCCACCATCACCATTGCGCTTGGCTGGGTGCTTTTGTTCTTCAAGCTGCGCTTCAATGCCACCGGCAATGCCAAGTGGATGGACGCCTACATGTTCTGGGTCAAGGTGTTCGCCCTGTCGTTTGCGATGGGCGTTGTGTCTGGCATCACTATGTCTTTCCAGTTCGGCACCAACTGGCCGGGCTTTATGGAAACCGTCGGAAACGTTGCCGGGCCGCTGCTGGCCTATGAGGTGCTGACCGCGTTTTTCCTTGAGGCGGCGTTTCTGGGCATCATGCTGTTCGGTGCATCGCGCGTGAAACCATGGGTGCACACCATGGCGACGTTCCTTGTGGCCTTTGGCACCACGATGAGCGCGTTCTGGATCATTGTGTTGAATTCATGGATGCACACACCCCAAGGGTACGAATTGCGGGATGGTATCGTACATGCCACGGATTGGGCGGCAATCGTGTTCAACCCCTCCATGCCCTATCGCCTTGTGCACATGCTGCTGGCATCCGGCCTGACGGTTGCCTTTCTGCTGGCCGGGATCAGTGCGCTGCGCCTGTTGATGAAAGACAAGGCTGAGGGGACGAAATCCACTTTCCGCACCGGCATCATCCTCGCTGCCATACTGATCCCGATCCAGATTGTGGCGGGTGATATGCACGGGCTGAACACGCTGGAACATCAGCCGCAAAAGGTGGCGGCGATGGAGGGGAACTGGGAAACGCAGGGCAATGTGCCGCTTGTGCTGTTCGCCATCCCGAACAAGGAAACCCGCAGCAATGATTACGAAATCGCGATTCCGAACATGGCCTCGATCATTCTGACGCACAGCGCCGAAGGTGTAGTGCCCGGCTTGAATGATTTTGTGGCCGAAGATGGCACGATCCTGCACCCGCCCGTGCTGCAGGTGTTCTGGGCGTTCCGCATCATGGTTGGCGTTGGCATGCTGATGCTGGCAACGTCTTGGCTGGGTACGGTCCTGTTGTGGCGGCGCGGTGTGGACCGCATGCCGAAACTGTACTTGATCGGCATGTCCGGCATGGCCTTTATGGGCTGGGTGGCGACGCTGGCCGGGTGGTACACCACCGAAATCGGGCGGCAACCCTGGCTGGTGCAGGGTGTGTTGACCACGGAACAGGCCGTGGCCCCCGTGGGTGCAGGTATGGTGCTGTCAACGCTGATTGCCTACCTGCTGGTCTATGCCGCCCTGATGCTTGCGTATATGGGTGTCATCACCTACATGGCGCGCAAGGCCGCCAAGGGCGAAAGTCTTGGCCCCGATCCGCGCGCCCAAGGGGCGGCTGTGATGGTGCCGGCAGAATGACCGCGCTGCAATCGCTGGACCTGCCGTTCATCTTTGCCGGCCTTATGGGTCTGTCGATCCTGATCTATGTGGTGCTGGATGGGTTTGATCTGGGCGTCGGTATATTGTTCCCGTTTGCGACCGCCGAAGAGAAAGACCGCATGGTTGCCTCGATCGGGCCGTTCTGGGATGCGAATGAAACGTGGCTGGTGCTGGCCATCGGCATCTTGCTGGTGGCCTTCCCCGCAGCCCATGGCGCCATTCTAACGCAGCTGTACCTGCCCGTGGCCATCATGCTGATCGCGCTGATTTTGCGCGGTGTGGCCTTTGAATTCCGGGCCAAAGCGCCGATGGGCCACAAACGCGCATGGGATGGGGCGTTCTGGATCGGCAGCACGCTGACCGGAATGACCCAGGGTTTCATGCTGGGGATGTATGTGATGGGCCTGGCATGGACATGGCCGCATATCGCCTTTGCGCTGCTGACGGGGGTGTTTCTGACCGTGGCCTACAGCTTTATCGGGGCGACATGGATGATCATGAAGGCCGAAGGTGCGCTGCAGATCAAGGCGATAGACTGGGCCAAGGGCGGCATCTGGGGCGTGGTACTGGGCATGGGGGCGATTTCGCTGGCAACGCCCTTTGTCAGCGCGCGGATTTATGACAAATGGTTTGCATGGCCGCAGATGCTGTATCTGGCCCCCCTGCCCATTCTGTCAGGCCTGCTGGTTGGCCTGATCTGGTGGAAACTGCGCCGCCTGCCCATGGTGAATGACCATTATGCGTGGGTGCCCTTTATGGCCACCATTGCGCTGTTTACGCTGGGCTTTCTGGGCATGGCCTACAGCTTTTTCCCCTATGTGGTGCCAGAGGCGATCACAATCTACGAGGCCGCATCCGCCCCCGAAAGTCTGGCCATCATCCTTGTCGGCACGCTGATCGTGCTGCCAGTGATCATCGCCTATTCAGTGCTGAGCTATTTCATCTTTCGCGGCAAGGCGACAGCACTGCGGTATGATTAGCCCTGCCACCTGGCGTGATGGGCAATATTGCCCATCCTACAGTCCGGCGATTGCCTTACCGCCCTACCCGCGCCCGCAAGGCTGCATCCACTGCGGGTGGCACGAATTTTGATACGTCCCCGCCCAGCCGCGCAATTTCCTTGACCAGCTTTGATGCAATCGCCTGCCTGCGCGCATCGGCCATCATGAACACCGTTTCGATGCTTGCGTCCAAAGCGCGGTTCATGCCCACCATCTGGAATTCATATTCAAAATCCGCTACCGCCCGCAGACCGCGGATAATGACAGTCGCCCCCACATCCCGCGCGCAGTTGATCAGCAGGTTTTCGAATGGGTACACCACAATCTCGCCGCCCGTCTTGGCCACGATTGCCGCACATTCCGCCTGCACCATTGCGACCCGTTCCTCGAGCGAAAACATCGGCCCTTTGTCGCGGTTGATCGCAACACCGATCACCAGCCGGTCAACCAGTGCCATCGCCCGGTGAATGATATCCGTGTGCCCCAGCGTGACCGGATCAAAGGTGCCCGGATATAAACCAATGCGCATGACTGCCCCCCGTTTTGCAGTCAGCCAACACGATCAGCCGCAGGCTTGCAAGCCCCGGATCAAAAGCCCCAGATCAGAAGCCCTTGATCATCCCTTCCAGCGCGTCCACCTCGGTTGACAGTTCCGACAGCCGTGCCTTGACCACATCGCCAATGGAAATCAGCCCCACCATCTGGTCGCCCTGCATCACCGGCATGTGCCGGAACCGCCCGTCCGTCATCATCTGCAGCACATCATTCGTGCGGTCACCGGGTTTGCACGACACCACCTCGCGCGTCATCAGCGCATCGACCGGGTCGCTCAGGCAGGCCGCCCCGCGCCGCCCCAGTTCGCGTACGATATCCCTTTCCGACAGGATGCCCGCCATCGTCGCCCCGTCTGGTGATACGATCACCGCCCCGATCCGTTTGGCCGACAGCAGCTGCGCCGCCTCACCCACGGTGGTGCCGGGCGCCACGGTAATGATGCCTTCGGTGGCTTTGGCTTTCAGGATGGTTGAAACGGGCATCATGGCGGTGATCCTCCAAGTGTGCAGTCTGGCCTGCAAGCGTCTGCCCGCAATTGGATTCTGTCAAGCAACGGGTTTCAGGCTGGCAAGGGCTTCCAGCCGCGCCACCTCGGCCTTCAACCCGGCCGTCAACAGGCTGGCAAAGCGGTTCAGCCGTTCCAGCCGCCGGTCGCCCTCATGCCGGATCAGCCAGAAGGCGCGGGTCAGGCTGATCTGATCCACCAGCAGGCGGCGCAATTCCGGGGCGGCAGGCAGGGCGAAATCATGTACCACCCCAATGCCAGCCCCCGCCCGCAGCCAGTTCAGTTGCACCGAGACGGAGTTTGACGCAAAGGGCACCGCCCCCAGGCCCGCCTCGGCCATATAATCCAGTTCCTTGTCAAAAATCATGTCAGGAATATAGCCGATCAGCCGGTGGGCGCGCAGGTCGGCTGGCCCTGCAGGCACACCGCTGCGGGCCAGATAATCGGCACTGGCCGCCAGATGCAGGCGGTAGTCGGTGATCTTTTGCGCTATCACCCGCCCTGTTTCGGGCCGGCTGACCGCCACCGCCATATCCGCCTCGCGCTTGGACAGGTTGAAGACGCGCGGCAAGGCTACGATCTGCACCTCCAGCCCCGGATTGGCATCACAAATCGCCGTCAGCACCTGTGGCAGCAGGTAATTCGCACAGCCATCCGGTGCGCCGATCCTGATTTGTCCGGTCAGGCCCTGCGTGCCACGCAAGGCCTCGGCAGCACCTGTCATCGCCTGTTCTGCAGCCTCGGCATGGTCCAGCAGGCGTGCGCCCTGTTCGGTCAACGCATAGCCACCTTGCGATCTGGCGAACAATTGCGCCTGCATCGCCGTCTCCAGCCGCGCCACACGCCGCCCCACCGTGGCCGGATCAATGCGCAAGACCTGCCCCGCCGCTGTCAGGCTTTCACCCCGCGCGACGGCCAGAAACACCCGCAGATCATCCCAATCAATGTTTTCTGTTTGGGCCATACCCTGCAATCCTGCATGATGACTTTGGAACATTGCCGCTATTAACAGCATTTGTGCAAGACTATTGTACCGCCAACCGCAGGAGGATTCCCATGCAAGAACTGACCCACTGGATCAATGGCCACCATGCCCGCGGCACATCCGGCCGCTTTGCCGATGTGTTCAACCCCGCGACGGGCGAGGTGCAGGCGCGGGTGCCGCTGGCATCGAAGGCGGAGCTTGACGCCGCCGTTGAAAGTGCAGCGCTTGCGCAAGTCAAATGGGGTGCAACCAACCCGCAGCGCCGCGCGCGGGTGATGATGGCGTTTGTGCAGCTTTTGAACCGCGATATGGACAAGCTGGCCGAGGCGCTGAGCCGTGAACATGGCAAAACCATCCCCGATGCCAAGGGTGATATCCAGCGCGGGCTGGAGGTGATCGAATACTGCATTGGCGCGCCGCAAATGCTGAAGGGCGAATTCACCGACAGCGCCGGTCCGGGGATTGACATGTATTCGATGCGCCAGCCGCTTGGCGTGGCCGCAGGCATTACGCCCTTCAACTTTCCCGCCATGATCCCGATGTGGAAAATGGGGCCAGCATTGGCCTGTGGCAATGCGTTCATCCTGAAACCGTCCGAGCGTGATCCGTCGGTGCCGCTGATGCTGGCGGAACTGATGAAAGAGGCGGGCCTGCCGGATGGCGTTTTGCAAGTGATCAACGGCGACAAGGAAAGCGTTGACGCCATCCTTGATAACCCCACCATCGCCGCCATCGGCTTTGTCGGTTCCACCCCGATTGCTGAATATATTTACGGACGCGGCTGTTCGAATGGTAAGCGCGTGCAGTGCTTTGGCGGTGCCAAGAACCATATGATCATCATGCCGGATGCCGATCTGGATCAGGCGGCCGACGCGTTGGTGGGTGCGGGCTACGGTGCGGCGGGCGAACGCTGCATGGCGATTTCGGTGGCGGTGCCGGTGGGTGATGAAACAGCTGACCGGCTGATCGAAAAGCTGATCCCGCGGATTGAGGCCTTGAAGGTTGGCCCCTACACCGGCGGCAATGATGTGGATTACGGCCCGGTGGTCACGGCTGCGGCCAAGGCCAATATCCTGCGGCTGGTGGAAACAGGTGTGGCGCAGGGGGCCAAACTGGTGGTCGACGGGCGCGGTTTCGGGCTGCAGGGATATGAGGACGGGTTCTTTGTCGGCCCGCATCTGTTTGACCATGTGACCACCGATATGGACATCTACCGCCATGAAATCTTTGGCCCGGTGCTGTCAACCGTGCGGGCGCAAACCTATGAAGACGCGCTGAAAATTGCGATGGACAACGAATACGGCAACGGCACGGCGATCTATACGCGCGATGGCGACACCGCGCGCGATTTTGCAAACCGGGTGAATGTGGGCATGATCGGCATCAACGTGCCAATCCCGGTGCCACTGGCCTATCACACCTTTGGCGGCTGGAAGAAATCGGCCTTTGGCGATCTGAACCAGCATGGCCCCGATGCGTTCCGGTTCTATACCCGCACCAAAACCATCACAGCGCGCTGGCCATCCGGCATTAAGGAAGGCGCGAGCCTGAACTTCCGCCCGATGGACTGACACGCATTTCTTGTGGATAACCCCTGAAAACACCCCCCGGCCCTGTGCTGCGGGGGTGTTTTTTTAACCCCTGTGCTGTCAGGCTGATCCGCATGCTGCGCGTGATCCTGATCAGTCTGGCGGTGTTCGCCCCCCTGACCGCCCATGCCGCCTGCGCGTCACTGGTCGCGTCGATGTGCCCACGCGGTGATCAGGCGCAAACGATGACGGCACGCTTTTTGCGCATGCCCGTGCGCCCGCCAGCCTTTGCGGTGGGTGATGCGTTTCCGGTGGCGGATCATTCCATCCTGATGAACCCCGCCCGCTTTGGCCTGCCCGCCGTTGATGGCGCGTGGCGCTATTACCGTGTGGCCCCCGATGTGTTCCGCGTGGATAGTGAAACGGGGCGGGTGCTGGAGGTGGTCAAGGATGGCAATCGGCGGCTGCTGCGCTAATCGCGCCACGCTGCGCGCAACGCCCGCGAATAGGCCGCATCATCTGTGCCATCATCGCCTGATACTGGCAGCACCGCCCGCGCGTTCAATTCCGCCATTGTGCCCGGCGGCAGCACACCCAGCTTGTGCAGATAGCCCGGCAGATGGCCCGAAAACAGCAGCCGCCAATCATAGCGCAGCCCCTGTGCAATCGTGCGCACAATTTCAAACGGCACGGTCGTGCAATTCGTGGTCACCGTGTTGTACCACATCGGCTGGCGCGCCAGATCATTGCCCTGCCCGATGAATGCCAGAAACAGCACGCGTCGCGCGTCAGGCGGCATCAGCACCGGGTAAAGCGAGACCTTTTCCCGCCGCACATCGGTGCGCAGATGGATCACGTCGCGCTCATCGGCGGCAATCAGGATCAGCTCAAAGCGGCGGAAGAACCCACCGGTGATGGTGAACCGGTCGCCCTTTTGCCGCCGCGTTTCACCAGAAAACACCAGATGCCGCCCATCGGAAAAGCCAAAGCTGACCATGGTGTGCGCAATCAGCGGGTTTGACCAGATCGACATCACCAGATCAACCGATGTGATGGTGCCCGGATCATAACTTTGCGCCTCCCACGCCTCCACCACCTCTTTGCGGGTGATCCAGCGGAAACGCCTTACATGCGGGATGTGGACCACGCCCTGCACATCGCCCGTCAGGCCATGCGCCACTTCCGGGATCCAGGCCTTGTCATTGCGCGGGCGGCGGGTGGCGTACCACAGGACAAAGGCCAAGGCCGTCAGACCCACCGGCAGCCAGACGCGGGGCGCAAAACCAAACCAGATCGCGATCAGGCCGGCCAGCACCGCCACCCCGATCAGCGCCCGCGCGACCCACATCCGCGCCAGCGGCACATGCGCACCCGCTGCCAGCCAGATCAGCCCCGCCAGCCCAACAATCACCAGCATCAGAATGAACGTCACGCCCTGCCCCCACCCGTGTTCACCACAAGGTCTGCGTTCATGCGGCCCCGGTCAATACCACATGTCGGCTTTGTCGCGTTTGGCGCGTTCGACAAACTCCGTCAGCCCGTCGCGGATGCCGTCATCCAAGGCTGGTGCCTCATACTCTGCCAGTCGTTTCTTCCACAGTGTGTTGGCGCGGGTGGCAGCATCAGTTGACCCTGCCGCCTCCCATTTCTCAAACGGTTCGTTGTCTGACAGATCACTGTCCCAGAACGCCGTCTCGTAGTGGCGCATGGTATGATTGCAGCCAAAAAAGTGGTTGCCGGGGCCAACCTCGGCAAAGGCATCAACGGCCAGCTGGTCATCATCCATCTTGATCCCATCAAGATACGCATGAAGAGCGCCGCATAAGTCTGCGTCCAGCATGAATTTTTCGTAAGACATGGACAGCAGCCCATCCAGAAAACCCGCCGAATGCAGGATGAAATTCGCGCCGCAATGGATGGCGGCGAGCATCGACATCGTGCCCTCCATCATGGCCTGCGCATCGGGCCGTTTGGACGTGGTAAAGTTGCCGGAACAGCGCAGAGGCAGGTTCAGACGGCGGGCAAGCTGACCGATCACCATGCTGCCAATGGCGGGTTCGGGTGTGCCAAACGTGGGGCTGCCGGACCGCAGGTTCATCGACGACAGAAAATTTCCAAATATTACAGGGGCATGCGGGCGTTCCAGTTGGGTTAACGCGCAACCGGCCATGGTTTCCGCCAGGCTTTGGGCAATGGCCCCGGCGCTTGTGACCGGCCCCATGGCACCGCCAAGGATGAAGGGCACGATCACGGCTGCCTGATTTGCGCGGGCATAGGCGCGCAGGGAATTGGTCATGGTGCCATCCCACACGAGGGGGGAGTTCACGTTGACGTTGCCGAGGATGACGCAGTTTTTGTCAACGAAATCGTGGCCAAAGACGATGCGGGCCATGTCGATACTGTCGGTCGCACGCTCCTCTGCCGTCACAGACCCCATGAAGGGGCGGTCAGACAGGGTGATGTGGGCCATGACCATATCCAGATGGCGCTTGTTTACGGGGATATCCGTAGGTTCGCAGATCGTGCCGCCGGAGTGGTGAAAGTTGGGGGATGATTGCGCGAGTTTGATGAAATTCTGGAAATCTTCCAGCGTGCCAAAGCGCCTGCCACGATCTAAATCCATCACAAAAGGGCTGCCGTAGGCGGGGGCAAAAACCACGGATTTCCCACCAATTTCAACGCTGTTCGCGGGGTTCCTCGCGTGTTGAGTGAAGGTTGCAGGGGCGGTTTTCAACACCTCGCGCAAAAGACCGGGCGGGAATTTGACCAGCAGGCCCTGCACATCGGCCCCGGCGCGGCGCCAGTGATCCAGCGCCACCGGATCATCGCGGAATTCGATGCCGGTTTCGGCAAGGATACGGTCGGCGGCAGCTTCGATCCGCATCAGGTTTTCTTCGCTAAGTACATCATAACTTGGGATATTTCGGACTATATAGGGCCGCCCCATCCCCCCGCCTTTGGCGGCGCGTTGGACCTGACGGGCGGTTCTGCCGCTGCGGACCGGGTTGTTCATAGGGCACCTCCTGCTTGGGCCCATCAAACACGGCGCTTGCCTGAAAACGACACCCAAGCGCGACAGTTGAGGGTCTGTTTTCGCCTTGGGTGATTTTGTTGGACGGGCGAAAAACGTCGGCAGGAACGCGCACTAACCCATTGCGAGCGCTGTGTTAATGGCGCTGATGAAAGCAAAGTTAATGATACAGGAATGGGCCATATCCGGCCCAGCAATAGGCCAGACGTGGGCTGGGGTTTTCAGGCGTTAACCATAAGCGGCGAATCACCCGTCAGGTGACGACATCGGGCGTGCTGCGGCCTGTGTGTTCGGCGATGCGGGCAAGGCCGTGCGCCGCGCGGATGATGGGGGCAAGGGCTGCCTGCGGATCATGATCAAGGCCATCAGGCCCCGGCGCATAGCGTTCCAGATACAGGCGCAGGGTGGCGCCTTCGGTGCCGGTGCCCGACAGGCGCAGCACGATGCGGCTGCCACCCTCCAAGATGATGCGCACGCCCTGTTTCTGGCTGACCGATCCATCGACGGGGTCCGAGTAGGCGAAATCATCGGCGGTGGCGATGGTCATGCCTTCCACCTGCTGCCCCGGCAGGGCGGCCAGTTTGCCGCGCAGTTCGGCCATCATCGCATCGGCGCGGGCGGATTCAATCGCCTCAAAATCATGGCGGCTGTAGTAGTTGCGCCCGAATTTGGCCCAATGTTCGCCAAGGATAGCAGCCACCGGTTGCTGGCGCACGGCAAGGATATTCAGCCACAGCAGAATGGCCCACAGCCCGTCTTTTTCGCGCACATGGTCTGACCCGGTACCGAAACTTTCTTCACCACAGATCGTGGCCATGCCTGCATCCAGCAGGTTGCCAAAGAATTTCCACCCTGTGGGCGTTTCATAGCTTTCAATTCCAAGGCTTGCCGCAACCCGGTCAGCAGCTGCCGAAGTGGGCATGGACCGCGCGACACCCTTCAGACCGGCCTTGTAGCCGGGGGCAAGGTGGGCATTGGCGGCGAGCACAGCAAGGCTATCGGACGGTGAGACATAAATCCCGCGGCCCACCACCATGTTGCGGTCACCGTCACCATCAGAGGCCGCGCCAAAATCCGGGGCTGCATCCGAAAACATTTCATCCATCAGGGCCTTGGCCCATGTTGGGTTGGGGTCGGGGTGCATGCCGCCGAAATCTGGCAGGGGGGTGGCGTTGATGCAGGTGCCGGGGGCGGCACCCAGACGGTTTTCAAGAATTTCAATGGCATAGGGGCCGGTGACGGCGCACATGCTGTCCATCCGCATGCGGAAGCCGCCTGCAAACATCGCGCGGATGGCGGCGAAATCAAACAGGCTTTCCATCAGCGCGGCATAGTCACCCACCGGGTCCACCACATCGACGATCATATCACCCAGCATCTGCCGCCCGACGGTGCCAAGGTCGACATCGGCTGCATCCATCATCTGATAGGCGGTGATGGTTTTGGTGCGTTCAAACATCGCCTCGGTCACCGATTCCGGGGCCGGGCCGCCGTTGGGCATGTTGAATTTCACGCCAAAATCTTCGGTCGGGCCGCCGGGATTGTGAGAGGCGCTCATGATGATGCCGCCATCGGTTTTGAACAGGCGGATCAGGTGGCTGGCGGCGGGTGTCGACAGAATAGCGCCCTGCCCCACAATCACCCGTGCCGCACCATTGGCTGCAGCCATCCGGCAGATCACCTGTGCGGCGCGGTCATTGAAATAACGCCCGTCGCCGCCCAGCACAAAGGTCTTGCCGCCCGCGCCGACCACATCAAAAATCGCCTGCACAAAGTTTTCAAGGTAGTGCCGCCCCATGAAGACGGGCGTTTTCTTGCGCAGGCCCGATGTGCCGGGTTTCTGGCCATCAATCGGGGTGGTGGTGACGGTGTGAATGGTCATGCGGGGCCTCATATAGCGGAAAAGACAAGGACGGAATTTGCGGGCGCGTTCTGCCCTTTGGGCCATGGGCCGGGGGGGGCTGCGGGTTGGGTGGTGTTCACCTCAATCTGCCACCCCTTGGCGGTGTCGGGCAGCGTCAGCGGGGCAGAGCCGCCGGTGTTGAACACGGCAAAGATCGCGTCAGGCGCATCGGGGCCTTCGGCGGCCATGCGCAATTCAAGGCACAGGCAGCGAAAGCCCGCATCGTGCCAATCACCTGTTGCGGGCCGCGTGCCATCGGCCTTGCGCCAGATCACATCGGGCAGACCATCGGCATCACGCACCTCGGCATGCAGGAACCGCTTTTGCCGCAGCACCGGATGGGCCGCACGCAAGGCCACAAGCCGCGCGACAAAGGCCTGGAACCCTTTGTCGGCCGCGGCCCAGTTGATCCAGCTGACATCATTATCCTGCGCATAGGCGTTGTTGTTGCCACCTTGTGACTGGCCCAGTTCATCACCCGCCAGGATCATCGGCGTGCCCTGACTGACAAACAGTGTCGCCATCAGGTTGCGTTTGCGCAGCGCGCGGGCTGCACGCACCAAGGTATCAGAGGTTGCACCTTCTACGCCCAGATTATCGGAATAATTGTCAGAATGGCCATCGCGGTTATCCTCACCATTGGCAAGGTTGCGCTTGACGGTAAAGCTGACCAGATCCTCCAGCGTGAAACCATCATGGCTGGTGATGAAATTGACCGAAGCGGTGGCAGGCCGGCCGCCATCATCAAAGCTGTCAGCCGACCCCAGCAGGCGCCCGGCGAAATCGGGCATCATGCCGGCATCGCCACGCCAGACGCGGCGCACGCCATCGCGGTAGCGGTCATTCCATTCGGCAAAGGGATGGGGGTAATTGCCCAGCTGATAGCCGCCGGGGCCAATATCCCAGGGTTCGGCAATCAGCTTGACCTTCGAGAGGACCGGGTCCTGACGGATGGCATCAAAAAAGCCGCCGTTGGGGTCAAAGCCCTGCGCCTCACGCCCCAGAACGGATGCGAGATCAAAGCGGAAACCATCGACATGGTAGGTTTCAACCCAGTGGCGCAAGCTGTCCATCACCATGCGCAGCACCATGGGATGCGTCAGATCAAGCGTGTTGCCGGTGCCTGCATCGTTCATGTAATGCCGTCCGCCATGCGACAGGCGATAGTAGCTGGCATTGTCAAACCCGCGAAAGCACAGGGTGGGGCCGTGTTCATCACCCTCACCGGTGTGGTTGTAGACCACGTCAAGAATGACCTCGATCCCGGCCGCATGAAAGCGCCGGACCATGGACTGAAATTCCCAGACCTGCCCGCGTGTCAGGTAACGCGGTTCGGGTGCAAAGAAGCCAAGGGTCTGATACCCCCAGTAATTCTTAAGGCCCTTGGTCACAAGAAACCGGTCATCCATGAAGGCCTGCACCGGCAACAATTCAATGGCTGTCACGCCCAGCTTTTGCAGATGTTCAATCACGGCGTCGGATGACAGGCCCAGAAAGCTGCCACGCTGGCCGCGTTCCACGCCGGGATGCAGCGCTGTCAGGCCTTTGACATGCGCCTCATAGATCACGCTGTCGGCCATGGCACGGCGCGGGGCACGGTCACTGCCCCAGTTGAAGGACGCATCGACCACCACCGATT
Source organism: Rhodobacterales bacterium (assembly GCA_043751715.1). Classification (GTDB taxonomy): domain Bacteria; phylum Pseudomonadota; class Alphaproteobacteria; order Rhodobacterales; family Rhodobacteraceae; genus JAAFHS01. Next base: position 1,254 of record JAYUZO010000051.1, on the reverse strand, counting down.
TCGGCACGGCAAAGGCACTGTCGCGCGCATCAAAGCTAAGGTCACCGCGCGGCGAGCCGATCTTGTAGCCCATCAGCGCATCCGACCACCGCAGGCGGCCTTCCAGGGCGCGGGCATAGGGATCTATCAGCAGCTTGTTGGGGTTGAAGCGGTGGCCCTGTTCGGGTGCATAGGGGCCATGCACACGAAAGCCATACAGCGTACCGGGGGTCAGCCCGCCGACATGCACATGCCAGATATCGCCGTCACGTTCGGGCAGCGGAATGCGCGCCATTTCCTTGCGGCCATCGGGGGTGAACAGGCACAATTCCACCCGCACGGCATGGGCGGAAAACACGGCAAAATTGACGCCTTCGCCATCAAAGGTGGCCCCCATCGGCCAGGACCGCCCGGCAGAGATGGCATGATGCAGGGCCGCACGCGGTGGCAGGCTTGGCACGGCTGTCACTGGATCAGGCCTGCATACAGGGCGGCATAGGCGGCGGCCGAGGTTTCCCAGCCTACGGGGTGTTTCATCGCGTTCTTTTGCACCTGCGCCCAGGCCTTGGCATCACCAAACAGCGCGGTCAGGTGGCGCAGGGATGTGGCAAAGGCAATGGCATCGGTGGGGTGAAAGCTGATGCCCGTTGCCACGCCCGCAGCCATGGCCGCAGGTGAGGCGTGGATGACCGTATCGGCCAGCCCGCCTACCGCCGCCACCACCGGCACCGCCCCGTAGCGCAGGCCGTACATCTGCGTCAGCCCGCAGGGTTCAAACCGCGATGGCACCAGCACGGCATCCGCCCCTGCAAACATCCGGTGGCTGAGTGCTTCATCATAGCCCACGCGCAGGCCTACGCGCTGCGGAAAGCGTTGGTGCAGGCCGCGCATCGCGGCCTCAAGTGCTGGATCGCCAGACCCGAGGATGGCAAGGCCGCCACCTGCGGCAATGAAATCGGGCAGCACGGCGGGGATCAGATCAATGCCCTTCTGATCGGTCAGGCGGCTGACAACAATGGCCAGCGGCCCCGGCACATCCAGCCCGAATTCATCGCACAGGGCCGCACGCGCGAGCGCCTTGCCCTGCATGGATTTCACCGAATAATTCAGCACATCGCCATCGGTTTCGGGTGACCAGACAGCCGTATCCACCCCGTTCAGAATGCCGCTGACCACCGCTGCCCGCGCCGTGATCACGCCTTGCAGGCCCATGCCATATTCGGTGCGCGCCAGTTCGGCCGCATAGGTGGGTGATACGGTGGTGATCCGGTCTGC
>JAYUZO010000050.1:0-28258 GCA_043751715.1 Rhodobacterales bacterium | reverse complement strand
GCCCGACAGTGGCACCCCCGCCGCGATTGGCTACAGTCAGGAATCGGGCATCCCTTACGCCATGGGGATCATCCGCAACCAGTACATGGGCCGCACCTTTATTGAACCCTCAGAACATATCCGCAACATGGGCGTGCGGCTGAAGCTGAACGTCAACCGGGCGCTGATCAAGGGCAAGCGGGTGATTCTGGTTGACGATTCGGTGGTGCGCGGCACCACGTCGCGCAAGATCAAGGACATGATCCTTGAGGCGGGCGCTGCCGAGGTGCACTTTCGTATCGCATCGCCCCCTACCGCATGGCCCTGCTTTTACGGTGTCGATACGCCGGACCGTGACAAACTGCTGGCCGCCACGATGAGTGAGGAAGAAATGCGCCAATGGATCGGCGTTGACAGCCTGAAATTCATCTCGCTTGATGGCCTTTACCGCGCTGCCGGGCAGGCCAATGGCCGCGACAATGCCCAACCGCAATACTGCGACGCCTGCTTTTCCGGCGATTATCCGGTGGCCCCGTCCGACAAGATCGAACAGGGCTTTGCGATGAAAGCGGCGGAATGACTGCTGCGGCGGTTGATGCCTATATCGCAGCCCTGCTCCCCGACCAACGCGCAGCCCTGCATGATCTGCGCAAAGTGATCGCCGCCCGCCTGCCCGACCATATCGAATGCATGTCCTACGCCATGCCCGGCTTCCGCCAACCGGGGCCAAAGGGCCGCATGGTCGCAGGCTACGCCGCCTTCAAACGCCACTGCGGCCTCTACCCCCATTCCGGCAACACCATCCCGCAAATCGACTGCCGCCCCTTCAAAACCTCCAAATCCGGCGTGCTCTTTACCCCCGAAAGCCCCCTGCCCGCCGCCCTCGTCCACCAGATCATCACCCTGCGCCTGTCCCAAATTGCCGCCGGATACTGACTCCCCTCTTGCCCTTTCAATATTGCTCAAATATCCGCGCCGCAGGCATCCGACCTTCGCCACAGGACCACCCATGACCCACAAAATCGCCCCCCGCGTTGCTCTTGTCACCGGTGCCTCACGCGGCCTTGGCTTTGCCATCGCACACACCCTCGCCCTGCGCGGCTGGCATGTTGTCGCCGTCGCCCGTACCGTTGGCGGGCTGGAGGAACTGGATGATACCGTCAAATCCGCAAAACTGCCCGGCGCAGGCGCGCTGACCCTTGCGCCGATGGATATCACCAACACCGATGCGATGCGCCATCTGTGCCGGTCGGTGCATGACCGCTGGGGCGGCCTGGGCCTGTGGGTGCATACGGCGATTCATGCAGCGCCCTTGGCCCCGGCCAGTGCAATTGACGAACGCGATTGGGATAAATCGCTGGCCACCAACACCCGCGCCACCGGCATTCTGATCCCGCTGATCGAACCCCTGCTGCGCGCCCATCAGGGCACGGCGCTGTTTGTGGATGACCCGCGCGTTGGCGACAAATTCTTTGGGGCCTATGCCGCAACCAAGGCCGCCCAGATCGCCCTGGCCCGCGCATGGGCAGCTGAAACCGTCACCATCGGCCCGCGTGTGCTGATCGAACCCGCAAAGCCCATGCCCACCGCCACCCGCGCGCGATTCTTTCCCGGTGAAGACCGCAGCAAGCTGGCATCAGTGGCGGATGAAGCGGCGCGGCTGATCGGGTTGATTGCCGCGTAGGATGGGCAATATTGCCCATCCTACCCCGCCCATTTTACCCCAAAGCCTGTTCCATCGCCGCCCACAGCACTTCGGTCGGCTCGACCCCCACACTTAACCGGATGAACCCTTCGGGCACCGCGTCGCCCCACCGCGCCCGGCGTTCGGCCGATGTATGCGTCGCGCCAAAGCTCGTGGATTGCGCCACGAACGGGCAGTCCGCCAGAAATTTCTCGGCCACATCCGCATCCTGCATCACAAAGCTGATCAGAAACCCGAACCCCGCCATCTGCCGCTTCGCCACCCCGTGCGCCGCATCCGAAGGCAGCCCCGGATAGCGCACCGACAGCACGCGTGGATGCACCGCCAACCGCTCCGCAATCACCTGTGCGCTTGCACACATGCGTGACAGCCGCACCTCCAGCGTTTCAATCCCCCGGTGCACCAGCCACGCCTCAAACGCCCCCGGCACCGCCCCTGACAGCCTGCGCCATTCACGCACGCGCCCCATCAGCCCCGCATCCCGCCCCGCCACATGGCCAAACAGCACATCCGCATGCCCCGCCGGCGCCTTGGTATCGGCCGCCACCACCAGATCGGCCCCCAGATCAAGCGGGCGCTGCAACAGTGGCGTCATCGTGGTGTTGTCGGCAATCACAATGGCCCCCGCCGCCTTTGCCCGCGCCGCCACGCTGCGGATATCGCACACATCCAGACCGGGGTTTGACGGCGTTTCAATATAAACCAGCCCCACCCCGGTAAAATCGGCCGTGTCATAGCCGGTTGTCGGCAGAAATTCCGGCCGGATGCCCAAGGGTTTCAGAAACGTGTCGCAAAACACCCGCGTCACATAATAGCCGTCCGCCGGAATAATCACCCGCATGCCCGCCGTGACCACCGCCATCAGTGCTGCACTGATCGCGGCCATCCCCGATGGAAAGGCCACGGTTTGCGCATCCTCCAGCACGCTTAGCTGCGCCTCAAGCCCATCCCAGGTCGGGCTGGCGGCACGGGCATAGGAATAGCCACCCTTGGTATGATCGGGCACATGGAACGTGGCCGATGAAATGATGGGTGGGACGATTTCTTCACCCTGTGCCAGCCCCGCCTTGCGGTGGTGCAGCAGTTGGGCCGCGCGCAGTGCATCAGCTTCGGTCATGTGCATATCCTAAGGTATTTTATGAAGATCAGCCCGCAAGCCACCGTTATAACGCACTATTCCAGCCGCGCCGGGAATCCGTCCGCGCGCAGATCGGTGCCCAACAGGTCTTCCAGCAGCTTTGCAATCATCGGGCTTTGCGCTGTGCCACCATAGGCCGCCTTCGCCGCCACATAGGTTTGTTCGGTGGCCGCCGCCAATTCCAGCGGCACGCCGAATTCACGCCCGAACCCCATGGCAAAGCCCAGATCCTTCAACGCCAGATCCATGTTGAACGCCACGTCATAACTGCCGTTCAAAATCAGCGCGCCTTCGGTTTCATGCACGAAACTGTTGCCCGAAGACGCCGCAATCGCCGCATGCGCCTGTGCCAGATCAAGCCCACCGCGCTTGGCCAGCATCAGCGCCTCGGCACAGGCCTTGAGGTGAATGAAGGCCAGCATGTTGGTAATGACCTTGATGATCGACGCCGATCCCAGCGGCCCCATATGGAAAATCCGGTCGCCCATTGCGGCCATTGCGGGCTGATGCAGGGTGAACATGTCCGCATCCCCCCCCGCCAGCATGGTGATGCGGCCCTGATGCGCCAGATGCACGCCCCCTGTCACCGGCAGTTCCATCATCCGCACGCCAACACCCGCCGCCACCGCCGCCATCCGCATCACCTCATCCCGGCCCAGCGTCGACATTTCCAGCCAATGCGCACTGTCACGCATATGCGGCAGGATGCTGCGCAACACCTTTTCCGAAACCACCGGCGATGGCAGGCAGGTGATGACATGGCCCACCTGCCCGGCCAGATCTTCCGCACTGGTGGCAAGCTGTGCCCCCGCCGCCACCAAGGGTGCGGCAAGGGCCGGGTTCAGGTCATAGACCGTAACGCTGAACCCGGCGCGCAACAGGCACCCCGCACAAGCCGCACCCAGATTGCCCAGCCCGATATAGCCGTAATGCATCAGGCCTCACCGTGGCCGACAATGCCCTTGACCTCGCAAAAGTCATGGATGCCCCAATCGGCATATTCACGCCCGTTGCCCGATTGTTTGTAGCCGCCAAACGGCGCTGATGTATCCCAATCGGGGTAGTTCAGGTTGACCGTGCCCGCCCGCAGACGCCGCGCCACGGGAATGGCATCCTCCACCGGCCCTGAAATATAGGCAGCAAGCCCGTAGATCGTGTCATTGGCCTGCGCAATCGCATCGTCAATGCTGTCATAGGGCTGGATCGCCAGCACCGGGCCAAAGATTTCCTCACGCGAAATCGTCATGGCGTTGACCACATCGCCAAACACCGTCGGCCGCGTGAACCAGCCACGATTGACACCCACAGGCCGCCCTGTGCCCCCCGTCACCAGCGTGGCCCCTTCATCAATGCCCGCCTGTATCAGCTTTTGCACCTTATCAAACTGCAGTTTGGAAATCAGCGGTCCCATCACCGTCGCCTCATCCGTTGGGTCGCCAATCACAATCGCCTCTGCCGCCGCTTTCGCCACCGCCAGCGCCTCGGCCTGTTGTGACCGGTGCACCAGCATGCGCGTCGGCGCATCGCAGGATTGCCCGGTGTTTGACATCACCGCCGTCACTCCCGCCGCCACAGCCTCGGCAATATTCGCCCCCGGCAGAATGATGTTGGGGCTTTTGCCGCCCATTTCCTGCGCCACACGCTTGGCCGTAGGGGCCGCTGCCGCCGCAATCTGCGTGCCCGCCCGCGTTGACCCGGTAAACGACACCATATCCACCTCGGGGTGGGTCGACATGCGCGCGCCCACGTCAGGCCCGGCCCCGTTCACCAGGTTGAACACGCCCGCAGGCACCCCTGCATCGTGCATCACCTGCGCGAACAAAACCCCCGAAAGCGGTGCAATTTCCGATGGTTTCAGCACCATCGTGCAGCCCGCAACCAGCGCCGGCGCCACCTTGCAGGCGATCTGGTTCATCGGCCAGTTCCACGGCGTGATCAGCGAACAGACGCCAATCCCCTCATAGATAATCCGCGTGCTGCCCCGGTTATATTCCCACACCATCTCCTCGGCGGCTTTGATCGTGGCCTCCATATGCACCTGCCCCGCCCAGGCCTGCGCCCCTCGCGCCCAGGTGATCGGCGCGCCCATTTCCGTGGACATGGCTTGGGCGAAATCCTCATACCGGTCGTTATACACCTCCAGCACCCGCTTCATCAGCGCGATACGCTCCGCCACCGGCGTATAGGTCCAGCCGTCAAACGCCGCCCGCGCTGCCAGAATCGCGGCATCCGCATCGGCGGCATTGCCCATGGCAACCTCGCAGACAATCTCCTCGGTCGCCGGGTTTTCAACCCCCATCCGCGCCGTGGAAATCGGATCGGCCCACTGGCCATTGATGTAGAATTTCAGCATGTTGGCGGGGATCATTGAGACCTCACTTGAAGTAGATGTTGTATTTTGCCCGGATCACCGCATCGATCTGCGGGTCGATCCGGGAGCCTGCCTTGGCCAGAATCGCATTCTTGCGGGCAATTGCTGTATCAAGCAACAGCGGTCTTCCCGCCTCAACCCATTCCTTGGGTGACATTCGGTTGCCGACGTTGGGGTAGATGTATTCGGTCTGCATCAGTTTCAGCGTCTGATCGCTGCCCAGATAATGCCCCGGCCCGCCAAGGCAGACCTCTTTCATCGCATCAAGCGATGTGCTGTCCGGCGTCACATCAATGCCGCGCACAAGGCGCATGGTCTGGCCCAAAAGATCATCCCCCAGAACCAGCGATTCCAGACAGAAGCCCAGCAGGCTGGCATGCATCCCCACCGCCTCATAGCACATGTTCAGTCCTGCCAGACCCGCCAGCGCATTGGTAATCCCTTGCTCCCATCCCGCCTGCATATCCGGCAGCTTGCTGTCCGAAATGCCCGACGCAGCCCCCCCCGGCAGATCATAAAACCGGTGCATCTGCGCACAGCCCGCCGTCAGCAGCGCCTGTTCAGCCGATCCGCCACTCATCGCCCCCGTGCGCAAATCAGACACGAAAGGCCATGTCCCAAAGATACACGGCGCGCCCTTTTTGATCGCGTTTGCATAGACCACCCCCGCAAGACATTCCGCCACCGCCTGCACGATCGTCAGCGCAATCGGTGCCGGTGCCGTCGCCCCCGCCTGCCCCGCCGACAGCAGCAGCATCGGCATGCCGCGCCGGATGCAATCTTCCATGGTGATGCAAGATTCCTCGGCGAATTTCATCGGTGGCACGACAAAACAGTTGGAATTGGAAACGAAAGGCCGCTCGCGCCACGCCTCCTCGCCCCCCGCCACGGTATAAAGCATGTCAAAACACGCGGCCACATGGGATGGGTCACTAAAGGACGTGCCCACATGTTTGGTGGTGCCCGACAGGCAGCCGTACAGCGTGTTCAGGTCCATCTCCTGATTGTCCACCACATCGCGGCACACCATGGTGCGTTGATAAAAATGAATGTTATCAAGGTTATCGACCAGCCGCGCCGCATCATACAGATCCTGCGCCGTCGATTCGCGGTAATCCAGCGTGACCGGGTCCACGATATGCACCGCCGCCCCCGCCGTGCCGTAATGCACGTTGCTGCCCTTCAGGTGCAAATCCTGCTTGGGGTCCCGCGCATGCAGCGTAATCCCCCGTGCCGCAACGCTCAGCATATCCTCCACCAAGGCCCGCGGAAACCGCAGGCGGCCATCATCACCCTGAATGGCCCCCGCCGCCGTCATCACCTCCACCCCCGAAGGCGGCGCTTGGCTTAGCCCGATCTGCTCCAACGCATCCAGCGCCGCCGCATGGATCTGCTGCACGCCTTCCTCGCTTAGCGGTTTGTAGCGCCCACCCGGCATCCCCGCCCGAACGGGGCGCACATCATCGGCCAAGGGTGCCGCCCGCAGGGCCACCCGCGCCTCTCGCCCGCCAGAACGCCGCGCGCGGGCGGGTGCGCAAATCTCGTCAGCCAGTTCATTCGTCATTGTCTGCTCCACCCTGCAAAAGCGCATCTATGTCATCACCATTCGCCGTGCCCGCCAGCGGTGCAAAAGACCCATCCCGGATCATCGCCGTCACCGCACGCTGGATCGCGGCATGGGTCAGCCGCGCAATCTGGCTACCCGTCGAAATCCGCCGCACCCCCATGGCCGCAAGATCGGCCACACTCATCTGCTTCAAAGCCCCCGCCGCCAGCGCATTCACCGGCTTTGTCACCGATGCCAGCACCTGCGCCAGTTCCGCCCGCCCCGGCGGCACCGGCAGATACAGCAAATCCGCCCCCGCCGCCTCAAACGCCTGCAGGCGGCGAATGCCTTCAGCAAGGTCATAGGTGCCGTTCATCACGCCATCAGCGCGGGCGCAAAAGATGAAAGGCCGGTTCAGGGCACGCGCCGCCGCCACCCCGGCCTGTATGCGTTCCACAGCCAGATCAAAGCCATAGGCCGCATTGCCTGGCACCATCTGCGTGTCTTCAACCGAAATCCCCGACAGACCCACCTCTGCCGCCAATCGCACGGTCTCGGCCACCTCATCAGGCGCGTCACCAAACCCGTTTTCAAAATCGCCCGACACCGGCAGCGGCGTGGCCGCCACCATCATCTGCGCATGCGCCAGCGCCTCATCCCGGCTGACCCCGCCCATATCCGCGCGCCCCAGCGTAAACGCATGCGCCGCCGAACTGGTCGCCAGCGCCTGTGCCCCAAGCGCCGCCATCATCCGCGCCGACCCCGCATCCCACGGATTCGGAATCACGAAACACCCCTGTTGATGCAGATCATGAAACGCCTGATGCCGCGTCATGCGCGCACCCGCGCAGATGTGGGGTCATACATCGGCGCAAGGCTCGCCACCGCCTGATGCCGCACCCCCGCCACCTCGATTTCATAGCGCGATCCCAGCACCTCTGCCTCGCTTTGCCCCTTGCACGGCACATAGCCCAGCCCCACAGCCCCGCCCAAAGCGTGCCCATAATTCCCGCTGGTGACAGGCCCCACAATCACCCCATCCCGCACCACCGCCTCATTGTGAAACAGCAGCGGTTCCGGGTCCGTCAGCCGGAACTGCACCAGCCGCCGCGCCGGCCCCGCCGCGCGCTTGCGCAGCACCGCCTCGCGCCCCAGGTAGGCCGGTTTCTTCACCGACGCCGCAAACCCGAGGCCCGCCTCCACCACATGATCCTCATCCGTGATGTCATGCCCCCAGTGCCGATAGGCCTTTTCGATCCGGCAGCTGTCCAGCGTATGCAACCCGCACAGCCTGATCTCCGGGGCCGCCGCCATCAGCGCCTCAAACACGTGGCAACTCTGATCGGCGCTGACATACAACTCCCACCCCAATTCGCCCACATAGGTCACCCGGTGCGCCCGCGCCAGCCCCATGCCGATCTCGATTTCCCGTGCCGTTCCAAACGGATGCGCCGCATTGCTCAAGTCCGCCGGTGACACGCGGCCCAGCACCTCCCGCGCCTGTGGCCCCATCACGCACAAGACTGATTCCCCCGCCGTCACATCCGTGATCACCGCGAAATCATCCCCCACAAGGCCCCGCATCCACGCGAGGCACCGCTGCAACGTCGCCCCCGGCACCACCGCAAGGTACGCCGTCTCCGACAGCCGCGTTACTGTAAGGTCCGCCTCTATCCCCCCGCGATCATTCAGAAACATCGTATAAACGATCTTGCCCACCGGCACATCCATCTGCGCCGATGCAAGCCGGTTCAAAAACGTGCAGGCATCCCGCCCTTCAACCCGGATCTTGCCAAAGCTGGTCATGTCAAACAGACCCACCGCCTGCCGCACCGCCATATGCTCTGCCCGCTGGTTGTCAAACCAGTTCTGCCGCCCCCAGTCATAGCGGTAGTCCCGGTCCTGCCCGTCATTGGCAAACCAGTTCGCGCGTTCCCAGCCTGCCACCTCACCAAACACCGCGCCGCGTGCCTTGAGGTGATCATGGATCGGCGACCGCCGCACGCCGCGGCTGGTTTCCATCTGCCGGTACGGGAAATGGTCGGCATACAGCAGCCCCAACGTCTCGCTCACGCGTTCTTTCAGATAGCGCCGGTTGCGCTGAAACGGCTGCGCGCGGCGGATATCCACCTCCCACAGATCAAACGGCGCTTCGCCTTCCACTATCCAATGCGCCAGGGCCATCCCCGCGCCACCAGACCCGGCAATCCCAACCGAGTTATACCCCGCCGCCACCCAATAGCCGCCCACCTCCGGTGCCTCACCCAGATAATAGCGGTCATCGGGGGTAAAACTCTCGGGTCCGTTGAAGAACGTATGTATCCCCGCCGTCTGGAACAGCGGCAACCGGTTCATCGCATGTTCAAGGATGGGCTGGAAATGGTCCCAATCCTCGGGCAGCGTGTCGAACATGAAATCCTCGCGGATGCCACCCATGCCCCAGGGCTTGGCTTTCGGTTCAAACGCCCCCACCATCATCTTGCCCGCGTCCGACTTGTAATAGGCGCATTCATCCGGCACCCGCAGCACCGGCAGATGTCCAAGGCCCGCAATCGGCTCGGTGATCAGATAGAAATGCTCACAGGCATGCAGCGGCAGCGTCACGCCCGATGCCTCGGCCAGATCGCGCCCCCACATGCCGCCGCAATTCACCACCACATCCGCTGCAATATGCCCCGGCCCATCGGCCCCCACATAATCCACCCCCGTCACCCGGCCCGCCGCCTGCGTGACCCCCACCACCTTGGTATGTTCAAAAATCTGCGCGCCCTGCATCCGCGCGCCCTTGGCCAGCGCCATGGCAATATTCGCCGGGTCACACTGCCCATCCAGCGGCAAGGCCACCGCCCCCACCACGCCGTCAATGTTCAGATGCGGATACCGGGCCAGCGCCTCGGCCGGTGAAATCTCATGCACCTCCACATCGAAAATCCGCGCCACCGTGGCCTGGCGCAGCAACTCCTCATGCCGCGCCACCGTCAGCGCCACCGAAATGCTGCCCACCTGCCGCATCCCGGTTTCCACCCCGGTCTCTGCGGCCAGCTTCACATACAGATCAGCCGAATACTTCGCCAACCGCGTCATGTTCGCACTGCCTCGCAGCTGCCCGATCAGCCCCGCCGCATGCCATGTCGTGCCGCTGGTCAGCTGCTTGCGTTCCAGCAGCACCACATCCGTCCACCCCATTTTGGCCAGATGATAGGCCACAGAACAGCCCGAGACCCCCCCGCCAATCACCACCGCCCGCGCGTGTTTTGGAATCTCAGCCATCACTTGCCCATTTCATCTGTCTAAAAATATCCTCGGGGTAGCTCAGCGGTTTCGCCATCGGTTCAAGAAACCGCTGAGCTGGGGGGGCAGACAGCCCCCCGGCGCTTGTCACACGCGAATGCGCTCGTTCTTCGCATCCCATAACGGCACATCCTCCATCACCATCGCCGGATAGCGCGCCCCAAAAATCTCCACCTCAACCGCCGTCCCCGGCCCCAGATCAGCGCGCAGCATCCCCAGCCCCACCACCTTTTCCACCCGGTGGCCGAAATAGCCGCTCGTCACCTCACCCACCACAGCACCCTGATGCCAGATCGTTGACATATAGGGCGGGTCCTGATCGCCCGCTTCAATCACCAGCGTGCAGAACCGCTTCGCCACCCCCGCCTGCTTTTCCGCCGCAAGCGCCGCCTTGCCCCGGAAATCGGGCTTGGTCCAATCCACAAACCGCTCCAGCCCCCCCTGCAGCACGGTGTAATCGGTCGAAAGGTCGCCCTTCCACGCCCGGTACCCTTTTTCTACCCGCAGCGAATTCAGCGCGAACATCCCAAACGGGCGCAGGCCCAACGGCCCCCCCGCCGCCATCACCGCATCCCAGACCGCCGCCGTATCTGCCACCCGGCTATGAACCTCCCAGCCCAACTCGCCCGCAAAGGACACGCGCATCAGCATGACCTCTGCCCCCGCTATCCGCGCCATCTGGTGCGTCAGCCAGCCCTTGGTCAAATCACCATCCGAAACCGCTGCCAGAATCTCCCGTGCCTTCGGCCCCGTGAGTATCTGCGTCGACCATTCATTGGTATGATCCGTCAGCACCAGCCCCGGCGCCAGATGCCGCAGCAGCCAGTCCTTGTCATGGCCCTGCGCGGTGGCCGCCGTGATCAGCAGCAGCGCGTCCTCATCCAGCCGCGCCACCGACATTTCCGTAACAATCCGGCCCTTGTCATCGGCGAAATAAGCAAGGCCCAGCCGCCCCACGGATGGCACCTTCCCCGTGATCTGAGCCGACAGCCACTCCGCCGCCCCTGCACCCGTCACCCGAAACCGCGAAAACCCCGGCAAATCCAGTATCCCCGCCGCATCCCGCACCGCCTGACATTCCCCGCGCACCGCATCAAACCACGGCCCGCGCCGGTCCCATGTCTGCTGGCCCGCCTCGGACACATCATCCCCCGCCCGCGCATACCAAAGTGCGCGCTCCCAGCCATTATACGGCCCGAACTGCCCCCCCAAAGCGCGGGTCCGGTCATGCACAGCACTCAGTTTCTTGTCCCGCCCTTCCGGCCAGACGTGATGCGGGAAATGCATGGCGTATTCGTGCCCGTACACTTCCATCCCCTTGGCCACGCAATAGGCCTCATCCTCAAACCCCGTGAACCGGCGCGGATCGCAGGACCACATGTCCCACTCCGTAGCACCTTCGGTCACCCATTCCGCCAGCACCTTGCCCGCACCCCCCGCCTGACAGATGCCAAAGGTGAACACGCAGGTCTCAAACGCATTCGGCACCCCCGGCATCGGCCCGATCAGCGGATTACCATCCGGCGTATAGGGGATCGGCCCGTTGATCACCTTGCTCAGGCGCGCCTTTTCCAACAGCGGCACCCGCGCCATCGCATCCGCGATATGCCATTCCAACCGCTCCAGATCATCGGGGAACAGCTGGAAACTGAAATCATCCGGGAACGGATCATCCCCCCCCAGCCAATGCGCGCGGCAATTCCCCTCATACGGCCCAAGGTTGAAGCCGTTCTTTTCCTGCCGCAGGTAATAGCTGCTGTCGACATCGCGCAACAGCGGCAGCTTTTTCCCCGTGCTCGCCGAATGCGCCGCAATCTCCGGCACCGTGTCAAACAGCAGATACTGATGGCTCATCACCATCATCGGCAGATCGCGCCCGAACAGCTGCCCCACCGCCTTTGCGTAATATCCCCCCGCGTTGACCACATATTCGCACCGCACCTCGCCCTTTGGCGTTTGCAGCACCCATTCCCGCCCCGTCCAAGCCGCCGCCGTCACCGGGCAAAACCGCTCCACCCGCGCGCCCATCTGCCGCGCGCCCTTGGCCAAGGCTTGCGTCAACTGTGCCGGATCAATATCGCCATCATAGGGGTCATACAGCGCGCCCGTCAGATCATGCGTTTCCAGAAACGGGTATTTCTGGCGGATATCACCCGGAGCCATAATCTCCAGATCCATCCCCTGATAGCGCCCCATCCCCACAACCCGCTGAAATTCCTGCAAACGTTCCTTCGAATGCCCAAGGCGCACCGACCCCGTAACATGGTAATTCATCGGGTAATCCACCGCCGCCCCAAGGCCCCGGTACAGCCCCGCCGAATAGCGCTGCATGTTCATGATCGACCAGCTGGAACTGAACGTCGGCACATTCCCCGCCGCATGCCAGGTACTGCCCGCCGTCAACTCGTTCTTTTCCAACAGCAGGCAATCCGTCCAGCCCGCCTTTGCCAGATGGTACAGGCATGACGCCCCCACCGCCCCGCCGCCAATCACCACCACCCGCGCCTGTGCCGGAAAATCCATGCGTCCCATCCCCAAAACCTCGCTGCAATGTGCCCCGTGGCGATTTTCCTTTCAATGATCCGCACTTGTGCATATTAATCGGAAAAAACGATAAGGGGGCCTCCATGCAGATTGAACTGATCGACACCTTTCTCGATCTGGTCGAAACCCGCAGTTTCAACCGCACCGCAGAACGCCTTGGCATCACGCAATCATCCGTATCAGGCCGCGTGGTGGCGCTTGAGGCGGCGGTCGGCGTGCGCCTGTTCAACCGATCACGCGCAGGCACCGATTTGTCAGCCGAGGGTGTGCGGTTTGAACCCCATGCGCGGGGCCTGCGCCATCAGTGGCGCGAAACCTTGCGGCAGGTGCAGGCCGGTGACCGGCCCATGTTGCGGCTGGGCGTGCAAAATGATCTGGCCGCCGCCCATATCGGTGAATTGCTGGCCGGTTTCCGCAAGGGCCTGCCGCAGGCCCGGTTCTATGTCGAACCCGACTATTCCAACCAGATGAGCGTGGATGTGCTGTCCGGTAACCTTGATTTCGCGCTGCTTTACAGCCCCAAACCCCACCCCGATCTGCATTTCGCCAGCATCGGCCACATGACCTACCGCATGGTCAGCTCGGATGTGACCACGCGCGCCGCAGTGACCGAAGACCGCTATATCATGACCCATTTTTCGGCGGCCTTTGAGGTGACGCATCGCCAGTTGCTGCCGGAACTGGCGCAGGCTCCGCTGTCACTGGGCCAAAGCGCCACGGTGGAATCGCTGCTGCACACCATGGGCGGCACGGGCTATGTGCTGTCGGATGCCGCCGAGGTGATGCTGGCATCGGGGCAATTTCACGCGGTGACAGACGCGCCAGACATTACCCAACCGGTCTTTGCCGCCATGCACCTGCGCAACCGCATTTCAAAAACCCACCGCCGGATGACGCGGATTGCATCCCGCGTGTTTTCACGCCGCGCTACATCATCGTCCGAAGCTGATAACCCGGAGCATGAGCAAGAAGAACCCGCGTGATCACTGCCCCCGCCCCGTTGCGCGTAGTCCGCATCGTGGTGAACAGGGCCGTGCCCGTGGGCACCCACAAAGCCTTGGCCTGCCCCGCATCGGCACCTGCGGCGGAAAACGCAATTTCGCCCGTGGCATAGGTTACGGTCGTGACCAGCCATTCATTCACGCTGATCGCCCGCAGGTCCGGCAAGGGTGGCAGTACGTCCAGATGCAACTCGCGCACCTCATGCGCAAAGGGTCTGGCATCGGCCATATGCAGCGTTTCCAGATGCAGAATGTTGCCCTGTCCCCCCTCGCCCCGCCCCAAATCCTGCCAGATGATCTTGTGGCTATAGGCGCGCCCCAACGCCTCTACCTCGGCACGGATCACCGGAATGGATAGCGTGGCCTTGCGCACCGGCACCGCGAGCACCCGCGTGCCCCCCTTGCGCTTGCGCTCCAGCACACCCTTGGCCGCCAGATCGCGCAAGGCCCGGTTCACCGTGGCCCGCGCACAGCCGAATTCCAGCGCCAGCGCCTCTTCATGCGGAATGGCCGATCCCAGTGGCCATTGGCCAGACCGGATGCGCCCCTGCACCGCGGCGCGAATATCCTCCCACCCGGTCACAAAGCACCGCCCAACCGCGCCATCACGCCGGCAAACCGCGCCCGGATCGCATCACGCGCAATATGCGCGCCACCCTGCACGATATGCCGCCCCGCTGACCACAGGTCTGTCACCATCCGGTCATTCCCCGCAAAGATGAACGTATCAAGGATCGCATCGCCAGCCCGTGCCGCCAGATCACCCGTGCCGTCAAGCGCCATCAGATCGGCCCAATCCCCCACCCTGATCGCCCCCGCCTGCCGCCCCGCCGCCTGCGCACCACCTGCACAGACCGCGTCATGCAACACCCGGCCAGTGGAGCGGTCAGCACTGGCAAACATCGCCCGGCCCTTGTGGGCCAGCCGCTGCGAATATTCCAGCAACTGCAATTCCTCGCGCAGCGAAATGCGCACATTGCTGTCAGACCCCACGCCAAAGCGCCCTTGCGCCGCAATCCACCCCGGCCCGTCAAAGATCCCGTCACCCAGATTGCCCTCGGTAATCGGGCACAGGCCCGCGACCGCCCCCGTTCTGGCCAGCCCCCGCGTTTCATGCGGCTGCATCTGCGTGGCATGCACAGCACACCACCGCGCATCCACATCGGCATTGGCCAGCAGCCACTCCACAGGCCGCGCACCCATATGCGCCAACACCTCATCCACCTCGGCCACCTGTTCGGCGATATGCAGATGCAACGGCGCATCCGGCGTAAGCCCTGCCACCGCCGTCAGCCCCTGCGCCGATACCGCCCGCAGCGAATGCGGCGCCACACCGATCACATCATCGCCCCGTGTCAGCGCCTTGGCTGCCCGCACCCACAGATCGGCAAACTGGTCCATGTCATTGCCAAACCGCAACTGCCCGCCGCCCAAGGCCCGCCCATCACACCCCCCCCGTTCATACAGCACCGGCAGCAGCGTCAGCCCCAGCCCCGCCTCCTCCGCCGCCGCCACAATCCGCACGGCCATCTCTGCCGGGTTGGCATAGCGCCCGCCCCCCACCGCGTGGTACAGGTAATGAAACTCCGCCACTGCCGCGAACCCACCTTCGGCCATTTCCACGAAACACTGCGCCGCAATCGCCTGCACGTCATCGGGCGATAGCTGATCCAGAAACCGGTACATCAGCGCCCGCCACGTCCAGAAACTGTCCTGCCCTGCCGTGCGCTTTTCCGTCAGCCCCGCCATCGCCCGCTGGAACGTATGGCTGTGCAGGTTCACCGGGGCCGGAGCCAAAATCCCTTTGCCCCCCGGAACGCCAATTTCAACCCTGCTGATCCGCCCGTCGGCCACGGTAACCCGCACATCTTGCGCCCAGCCATTGGGTAACAGCGCGGTTTTGGCGTGAATCTGCATCGGCGGCCCCTTCCGAATATTATGTGCATACATAATAGCCTTGACGCAATAATATGTATAGACATAATAACCACAGACTCACCGGGGATCGCACACCAATGGGCATGCTTCTGACCCACGCCACGCTTGCCACCATGACCGATGGTTACGGCCTGCTGACCAATGCCGCCGTCGCCGTCGCCCATGGCAAAATCGACTGGGCCGGGCCCATGGCCAACTTGCCCGCCGCCTATTCCGGCCTTCAACCCCTTGATTGCATGGGCCGCCTTGTCACCCCCGGCCTGATTGATTGCCATTCCCACGTCCTCTTTGCCGGTGACCGCGCGCAGGAATTCGAGGCTCGCCTGAACGGTGCTGCTTACGCCGATATCGCCCGCGCCGGGGGTGGAATCCTCTCCACCGTCACCGCCACCCGCGCCGCAACCGAGGCCGATCTGCTCGCCCAATCCCTGCCCCGCCTTGATCTGATGGCCGCTGCAGGCACCACCACCGTGGAAATCAAATCCGGCTATGGCCTTGATATTGCATCAGAACTGACCATCCTGCGCACAGCCCGTCGCATTCCCGCCCTGCGCCGGATGGGTGTGCTGACCACCCACCTTGCCGCCCACGCCATCCCACCCGAATACACCGGCCGTGCCGATGATTACATCGATCAGGTCGCCATCCCCTCACTTCAACAGGCCCACGCGTGGGGCCTGATCGACGCTGTTGACGCCTTCTGCGAAACCATCGCTTTTTCCCCCGCGCAGGTTGACCGCCTGTTTACCGCCGCCCGTGCCCTTGGCCTGCCCGTCAAACTGCACGCCGAACAGCTGACCAACCTTGAAGGTGCCGCCCTTGCCGCCCGCCACCATGCGCTGTCCGCCGACCATCTGGAACATCTTTCCGATGCCGGGATTGCCGCCATGGCCGCCGCCGGCACTGTCGCCGTCATCCTGCCCGGTGCGTTTTATACGTTACGTGACAATCACTTACCCCCCATCGCCGCCCTGCGCGCAGCCGGTGTGCCCAAGGCCGTCGCCACCGATTGCAACCCCGGATCATCCCCCATGACATCGCTTCCACTGGCCATGAACATGGCCTGCACCCTGTTCCGCATGACCCCGCTTGAGGCTCTCCAAGGCACCACCATCCACGCCGCCCGCGCGCTGGCGCTGCATGACCGTGGCACCATCGCGCCGGGAAAACGCGCCGATCTGTGCATCTGGGATGCCGCCCATCCGGCTGAACTGTCCTATCGCATCGGGTCTACCCCCCTGCGCCACCGTATTGTTGGAGGCGTCTTTGACACCTGAAATCCTGCACCCCGGCACCACCACACTGGAACAGCTGGAACGCCTTTATCGCAGCGCTGCCCCTGCCGTTTTGCCGCAATCGGCCCGCGCAGGCGTGAATGCCGCCGCTGCCCGCATTGCCGCCGCCGCCGCTGGCACGGCGGCTGTTTACGGCGTGAACACCGGGTTTGGCAAACTCGCCAACCTTAAGATAAACCCGCAAGATACTGAAACTTTGCAGAAAAACCTGATCCTTTCACATTGCTGTGGCGTGGGTGACCCCATGCCCCGCAACGTCACCCGCCTGATGATGGCCCTGAAACTGCTGTCACTGGGCCGTGGCGCATCGGGTGTGCGGTGGGATGTGATCGCCCAGATTGAGGGCTTGCTTGCCCATGACATCACCCCCGTGATCCCCGCCCAAGGCTCGGTCGGGGCCAGTGGTGATCTTGCCCCCCTTGCCCATATGGCCGCCGCGATGATCGGCACTGGCATGGTCACCGTCGCAGGCCAGACCCTGCCCGCCGCCGATGCCCTGAAACAGGCCGGATTGCCGCTGCTGGTGCTTGGCCCCAAGGAAGGTCTGGCCCTGATCAACGGCACGCAGTTTTCAACCGCCTATGCCCTTGCCGGCCTGTTTGATGCCTGGCGCGCCGCGCAAACTGCCCTTGTTATCAGCGCCTTGTCCACCGATGCCATCATGGGTTCCACAGCACCCCTGCACCCCGAAATCCACGCCCTGCGCGGTCACGCGGGCCAGATTGAGGCCGCAGCCGCCATGCGCGCGCTGCTAGCGGGGTCCGTGATCCGCGAAAGCCACCGTGATGGCGATACCCGCGTGCAAGATCCCTATTGCATCCGCTGTCAACCGCAGGTCACCGGGGCCGCGATGGACGTGTTGCGCATGGCCGCCCGCACGCTGGAGATTGAGGCGAACGCCGCCACGGATAACCCGCTTGTGCTGTCAGATGGTATCATTTCCGGTGGTAACTTCCACGCGGAACCCGTTGGTTTTGCTGCAGATATGATCGCCCTAGCCATCAGCGAAATCGGCGCCATTGCACAGCGCCGTGTGGCGCTGATGGTCGATCCGACCCTGTCATTCGATCTGCCCGCGTTCCTGACGCCGAACCCCGGCCTCAACTCTGGCCTGATGATCGCCGAGGTCACGACGGCGGCTTTGATGAGCGAGAATAAACACGCAGCCCACCCCACAGTTATTGACAGCACCCCTACATCGGCCAATCAGGAAGATCACGTCAGCATGGCCGCCCACGGGGCCCGCCGTCTGATGCGGATGAACACCAACCTGTCCGTCATTCTGGGGGTTGAGGCGATGTGCGCCGCCATGGGCATTGAACACCGCGCGCCGCTTGCCACGTCTGCCCCTTTGCGCAGCGTTATCAGCCACTTGCGCAAACATATCTCTGCCTTGACCGATGATCGTTTCATGGCCCCTGATCTGGCCAAAGCCGCAGCCCTTGTCTCCGATGGCAGCCTTGCCACCGCTTGCCGCACCCCCCTTCCCACTTTGTGAGGCCCCGATGACCCGCCACAACACCCGCGACATCTTTCCCGCTACCGGCACTGAAATCACCGCAAAAAGCTGGCTGACCGAGGCCCCCTTGCGCATGTTGATGAACAACCTGCACCCCGATGTGGCCGAAAACCCGCATGAGCTGGTGGTTTACGGTGGCATCGGCCGCGCCGCCCGCACATGGGAGGATTTTGACCGCATCTGTGCGGCCCTGCGTGATCTGGAACCGGACGAAACCCTGTTGGTGCAATCGGGCAAACCCGTGGGCATTTTCCGCACGCATGCGGACGCCCCCCGCGTGCTGATCGCCAATTCCAACCTGGTGCCGCATTGGGCGACATGGGACCATTTCAACGAGCTCGATAAAAAGGGCCTTGCGATGTATGGCCAGATGACCGCGGGGTCATGGATTTACATCGGCACCCAGGGCATTGTGCAGGGCACCTATGAAACCTTTGCCGAAGCGGGCCGTCAGCATTACGGCGGCAATCTGACGGGGCGCTGGATTTTGACGGGCGGTTTGGGTGGCATGGGCGGGGCACAACCGCTTGCTGCGGTGATGGCGGGGGCCTGCTGTCTGGCGGTGGAATGTGATGAGACGCGGATCGATTTTCGTATTCGGACCAGATACGTAGATGCCAAAGCTCAGACTTTGGATGAAGCGCTGGCCCTGATTGCTGACTGGACGGCCAAAGGTGAAGCGAAATCGGTGGGCCTTGTTGGCAATGCCGCCGATGTGTTCCCCGAACTTTATGCGCGGATGACATCGGGCGGCATGCGCCCCGATATCGTGACCGATCAGACCAGCGCCCATGACCCGCTGAACGGCTATCTGCCGCAGGGCTGGACCGTTGAACAGGCCCGCGCCGCGCGCGAAAGCGATCCCAAATCCGTTGAACGCGCCGCAAAAACGTCAATGAAAACCCATGTCGCCGCCATGGTGGATTTCTGGAATGCCGGGGTGCCGACGCTGGATTATGGCAACAATATCCGGCAGGTCGCGCAGGACGAGGGGCTGGAAAACGCCTTTGCCTTTCCGGGCTTTGTGCCCGCCTACATCCGCCCGCTGTTCTGCCGTGGCATTGGCCCGTTCCGCTGGGTGGCCCTGTCGGGTGACCCCGAGGATATCTATAAAACCGACGCCGCGATGAAGCGCCTGTTTCCCGAAAACACCCACCTGCACAACTGGCTGGATATGGCCGCTGACCGCATTGCCTTTCAGGGCCTGCCAGCCCGCATCTGCTGGATCGGCCTTGGTGACAGGCACCGCGCGGGCCTGATGTTCAACGATATGGTCGCCAGTGGTGAGTTGAAGGCACCCATCGTGATCGGGCGTGATCATCTTGACAGTGGCTCGGTCGCCAGCCCCAACCGCGAGACCGAAGCCATGCTTGACGGATCGGATGCCGTGTCCGACTGGCCGCTGCTGAACGCCCTGCTGAACACCGCATCCGGTGCCACATGGGTTTCGCTGCACCACGGTGGCGGTGTTGGCATGGGCTATTCGCAGCATTCCGGCATGGTCATTGTCGCCGATGGCACCCCTGATGCCGCCCGCCGCCTGAACAATGTGCTGTGGAATGACCCGGCCACCGGTGTCATGCGCCACGCCGATGCTGGCTACGACATTGCGCGCGATCACGCCCGCGCCATGGGACTGCGCCTGCCGGGTATCCTGCCCGACTAAGCCCTTCTGGCTTTACTTATTGCAAGATACTCCGGGGGTGCGCCATCGGCTATGAACGCGGGGGCCGCACCACCGGGTCTGCCGCGGCGGCCCGCGTGCGTCTTGTCACGCGGCAATGACAGGCGGATAAACCGGATTGCTCCATGCCTTTTTGCCTGCATGGTCAATCACCGTCACCCGCAGATAGGGGCTGCCCGCAAACCGGGTCAGCGGCACCGTGCCCCGTGTCAGGCTGTGGCCGTGCACCGCCTTGGCGGCCATCCCGTGCCCCTGCACGATGATCGTGCGCACCGCTGAACAGTCTACCTCGACCCGGTCAGCATAGACCCGCACATCCCGCAACTCTGGCCCCTGACTGGAATAGAAATGCCCCGCCTTCAGCGCCGCCAGCAGCGCCTCTGGTGTGTTGTGTTCGGCCCGCACCATGACCCAACCGCCAAAATGATCCGGTTCATGAAAATGCGCGTCATCCGTGGCGATCAGGTTCAGATGCCGCCCCGCTTCCAGCAACTGGTCAGCAATCGCCCCGCCATCAGCCCGGTCACAGCCGGCAAAGCAGCCGTGATTATACACCTCAATCGCGTGCGCCGCCGTGATCGACGCCGCATCTGCCACCGTCAGGCCCGACCATTGCGGATGTGCAATGGCCACAAACGCCCCCGCCGCGACCGCCCTTGCCGCAATCGCAGGGCCGGTTTCCTGCCCCGGCACGGGCTTCCAGTCCGGCGTGTGGCTGGGTGCAAAATCGGGGGGCAGGCCCACCGCCAGAATGTGCCACAGCTCACCGTTTTCCTGCGCGCCCGCGTGCAGTTCCGCCCCCAGAATCGTGGTAAACCCAGCATCACGCAGCCCGCGCGTATCGGTGATCGGATAGCCGTACTGCCCGACGAAATGATCGGTCAGGGCCAGAAAATCATACCCTTCGGCCCGGTAACGGCGCACCACTTCAGCCGGGTCAAGCACGCCGTCCGACCGGGTGGAATGGGTGTGGATATTGCCGCGCCAAAACCGGCCTTTCGCTGTGAATGCAGATGGTTGCAGCATGGTCCTCATCCCCCCTTACAGCCAGTTCTTCCAGCGGAAGAACACATAGGTCAGCACAGCCGATGCCACCATCGCCCCCACCGCCATCGGATATCCCCACCATTGCGCCAGTTCGGGCATGTGGGTGAAATTCATGCCATACACGCTGGCAATCAGCGTGGGCGGCAGGAACAGCACCGCCACCACCGATACGATCCGCACCGTGGCATTCTGTTCCAGATTGATCATGCCAAGCGCCGCGTCCGATGCAAGGCCCACCCGGCTGGACAGATAATCGGCATGCACCTCCAGGGATTGCACATCTTTTGTCAGGCTTTTCACCGCCTGCGCCACTGACGCGCGCTGTGCCCCGTCGCCCTCACGCGCCTGCGCGTAAAATGACAGCGCGCGTTCCAGCGTCAGGCAGGCCAGCCGCACCCGGCCCAACGCCTCACCCTCGGCCCCAATGCGGGCCAGCACCGCCCCCATGGATTGCCGCTTGCCCCGGCCATCGGCCACGCTGAACACCGCAGCACCCACCACATCCAGCGCCTTGCCCGAGGTTTCCAGCAGGTCAGCCAGCCGCCCGATAATCTCACCGGTCAGGCCCAGAAACACCTCTTGCGCCACATCGCATCCGTTGGCCGATTTGTCAGCCCGCGCGGAAAAGGTTTCAAACGGCCGCGGCGCATGGTGGCGCACGGTAACCATGCGGTCGGGCCCCACGATCAGCGTCACCGGGGCTGCAATCTGCGCGCCTTCCGGCGTCTGGCCGGGCAGCACGATGGTCATGTAATCCAAGGCCCCTTCGCGGTACAGCCGGTTGGAAATCTCGATCTCTTCCATATCGGCCAGCGATGGCACATCCACCCCAAGCGCACGCACGGCATCCACCTGTTCGGGCTGCGGGCGGTACAAATCAATCCACAGCGCCTGATCCAACGGCGTATCCGGTGCCATGGGGGCAAGCCCGCCGTTACTGCTGACATAGGTCTTGATCATGCCATCCCTCATTTCAGACACAGGCTTATCCGGTTCCTTGCCGCGCGCCAAGCGTCAGCCTGCTTGACCGGGCATGGCCAAGGCTTAGGTGATGTGGCACAGGACAACACGGGCAGCAGAATGAACGGACAGCACATGACGACAGCAGGGTTTGCACCAGAATCAGACCTGCGCGCCTTTCGGCATGCGTTAGGACGCTTTGCCACGGGTGTGACGGTGATCACGGCTGTGGGGCCGGATGGCCCGATGGGCTTTACCGCCAACAGCTTTGCAGCGCTGTCGCTGGACCCGCCGTTGGTGCTGTGGTCGCCAGCGCGGGCCTCGTCACGGTTTGCGGTGTTTTCCACGGCGCAAGCCTTTGCCATTCATGTGCTGGCGGAAGATCAGGCGGGCATCGGCGCGCGGTTTGTGCGGGGGGGTGCTGGATTTGACGGGCTGGATCAGGTGGCGAACGCAGATGGCGTGCCGGTGCTGACAGATGCGCTGGCGCGGTTTGATTGCACGCTGCACGCCACGCATGATGGCGGCGATCATCTGATCGTGGTGGGGCGGGTGGGACGCGTGATTTACCGTGACGGCGCACCGTTGGTGTTCAGTCAGGGCAGCTATGGCGGGTTTTTGGCACAGGGCTAAGGCGGGCCTTCTGGTGGCCGCTCGCACTGACGCGATGCGCACGCGCGCTAGGTTCGGCGCGCCCTACCCCCGGCCGATATACGGCATATCGCGCGCCATGATCGTCATGAACGGCACGTTCACATCCAGCGGCAGCCGCGCCATGTTCAGCACCGCCTCTGCCACATGCGCCACATCCATCACCGGCTCGACCCGTGTGCTGCCATCCGCCTGCACCACGCCTTTGGTGAACCCCGCCGCCATATCGGTAAGCGCATTGCCGATGTCGATCTGCCCGCAGGCAATGTTGAACGCGCGCCCGTCCAGCCCGATGGTGCGCGTCAGGCCCGTGACCGCGTGTTTGCTGGTGGTATAGGGCACCGAACCGGGGCGCGGCACATAGGCGCTGATCGACCCGTTGTTGATGATCCTCCCACCCTGCGGCGTCTGATGCCGCATCAGCCCGAACGCCGCACGCGCACATAAAAACATGCCCGTGATGTTCACGCCAGACACGCGCAACCAATCCTCCACCGCAATCTCGTCAATCAGGGTGGGTTTCAGCGCCTGACCTGCATTGTTGAACAGCACATCCAGCACCCCACGCCGCCTTGACCGTGCCAAACGCCGCATCCACCTGTGCCGCGTCCGTCACATCACATGGCAAGATCAGCCCCGCCGGGGCCGTTTCGCGCAAGGCAGATTCAGTGCGCCCCAGCACCGCCACATCCCAGCCTGCGGCGGCAAAGGCCTGCGCTGTGGACCGGCCAATCCCGCTGCCAGCCCCTGTGATCAGAATGTTCGGCAAATTTGCGTCCCCATGTGCTTGGCGCAGAGCCTAAGCCGCGCCCGCCGCCGGGTGAAGCCCTGTTTCACAAAAGGTCGGGATATGGTGCCCATAAGGATTTCCATGGCAAGGCACGCTGCATCACACATGCGCGGCACAGTGCCGGACTACCGCCAGGCTGCGTTTTCCGGTCTTTTTACGGTTGGCGGGCCGGTGATGGCCCCCGATTTCGCCAGCATGATGGAGATCTTTGTGCTGGTCACGCCATATGCCCTATGACGAAGCGGTCAAATGCCGCTGCAGGGAACCTGCGCCTATTCCTCTCGGAACGCCTTGGCCAGACTATCAACCACAGGCCGCGTCAGGTAATCTGCCACCGAACGGCTGCCTGTGCTGATATAGCCCTCAATCGGCATACCGGGCAAAAGTTCCAGATCGCCAAGGCGCGCAAGTTCCTGCGGTGATACATTCACAAACACCCGGAAAAACGTCATCCCAGTCGCCTCATCCATCACTGTGGTAGGTGAGATGCTGGCGACCTTGCCGTGGACCTCTGGCGTCGTGCGCGGGTTGAAGGCGGCAAAGCGCAGGCGCACGTCCTGCCCAGGATGAATGTTATCGACCGAGGTGGGGGCCACGCGAAACTCGAAAGCGCGCGCTTCACCGGTGGCAATGATCTGGGCAATCAGGGCACCGGGCGGCACGATCCCGCCTTCGGTGACGACCTGCATTTCATGGACGTTGCCAGCAACCGGGGCTACGATTTCGATCCGCGCAAGTTGCCTTTCGGTACTGACGATCTGCTGAATCAGTTCCTCAATCTGCTGGTTGGTGTCCTGCATCGTCGTCACCGCCTCTTCACGAAACTGGCGGTCGGCTTGCAATATCTCCAACTCCCCGTCGCGGATCGAATTTTCGATGCGGGCGGATTCGGTCAGGTGTTCGGCAATCTGGCCCAGCAGATCGGCGCGGTTGCCTTGCAGGGTCAATACATCAGCATCCCGCCCCAGCCCACGCGCAGCCAGTTCTTCCTGCCGCGCCAGTTCCTGTTCAATGTATCCAACCTGTTCGCGCTTGGCGGCAATCAGCGCATCAACCCCGGCAATCTGGTTGCCGAACTGCCGGATACGTTCTTCCAGCTGTGATTTGCGCCCGGTCTGAATGGCGGCCCGCGCAGCAAAGATATCACGCTCCATGTTTTGCACGGTGGCTCGATCGCGCCCTGTCAGCAGGGGTTGTGCATCATCAAAGACAATATCGGTGGCCGCCGATTGTTCGGCATGCAGGCGTGCCAGACGGGCTGAGGATTCCGCCAGACGGTTGCGATAAATTTCAAGATTGGCTTGCAGCAGGGTCGGGTCCAGCCGGATCAGAACCTGACCCTGTGCAACCAGATCACCATCAGCCACCAGAATATCCTGCACAATACCGCCATCAAGGTGCTGCACAGCCTTTGGTTTGCCCAGAACGGCGATGGTGCCTTGGGCAACCACCGCCCCATTGATCTGGGTGACAATGGCCCAGACCAGCAGGGCCAGAAACAGCCCGATGCCAGACACAATCGCCACCAAACCGGCGCGGCCCATGCGTACCTCTGGTGCGGCGGGGGCATCAACCAGCATCCTGCACCCGTTTGACAAGGGTTGCGGCAGGCCGCACAGCCTGCGCCAGCACGGTATCCTTGTCACCAAAATGCGCGACGGTGCCATTTTGCAGCACCAGCACCTTGTTGACGCTGGCAATCGCAGATGGCCGGTGCGCCATGATGATCAGGGTTGCGCCACGTTCACGGCAGACCATGATCGCGCGCATCAATGCCTCATCCCCGATGGCATCAAGGTTTGAGTTCGGCTCATCCAGCACAACCAGCCGGGGGTTGCCGTACAGCGCGCGCGCAAGGCCCACGCGCTGCACCTGCCCACCAGACAGGGGCGGTGTGCCATGGCCGATTTCGGTGGCATAGCCTTTGGGCAGGGACAGGATCATGTCATGCACCCCGGCAAGCTGGGCGGCGGCGATGATATCTTCATCTTTTCCATTGGGGTCAAAGCGGCAGATGTTATCGCGCACGGTGCCCGACAGCAGTTCCAGCGATTGCGGCAGATAGCCGATATGCGGGCCAAGGGCGATGGAATCCCATTGATCATAGGTCGCACCATCCAGACGGATTTCACCTGAATCGGCCTGCCACGCGCCCACCAGCAGCCGCGCGAGTGTGGATTTGCCCGAGGCCGAGGGGCCGATCACACCAAGTGCATCACCGGGCGACAAGGCAAAGGTCACGTTTGACAGGATCGGCGGGCGATCAGCGCGGATGGTCTGGCCCGGTGCAAACTTGGTGACGGCCAGCACCGCCAGATGCCCTTGCGGTGCAGGCAGCGTCACGGCAGCCGCCTTGGGCGCGGGGGTGGCCAGCACCTCGGCCAGACGGCGGTGGGCTTCACGCGCACGCACGATGGACCGCCATTGCCCGATGACCTGATCAATCGGTGCCAACGCGCGCCCGGCTATGATCGAGGTGGCAACGATCATGCCCGCAGAAATGCTTTGATAGATCGCAAGATAGGCGCCAAGTGCCAGCATGGCCGATTGCAACAACATCCGGAAAGATTTGGAAAAGGCCGACAGCCCCTCGGACCAATCGCCCGCCTGCTGGCCGCTGGACAACCCATCATCATGCATACGCCGCCAGCGGCCGCGCACGCGGTCTGCCATGCCAAGGGCAATCACCGGTTCAGCGTTGCGATAGGCTTGTTCCACGAAAAAGCTTTCGCCTGCGTCCATGCCCATGGCCCGTTTATAGCCGGGCTCGGTCAGCCATTGCCCGGCCAGTGCGGCAATGGTCACAATCACCGCACCGCCAAGGGTCAGAAACCCCAGCCAGGGGTGGATGTAAAACACGACGATCAGGTAAAACGGCACCCATGGCAGATCAAAGATACCCAGCATCGCCGGGCTTGCCAGAAACCCGCGCAACACGGCAATATCGCTTAGCGGGCGGCGGTTCTGACGATTGCCGCGAATGCCGCTGGCCAGCCATTCGTCAAAACCGGCATCGCCAAGATCGCGGTCAAGGTGATAGCCAGCGCGCGACAGCAGGCGCACGCGCAAAAAATCATACAGGCCCATAAAGGCAAACAGCACCAGAACCACAATCGACAGGCCGATCAGCGTGGGCACAGACCCCGATGCCAGAACGCGGTCATAGACCTGCAGCATGAACATCGGGCCGGTCAGCATCAGCAGGTTCACCCCGGCGCTGAACAGCCCGGCCAGCAGAAAGGCCCCGCGCAATCTGCGCAGGGCATCCTTGAAACGGTTCTTGCCAAATTCCTGTGTCTTACTGGCCATGTGGCGTGCCTTGCATTTGCCTTACGGTCAGTAGAACGAGAACTGGTTGTCATCCAGTGCCGCCAGCTGCGTCGCACTCAGGAATGCGGTCACTGTGGTTGCAGGGTCAACAAGCACGCCGCTGTCTGGTGCAGCAGCAGCCTGCGCACCGCCAGTTGGCCCGCTGGACAAGGCATCACCGTCAATGGCGCTGGACAGGTTGGCAAAGGATACAAACTGTACGACCGGCGCGGCAGATGACCGGAAGCTAAGACTGTCCTGCGCGGCGGATGTTGCCGCAAGTGCGACCGAGGCTGCCAATGACGCAACTGCCCCGGCAGTTGGCGTCGTTTGGGCAGCTGGGGCACCGGATTGCCCACTGTCAGCAGTCGACGTTGGTGCAAACGATGCCATGCGCGCGGCAGGTGCGGCGGGCGGTGTAAACACAAACGACTCTGCCGTCAGGTTGGCGCGGTCGGTTGCTGTAAGCCCGTCAAGAATGATGTTATCCCGGCCAAAAGTGACCAGAACATCATTCCGCACTGTCCCATTTCCAGCAGTTGTCGAACGCGCCGTGATGGTCAGTTGCGACAGCGAGGTTACGCCCCATGCACTGATATCCAGCTTGTCCTGCCCGATCGTGAAATCAAGCACCCGGTCCGACGCGCGATCACCCACGCCAAAGGCAAAGGTATCAAGGCCCGCACCGCCATACAGCTGTTGCACCCCTGCCCCGTCGCGGATGTAGTCATCGCCAGCGCGGCCATAGATGGTGGCCAGCGATCCACCAAAGATGACATCGGAAAAGTCTGATCCGTGCAGCCATTCGATGGTTGTCGCCCGGTCGCCCGTCGCCTGCCCGGCATTGGCCATCTGATTGGCCATGTCAAACAGGATACCGCCGTCGGCATAAGCATAGCTTAACTCATCACGCCCCGCGCCGCCATCCACCGTGTCGGCACCTGCGCCATTATACAGGATATCGTTGCCGTCACCGCCAAAGATCTGATCATTGCCGGGGCCATCAAAGATCGTATCGTTTCCGGCATTCCCCTGAATTGTCTGGCCACCGCCAGAAATTCCCTGACCATCCATGTCGCGGAAGGCCCCGTTCATCAGATCATTGCCGACGGTGCCGTCCACTGTCGCACCCGCCCAGCGGTTTGCATTGATCTGCGTGGGATCAGCGAAAATAAAGCTGGACGCATTGAACTGGGGAATGCGTGCCGCAGTGTAGCCTTCCAGAACCAGCGCTTCACCGTTGTAGGAAATCAGCAGTTCACCAAGAGCCACGCCAGCAGCATTGGTGCGCTCAACAATGGCAAGTTGATCAATGCTGCTGGCACCCCAGCGTGACAGATCAATTGCATCCTGACCCAGAACAAAATCCATGATCCTGTCCTGCGCCTGATCGCCATCAACAAACAGAAAGATATCGCGCCCGTCGCCGCCCCACAGCTGTTGCACGCCGCCGCTGTCAACCAGCACATCATCGCCGCCAACACCGTACA
>JAYUZO010000049.1:0-10526 GCA_043751715.1 Rhodobacterales bacterium | reverse complement strand
CTGATCCTGCCGTCTGCGTCCATGACACCGCGCCATCTAGAACACCACCACGCTGCGTATGCTTTCGCCCCGGTGCATCAGATCAAAGCCTTCGTTGATGCGATCGAGCGGCAGGATATGCGTGATCATCGGGTCGATCTCGATCTTGCCGTCCATGTACCAATCAACAATCGTTGGCACATCGGTGCGGCCCCGTGCGCCGCCGAACGCCGTGCCCTTCCACACCCGGCCCGTGACCAGCTGGAAGGGCCGCGTTTCGATCACGGCCCCGGCAGGTGCCACCCCGATCACCACCGAAACGCCCCAGCCCCGGTGCGTGCATTCCAGCGCATCGCGCATCACCTTGACGTTTCCGGTGCAATCAAATGAATAGTCCGCCCCGCCAATCTTATCAAACGGCGTCTTGGTCATATCGACGATGTGTTGCACGACTGACCCCTCAATCTCGCGCGGGTTGACGAAATGCGTCATGCCAAAACGTTCGCCCCATTCCCGGCGGTCATTGTTGATATCAACGCCGATGATCATGTCGGCACCCGCCATCCGCAGGCCCTGCAGCACGTTCAGCCCGATGCCCCCCAGCCCAAAGACCACGGCCTTGGCGCCAATCTCGACCTTGGCGGTGTTCAGCACGGCGCCTATGCCGGTGGTCACGCCGCAACCGATGTAGCAGATCTTGTCGAACGGTGCATCGTCGCGCACCTTGGCAAGGGCGATTTCGGGCATGACGGTGTGGTTGGCAAAGGTCGAACAGCCCATGTAGTGAAAGATCGGCGTGCCATCGAGCATGGAAAACCGCGTGGTGCCATCGGGCATCAGGCCCTGGCCTTGGGTGGCGCGGATGGCGGTGCAAAGGTTGGTCTTGCGGGACAGGCAGCTGGGGCATTCGCGGCATTCGGGTGTATACAGCGGGATGACATGATCACCCACCTTCAGGCTTTTGACCCCTGGGCCGACAGCAATCACCACGCCCGCGCCCTCATGCCCCAGAATGGCGGGAAACAGCCCTTCCGGGTCTGCGCCGGACAGCGTGAATTCATCGGTGTGGCAAATGCCCGTGGCCTTGATTTCCACCAGCACCTCACCCTCACGCGGGTCGGCAAGGTGTACGTCCATCACCACCAGCGGCTGCCCCGCCGCCATTGCCACTGCTGCCCGTGTAAGCATCGCCAACCCCCATCTGAATTCAGGGCAAGCTGCGGGAAAGGCGCGCCAAAGGCAATGGTGATCTGGCCCGCCCTGCGGGGTGAAAGGCAGGCCAAACTGTTATTGCAGGTCAGCCATCAGCGCATCAACGGCATCACAGGCGGCCTGCTTCTGCAAGTCCGCCGCGCGGCCTGCGACCTGCGGACATGACGGGCTGCATGCAAGGCATATGGGCAAAGTGCTCGGCAGGGCAAGGCCTATGGGCGGGGCGCGAACCGGCATGGTCTTGCCTGGGCTGCAAAAGCGCATAGTCTGGGTTGAGGGTGAAAACGGGGGGGTGGTACGTTGAAGCGTCATTTGTTCTGGGTGCTGGCGCTTGCGGCATGTCAGCCCGCTGCAGACCCTGTTGAGTCTGGCTTGCCGGGTCGGACGGCAGGGGTTGATGCCTGCGGTGCGGCAGAGTTGCAGGATATGGTGGGGCAGGCGAAAACCATCCTTGAGACGATGAAATTTGCAGTGCCGGTGCGGATGATCGAACCGGGTACGGCTGTGACGGCAGATTTTGCGCCGAACCGGCTGAACTTTGAAATCGCCGAGGATGGCACGATTGCAAAGATCGCCTGTTACTGACACGGCAGTGCGGCCGTTTTGAGGGATGATCTGCGCTGTCACATGTTGCCGCTGGGGATTGGTCCGGGCTGTACTGCCACGGGGCCGTCCGATGATGTGGGGCGGGCAGGCAGTGAAAAACCGCATCGGCAGGCTGTGGCAGATGGCATGTCTGCCGGAACCTTACGCGGTCTTTTTACGCAGGCGTCATTCCCCCTTGCACTGATCCTGTTCCAGAAACGCCGCAAGCCCCTTGTCCGGATCATCCGTGAAGTGCATATCGGTCACGGCAAAATCGGTGATCCGGTCCAGCCGGAACGTGCGGAAATCGCGGCGCAGCTCGCACCAGCTGGTGAACATCCAGCCGTCGGGCAGGCTCCATACCGCCAAAGGCCGCACCCGCCGCAGTGTGGGCTGACCTGCGCCGTCTGCATACCCCATCGTCACCACGCGCCGCTTGCGGATGGCCACGCGCAAGGCAACCATCGGCCCGGCACCGCGCTGGGGCACAGCAAGGTAGGGCGCATCGGCCAGCACGCGCGCCTCGGGTGCGGGCATGCTGGCCTGCAGTTTGGCCCGCACCTCGGCCGCAGCTTTTGCCAGCACCGGATCACCCCGGCCTTCCACGAATGACAGGCCCACGGCCAGTGCGGCCACCTGATCATGGGTGAATGTCACGTTTGGCAGATCGAACCCCCGGCGCAACAGATAGCCCACGCCGGGCGCGCCATCTATCGGCAGGCCTGACCCCTGCAGATGGGCGATATCGCGGTAAATGGTGCGCACGCTGACCTCCAGTTGGTGGGCAAGATCATCGGCCCGGCACAGATCGCGCGCGCGCATTTCGTTCACCAGCCGGAACAGCCTTTCTGCACGCCGCATGGCATGATCCTTTCACAGGTCAGGTTGCGTGATGTCAGTATAACCGATTGTCGCTGTGCAGGGTGGGTGAAACCCATGCGCCTTTCACTTTGTCTGCGGGGCGCGTGGGGTGCCCCCACCCTGCTTGCCCCCACCCCACTGGTCCGGTGGGGAAGGCATCGCTGCAAGGGGCACGACGGTTTTTAATCTGCCGCAGTCACCGTGATTTCAATCATCATCCCCGGCACCGCCAGCCGGGTGACGCCGATCAGTGTCATCGGCGGTGCTGCGCCCAATGGCCCGAACCGCATGCCCAGCAGATCAAAGTTCTGCAAGGCTGCGTCCACATCGGTGGCATAGACGGTGATCCCCGTCACATCTGCCAGACCCATGCCAGCCTGTGTCAGCACCGCGGCCATATTATCCAACGCAAGGCCAACCTGCCCGCGCATATCGCCCAAAAACTGCGGCACCCCTGCGGCGTCCACCGCGGTTTGCCCGGCGCAGGTCAACTGCCTGCGCGCACCTGTCACCACCTCGCCCTGATGGTAGCCCAGTGGCAATGACCACCCCCACGGATTGATCGCCTGTCGTTGCATCTGATGTTCCTTTCATGGCCAGATGCCCCTATCAACCACAGCCTTCCTGACAGCGCTGTGTCAGGAATGATTGCCCGCCCCATCCCCCCGCCCACTCCCCCCTCGACTCTGCCACCCGTGCCCCGCTATAAGAACATATACAGAACAAACCGGACCACTGCCATGGCCGCGCGGCGTATCCTTTCCCTGTGGTTTCCGCGCCTTGCCGTGGAACGCGTGCTGCGGCGCTGGCCGTTGGTATTGCCCGCACCCTTTGCCGTGGTGGGTGATGTGAATGGCGCGCAGGTGCTGGTGTCTGTGAACCCCGAGGCGCAGATGGCGGGCCTGTCACAGGGCCAGCCCTTGCGCGATGCGATGGCGATGTGCGCAGGCCTGCTGACGCGGCATGCTGACCCCACACGCGATGCGCAGTTCCTGACGGTGCTGCAACGCTGGGCGGGCAAGTTCAGCCCCTGGGTGACGGAGGAAGCGCCCGATGCGCTGATGGTGAATATCGCCGGCTGCGCGCATCTGTTTGGTGGCGAAGAGGGGCTTTTGGCCGAGGTGGCGCGCGATTGTGCCGATCTGGGGCTGACGGTGCGGGCGGCGGTGGCCGACACGCCGGGGGCGGCCTGGGCGCTGGCACGGTTTGCCGGGCAGGCGGTGGCACCCACGCGGTCAGGCGATGCGATTGACCAGGAGGCGCATGCCACACGGTCGCGGGCGGGCAAGCGGCGGGGGTGGGAACGTGGCGTGGCACCGGCCGCCGGGGGTGTGGGGGCAGGGCAGGTGGCGGTGGGCACGATTGCGGCACCGGGGCAGTTGCATACGGCGCTGGCAGGGTTGCCACTGGCATCGCTGCGCCTGAATGCGGCTGCGGTGGAGGGGTTGGCACGGCTGGGCCTGCGGCGGGTGGGCGATATTGCCACGCTGCCGCGCGCGGCACTGGCGCGGCGGTTTGGCACCGATACGCTGCAACGGCTGGATCAGGCGATGGGCCGCGCGCCCGAACCGCTGGCGCCTGCAACGGCGGCACTGCACTTTGCCACGCGGCTGACCTTTCCCGATCCCATCGGTTTGCTGGCAGATGTGCAGGCCGGGGTGGACCGGCTGCTGCCGCCCTTGTGCGCGCGCCTTACAGCGGCAGGGCGGGGGGCGCGGCGGGTGCGGCTGCAGGCGTTCTGCACGGATGGCCGGGTGGACGAGGTGATGGTAACGCTGGCGCGCCCGGCGGATGAGGTGGCGCGCATTCGCCCGCTGCTGATGTTGAAGCTGGACCAGATTGATGCAGGCTTTGGCATTGATTGTCTGCGCCTGTCGGCGGTGCAGACCGAACCGCGCGCCCCTGTGCAACACAGCGGCCCTGTGCTGGTGGCCGGGCAAAGGCAGGTGGGTGGCCATGCGGATACGGCGCTGGCCGATCTGATTGGCAAACTGGGGGCACGGCTGGGCGATGACGGTGTGCAACGCCTGCAGCCGGGGGAAAGCCATATCCCCGAAAAGGCCACCATGCCCTATGCCGCTGCCTGGTCTGCACCGTCTGATGTGCCATGGCCCCGCCCGCGCAGCCCGCGCCCTTTGGTGCTGTTCCGCCCCGAAGCGGTGACTGCCCCGCCCGAAGCGACGCCGCCCGCCACCTTTCGCTTTCGGCGCCGTGACATGGCGACACGGGTGGCCACCGGGCCGGAACGGATTTCGCCGGAATGGTGGCTGGATGACCCGGACTGGCGATCAGGCATGCGGGATTACTGGCGCGTGGAAACCATGTGCGGCGCGCGGCTGTGGCTGTATTTCGCGCATGGGGCGGAGGCGTCAGCAGGCTGGTTTGCCCAAGGCGAGTTTGCCTGAACGGGGCCGCCGTCCCTGCGGGGGATTGACCCCCTTGGAACGGCACTGCCGTGGCACATTTCTGCAATGTCAGTGCCGGTTGATATGAGGTTTCCTTGCGTATTTGGGCAAAAACAAAACCTGTATGCGTTTTGTCCTGGCCCACATACGCATCCGGCATCGGCAACCTGCGCAGGCTGTGGCCGGTCGTCCAGGGCGGTGCCATGCCAAAGGGGGCTGCCGTCCCTGCGGGGATGGGTGGTGGGTCGGTTTGAATCCGGCTGCGCGGCTTGCACCCCTTATGAGCGTTCTTTCCTTCTTCTCTTGCCCGGAATCGAGGGCGAAGCCCGCCGGGTATGCCAATGGTTGCGCCATTGGTTCGAGCGACCAATGGCATGGCCCGACCGCCCCTCCGATCTATTGAATGGGGGGCGGGTGCGATTGCAACGTTTCGCATAGAACTTCTGTGGGAGTTGTTGAACCATAAAGTGCCTACATCATAGGTTGCTGCACCCACCCGCGGTCGGGCGTGGCCCTTTGTCGTGAGCAGACGCAACCGGCGCAATCGGATGCCCCGGATTCAAACTGACCCACCACCGGGGGATGGCAGCCCCTTTTCTTTTCCGATGTAGCGGCTACAATGTTCTATCTTTGTTCACGCGATGCCCATGGATTTTGTCGAACTGTCTGCCACCAGCAATTTCACCTTCCTCACCGGGGCATCGCACCCGGAGGAGATGATGCAGCGTGCGGCGGACCTTGGGCTGGCGGCCATTGCGATTGCGGATGACAATTCTGTGGCGGGCATCGTA
The DNA here is from genome assembly GCA_043751715.1 of Rhodobacterales bacterium. Lineage (GTDB taxonomy): Bacteria > Pseudomonadota > Alphaproteobacteria > Rhodobacterales > Rhodobacteraceae > JAAFHS01. The sequence goes on along the minus strand of JAYUZO010000049.1, from coordinate 4,693 downwards.
CGCGCCCATGCCAAGGCACGCGAGATTGCACGCATTGTGGGCCATGCGCCGCGGTTGATTCCGGCGGCGCGCGTGGTGCTGCGCGATGGGTTCAGCCTGACGATGATCCCGCAGGACCGTGCAGGTTGGCGGCATTTGTGCCGGTTGCTGACGCTGGGGCGCAGGCGGGGGGCCAAGGGCACCTGTGATCTGGGTTTGGCGGATGTGCTGGAGTGGGGGGGGGCGCAGGATCTGCTGCTGCATCCGGGCAATGGTGGGGCTGGGGTGGCTGGGTGGCAGGTGCAGGCAGCACAGATTGTGGCACGGTTTCCCGGTGCGGCCAGTCTGGTGCTGGCGCCGCGCTATGACGGGCAGGATGGCGCGCGGTTCAACCGGTTTGCAAAGCTGGCCGCCAGCCTTGGCATTCCCGCCGTCGCCGCCGCCTGCCCGCTGATGCACCACACCTCACGCCGCCGCATGGCGGATGTGCTGACCGCCATCCGCACCGGGGTGCGCATTGATGATCTGGGCCGCATGGCCCTGCCGCATGGTGAGCAGCGCCTGCGCAGCGGGGCCGAAATGCTGCGCCTGATGCCGGCCCATGCGGCAGCCGTGGCCCAGGCCGGGGTGATTGCCGCGCGCTGTACCTTCAGCCTTGATATGCTGCGCTATGAATATCCGTCGGAAACCATGGGTGATGAAACCGCCATTGCCCGCCTGACGCGTCTTGCGCAGGCGGGCCTTGCATGGCGCTATCCCGATGGCATCCCTGAAAAATCCACCCGCCAGATGGCGCATGAATTGCGCCTGATCGACAAGCTGCATTACGCGCCCTATTTCCTGACGGTGCATGACATCGTGGATTTCGCGCGCAGCCGTGGCATCCTGTGTCAGGGGCGCGGGTCGGCGGCCAATTCCATTGTCTGCTATGCGCTTGGCGTCACATCCGTTTCCCCCGAAATCGGCACCATGGTTTTTGAACGCTTTGTCAGCGAGGCGCGCAATGAACCGCCCGATATTGACGTGGATTTTGAACATGAACGCCGCGAAGAGGTGATCCAGCACATCTACGCCCGCTATGGGCGCGAACGTGCGGGGCTGTGTGCCACCGTCATTCACTATCGCGGCAAGCGCGCCGTGCGCGAGGTGGGCCGCGCCATGGGTCTGTCGGAAGATACGCTGGGGGCGATGTCGAGCCAGATCTGGGGTTGGGGCGGGCCGCAGGGCATTACGGATGCGCGGTTGCGCGAAATCGGGCTGGACCCTACTGATATGCGCCTGCGTCAGGCCATGGCGCTGATCGCGGATATTCAGGGCTTTCCGCGCCATCTGTCACAGCATGTGGGGGGGTTCATCATCACCGAAGGGCGGCTGGATGAACTGGTGCCGATCGAAAACGCCACGATGGAGGACCGCACGGTTATTTGCTGGGACAAGGATGATATTGATACGCTTGGCATCCTCAAGGTGGATATTCTGGCGCTTGGCATGCTGTCCTGCATCCGCAAGGCCTTTGATCTGATGGCGGCACACCACCACATCCGCTATGACCTTGCCACCCTGCCGGCCGAGGATGCTGCCACCTATGACATGCTGTGCAAGGCCGATAGTCTGGGCGTGTTTCAGGTGGAATCCCGCGCGCAGATGAACTTTTTGCCGCGCATGCGCCCGCGCAAGTTTTACGATCTGGTCATTCAGGTGGCCATCATCCGGCCGGGGCCGATTCAGGGCGATATGGTGCATCCGTATCTGCGAAGGCGGAACGGCCAAGAGGTGATGACCTTTCCATCCGATGCACTGGGTGCTGTGCTGGGCAAAACGCTGGGGGTGCCGCTGTTTCAGGAACAGGCGATGCAGATTGCCATCGTGGGGGCGGGGTTTGACCCGGAAGAGGCGGATCGTTTGCGCCGGGCACTGGCGACGTTCAAGAAGCATGGCAATGTGACAGAGCTGAAGGCGCGGTTTCTGGTGGGCATGGCGGCGAATGGTTATGCAGATGATTTCGCACAGCGTTGCTTTGCGCAGATCGAAGGGTTCGGCAGCTATGGTTTCCCCGAAAGCCATGCGGCGAGTTTCGCCTTTCTGGTCTATGCCAGTGCCTGGATCAAATGCCACCATCCGGGCATCTTTGCCTGTGCGCTGCTGAACAGCCAGCCGATGGGGTTTTATGCGCCTGCGCAAATTGTGCGTGATGCGCGGGAACATGGGGTGGTGGTGCTGCCGCCCTGCATCAACCGCAGCCAGTGGGACAATATGATGGAGCCGCAACCGGGCGGCGTGCTGGCGCTGCGGCTGGGGTTCCGGCAGATCAGGGGGTTGGCGCAGGATGAGGGGCAGTGGATCGCGGCAGCGCGGGGCAATGGCTATGCGGCGGTGGCGGATCTGTGGCGCAGGGCGGGGGTGCAGGTGGCCACGATCACACGGCTGGCCGAGGCGGATTGCTTTGCCAGCCTTGGCCTTGCGCGGCGTGATGCGCTGTGGGCGGCGCGCGCGCTGACGGGCGACAAACCCCTGCCGCTGTTTGCGCATGATCTGGACGGCGAGGTGATGGATGAGCCTGCGGTGACCTTTGCCAGCATGTCAGCTGGTGAGGCGGTGGTGGAAGATTACGTCGCCATGCGCCTGACCCTGCGCGCGCATCCCGTGGCCCTGCTGCGCGCACGTCTGACGCCCGTGCAGGCGTGACCCGTGCAGGCGTGACCTGTGCAGGCGTGACCGGTGCAGGCGTGACCTGTGCAGGCGTGACCAGTTCAGGTTTGACCTGAACATGCCCGAAGTGACGGTGGCCCCGTTCAGGTCTGCGCGCCCATACGCAACGCCATATCCAGCATGCGGTTGGAAAAGCCCCATTCGTTGTCATACCAGCCAAACACCCGCAGCAGGCCGCCTGCCGTCACGCGGGTTTCGGGCAGGGCTATCACAATGCTTTCGGGCCGCGCGCGCAGATCAGATGACACAAGCGCGCGGTCTGTGGCCCCGATCACCCCGCCCGCCGCCTGCAGCACGGCATTCACCGCCGCCGCCTTGGGTATGCGGCCCACCATCACGGCCAGATCAACGGCACTGACCGAAGCGGTCGGCACCCGCACCGCCGAGGCCTGAATGCGCCCGGCAATATCGGGCAGCACCACATCCAGCAGACGTTGGGCCGAGGTGGTGGTGGGCACCATCGACAGGGCGGCAGCGCGGCTGCGCGCGAAATCGGCGGCGGGGGCATCAACTGTGGGCTGACTGCCGGTGTAGCAATGGATTGTGGTCATTGATCCAGTGACCACGCCCCAGTTTTCATGGATCAGCCGCACCAGCGGGGCCAGCGCATTGGTGGTGCAGGACGCGTTGCTGACGATCTGTTGGCCGGTCAGCACCTGATCATTCGCCCCCAGCACCACCGTTACCTCGGCGGCCGCTGATGGGCCTGAAATCAGCACGCGCCGCGCGCCGGCCTGCAGGCCACGCATGGCCACCGCGCGGCTGTCGGCCCGGCCGGTGCATTCCATCACCACATCGACGCCATGCAGGGACAGGGTCGAAATATCCGGCGTCTGATACAGCGGAATGGCTTGGCCGTTCACCACCAATGCCGTGCCATCCAATGCCACCGTGCCGCGCCACGGGCCAAACACGCTGTCATATTCAAACAGATAGGCGCACATTTCGGCAGCGGCGATATCGTTGATCCCGGCAATCTGCAGCCCCGGCCACTGCAGGGGGGCCTGCATATAGGCGCGCAGCACTGACCGTCCGATACGCCCAAAGCCGTTGATGAATACCCGCATGTCCCTGCCCCCACCCCGTGGCGCAGTCAAAGCACCCCCGCGCCGGGCAATCAATGCCGCATGCGGAAAACATTGTATCCGTTACAGCCGGTCAAACCGCGATTGCGTGGTCTGATTACAGGTCTGCCCCGGTGCCAGCGCGGTGCCGGGAACGCCGGGGTGGTGGGGTGCATCGGGCCAGCCCTGCGCCCCGATCGCGATACCACCACAGGGGCCACCACCGGGACGCGTGCCCTGCGGGCCGTTGAACACCTGCACGAAGGGTTCAGTGCTGGCAAAGGTCAGGCGCAGGCCCGCGCGCGGGATCAGCCACCGGCAAGGCAGGTGGCAATCGTGGCGGCCATGCCGGTCAGCAACGCGCCATACATCTGCGGACCGGGTTCAAGCGTTGATCCCACCGGGTCAAGTGCGCCACCAATGCGGGCTACGGTGCCCTCGGTCATTTGCGCAAGCAGGGCCGGGTCATGCTGCGCTTCGGGAAACAGGCAAACCGCCCCGCCCGCAGCCACCATGTCACGCAGGGCCGCCACGCGCGCGGCACCGGGATCAGCGGCATCACCTTCGGCCACCGCCCCGGCAAGGGTCAGCCCGTAGGAGTCCACAAAGTACCCATAGGCATCGTGAAACACCACAAACGGACGGTCGGCCAAAGGCGCAAGTGTGGCGCGGGTTTTGGCATCAGCCGCAGCAATGACCGCCGTGGCAGTTGCGGCGTTCGCGGCATAGGTGGCGGCATTTTCAGGATCAAGGCGTGCAAGCTCTGCGGCAATCACGCCCACCCAGACCGTGGCATTGGCGGGTGCCAGCCAGGCATGCGGATCAACGCCGCCATGCGCGTGATCGTGTTCTTCTTCGTGGTCATGCGTGCCCTCGGCGGCACCAGCCTCGGCCTCGTGATCATGTTCCGCGTCGTGATCCTGCGCTTCGCCCTCGGCATG
>JAYUZO010000048.1:0-3761 GCA_043751715.1 Rhodobacterales bacterium | reverse complement strand
GATACCTCCACGCCGGTGACAGATACCACGGCGATGGCCACGGAAACCACGCTGTTGAACCCGCGGTTCTACACCACGGATTTTGCCGAGATGGACCGGATTGATGTCACACCGGTGCGTGCCGAATGGGACCGCCTGATTGCCCAGATGAAATCAGACCCGAACAAGACGCATTTCAAGAAAACCGAAGCCTGGGACAAGGTCGATTGGGATGGCATGGACCCACCCCTGAAGCGCGAGTTCATTGATTTTCTGGTGTCATCCTGCACGGCGGAATTCTCGGGCTGCGTGCTATACAAGGAAATGAAGCGGCGCGGCACCAACCCCGATATCTGCGAGCTGTTCAGTTACATGAGCCGGGATGAAGCGCGCCATGCGGGTTTTATCAACGACGCGCTGCGCGAGGCGGGTGTAGCGGTCAATCTGGGCTTTCTGACGCGGGCCAAGAAATACACCTATTTCAAGCCCAAGTTCATTTACTACGCCACCTATCTGTCTGAAAAGATTGGCTATGCGCGTTACATCACGATCTTCCGCCATCTTGAAGCGAACCCCGACAAGCGGTTCCACCCGATTTTCAAATGGTTCAAGGAATGGTGCAATGATGAATTCAGCCATGGTGAGGCGTTCGCCTTGCTGATGCGCACCGATGAAAAGCTGACGACCACACTGGCCAACAAACTGTGGATCAAGTTTTTCCTGACAGCGGTCTATTCCACCATGTGGGTGCGCGATCATGCGCGGGTGGAATTCCACAAGGCCCTTGGCGTGGATATTGATTGGTATGATCAGCGGGTGTACCAGATCACCTCGGAAATCGCCCGGCAGGTGTTCCCGCTGGAACTGGATATCAACCATTCCCGCTGGATCCCGAATCTGCGTCGGATGAACGCGGCCTTTGTCGGCATGGAAGATGCGCACAAGCGCGGCGGCATCGGCGGCAAGCTGGCCAAGTTCGGCCATGGTGCCAAGGCTGCCTTTGCGTTCTTCCGGCTGTATACCATTCCCGCCATCCGCCAGACCCCGCCCGCATCGGTGCGGATGGAACCTGCGTATTGACCGGAATTGACCATACCGTAACTTCGGTTGCGGGATGGGTTGGGGGATGGGCGCGTCCCCCCGCCCGGTGCGGCACCCTGTCAAAGGGGTGCCGCACATGACTTCGCCTTGGATCGCAGCCCTTGCCGCGCTGTTCCTGTGGTGGTTTTCCACCGGGCTGTTGCTGTGGCGTGTGCGTGCGGCTGACAATGCCGGACCCCGCGCGCATCTGATGTCGGTGGTGCTGTTTGCGCCCCTGTTGGTGGCAGGCATCGCGGGCTTTGCCGCCAGCATGCACATGGCATCCGTCAACGGGGCCTACGCGGCCTTTTTGTCCGCCCTCGCCATCTGGGGCTGGATCGAGCTGGCCTTTCTGTCAGGTATCATCACCGGGCCGAACCTGGCCCCCTGCCCGCCCGGATTGCCGCTGTGGCCGCGCTTTGTGCGGTCTTTCGCCACCATCGCCTGGCATGAAGCCTTGCTTGCGGCAACCGTGCTGCTGATGTGGGCGGTCAGTCGCGATGCCGCCAATACCTTTGGCCTGTGGACCTTTGCGGTGCTGTTCTTTGCGCGCATTTCGGCCAAGCTGAACCTGTTTTTCGGCGTGCCCCGCATCAATGTGGACTTTCTGCCCAAACCCCTGTCGCATCTGGCCAGCCACTTTCGCACAGCGCCGATGAACTGGGTGTTTCCAATATCAATCACCGCGCTGTCCTTTGCATCGGCCTGCTGGATAGAGCGTGCCATCGCCGCCCCCACCGATGGCGCGGTCATCGGGTTTATCCTGCTGGCAGCGCTGACGCTGCTTGCGCTTCTTGAACACTGGTTCATGGTTCTGCCCCTGCCCGACGCCAAGTTGTGGACATGGATGATCCCGGACCGCACCCTGCACCTGCTAGACAAGAAAGAGCCCAATCATGGACTTTGACCAGCTTTTCCAAGGCCAGCTTGATACGCTGAAGGCCGAAGGCAACTATCGCACCTTTGCCGATCTTTCGCGCCGCACGGGCCAGTTTCCACGGGTCACCAACCATGCGAACGGCACGCAAAGTGATGTGACAGTGTGGTGTTCGAATGATTATCTGGGCATGGGGCACCACCCTGATGTGGTTGGCGCGATGATTGAAACCGCGCAGAACTGCGGTACGGGCGCGGGTGGCACGCGCAACATTTCGGGCAACGCGCACCACCACCTGATTCTGGAACAGGAACTGGCCGATCTGCATGGCAAGGACGCAGCCCTGCTGTTTTCATCGGGCTATGTGTCAAACTGGGCCGCCCTTGGCACACTGGGCGCGCGCATTCCGAACGCGGTGATCCTGTCGGATGAAATGAACCACGCGAGCATGATTGAAGGCATCCGCCATTCGCGCGCCGATAAGGTGCTGTGGCGGCACAACGACTGGCGCGATCTGGACCGCAAGCTGAAGGCGGTGGGCGACCGGCCCAAGATCGTGGCGTTTGAAAGCGTTTATTCGATGGACGGCGATATCAGCCCGATGCGCGAGATTGTCGAGGTGGCCGAGGCGCATGGCGCATTGACCTATCTGGATGAGGTGCATGCCGTGGGCATGTACGGCCCGCGCGGGGGGGGTGTGTCGGAACGCGAAGGGCTGGCCGACCGCATTTCGCTGATCGAAGGCACGCTGGGCAAGGCGTATGGCGTATTCGGCGGCTATATCACCGGGTCAACCGCCCTGTGCGATTTCATCCGGTCATTCAGCAGCGGGTTCATCTTTACCACCGCCCTTCCGCCTGCCGTGGCCGCCGCTGCCACCGCCAGCATCCGCCACCTGAAAGCCTCGGAATCAGAGCGCGCCGCCCAGCGTGACCGCGTGGCCTATCTGCGCAAACGGCTGGACCACGCGGGCATTCCGCATATGCCAAACAGCAGCCACATCATTCCGGTCATGATCGGCGATCCGGTCAAAACCCGGATGATTTCAAACATCCTGATGGAGGATTGGGGCATTTACGTGCAGCCGATCAACTATCCCACAGTGCCCAAAGGCACCGAACGGCTGCGCCTGACACCGGGCCCCTTGCATTCGGATGCCGATATCGACCATCTTGTCACGGCTCTGTCAGCGCTTTGGGCACGTTGCGCCCTTGCGCATGCCGTCGCATGATCTAATTTACGCTTGTAAGCTGTCCACGGCATCCAGCCGTATACAATGCACGAAACCGGGAGGACCCCTTATGAAGTTTGCAATGTCTCTGTTTGCTGCAACCCTGCTGGCTGCACCCGCCTTTGCCGAAGGCGATGCCGCCAAGGGTGAACGCGTGTTCAACCAATGCCAGACCTGCCACGTTGTGGCCAATGAGGCCGGCGAAGTGCTGGCGGGCCGCAATGCCAAGACCGGCCCGAACCTGTACGGCGTTGTAGGCCGCACGGCAGGCACCTATCCAGAATTCGAATACGGCGAATCCATTGTGGCGGCCGGGGCCGGTGGGCTGGTCTGGGATCAGGCGCAGATGGTTACCTATCTGGCTGATCCGGGTGCCTTTCTGAAAGAGGTTACAGGCGATTCCGGCGCACGGTCCATGATGGCGTTCAAGCTGCGCAAGGAAGAGGATGCCGCCAACGTGGTGGCCTATATCGCGTCGCTTGCCCCTGCGGTTGATGCAGCGGCACCCGCGGCAGAGCCTGCACCCGCGCCCTGATCTGCGCGACTGACCTGATAAAAAGCCCCGGCCCGGTATACCCGCGCCGGGGCTTTGCT
>JAYUZO010000047.1:0-22441 GCA_043751715.1 Rhodobacterales bacterium | reverse complement strand
GTCGGGAACAGTGTTGCAACCGCCGTAACGGCCTTTTCCACCGCCACCGATGACACCTGCACAATGGGTGCGCGCGTCGGGTCATCCTGCCCAAGGCCGCCATCATTGTCAGACAGATCCGAAATCACCGGGCCACTGGGCGGCTGGCCACTGGCTGTGGCCTGATTTTCCAGCCCGCCTGCATCAATATCCGCCTGCACAAGCGTATAGGTCACACGGTAGGTGGCGGTTTCGCCCGGCACCAACAGGCCCGCCACCGACCCGGCCGAGGCGCTGACAAAGGCAATCGTCACGGGTGCAACCGGCGCGCCGCCAAACCGCGTCATGGCATCGGTCACGGCAACGCCGGTCAGTGTGGTGTTTCCGCTGTTGCGCGCAGTCACCGCAAATTCGGCCACGTCGCCCGCCGCATCGCCAATGCTGGTCAGCGTCTTGACCGCCTCAATCCCCGGCGCATTCGGGATCAGCACATCAGTCGGATCGTCAGCAGTGTTACCGTCATTGGGGTTACCGTTGGATGACGTATCACTGACCGGCACGCCACCCGGACCTGTGCCGCTGACCGTGGCCGTGTTGCGGATGCCACCTGCGTCAATATCGGCCTGCGTCAGGGTATGGCTGACCGTCCATATGGCCGTGGCACCGGGTACCAGCGGATTGGGCACGGTGGTGGGTGCCAAAATGGGTGCCAAAGCCGTGCCATCAATGCGCGTCAGGGTATCGGCCACCACAGGATCAGCGATGCTGACATTGCCGGTGTTCAACGCTGTGATCGCAAAGCTGGCCACATCGCCTGCACGCGCAGGGACAGGTCCGGTCAGGGTCTTTGTCACCTCAAGCGCTGGCCCGGCTGGTACGGTGAACACGGTCGGGTCATTCGTCGTATTGCCATCGGTATCTATGCCGTTGTCCGACACATCACTGACCGACCCGCCGCGTGCCGCGGTGGCTGTGGCGGTAACGCTGTTGGACAGCCCGCCTGCATCAACATCTGCCTGTGTCAGCGTGCGTTGGGCGGCATAGATCCACACCTCACCCGGTGCCATGATGCTGTCGGCACCGGTATCCCCCGACTGCAGGGCAAATGGCGTATCCAGCGCCACGGGTGCCGGCGGCGCGATTTGCGTCATGCTGTCCACCGGCGCAACCCCGGTCAGCGTCACGTTGCCGGTATTGCGCAGGGTCAGCGTATAGCGCACCGGGCTACCCACCGTGCTGGCCGATGGCAGCAGAACCTTGGTCGCCTCAATGGCCGGGTTGGCTGCGGGCGCTGGGGTTGTGATTGTGGCGCTGTCACTGACGGGATCATTCGATGGATCAACCCCTGCAGCCGTTGCCGTGTTTAAAATAAAGCCTGCGTCGATTTGCGCCTGCGTGACCGTGGTGGTCACAAGGCAGGACTGATCCGTGATGCCGGGCGCAAGCGTCGGGATCGTGCAACTGAAACCGGGAACCAGCGGATCAGTCACAGTGATTGCCGTAACAGTGGTATTGCCGGTGTTTTCCACGCCCAACCGGTAGCTGAGCGTTGATCCCACGGGCCCGAAGGGTGATGGCAACGCGGTCTTGGTCAGGGTCAGTGCAGGCACGCTGGCTGGCATGGTGGCAGTGATCGTACCGGTATCCGTGACACTGCCCCCGGCAGGCGAAATGGCCCGCGCCGTAGCCGTGTTCACCAATGTGCCCCGGTCAATATCGGCTTGGGTCACCACATAGCTGCTATCCGTACAAGTGCGTGCGGCGGATGGGGCAAGTGTTGCCACGGTGCAGGACAGGCCGGGCAACAAGGGATCGCTGACCACCACATTGCGCAGGGTCTGGTTGCCGGTGTTTTCGGCCACCAGCGTGTAGGTCAGCGTGGTGCCCGCCGCTGGCACCGGGTTCGGCGTGACCGATTTGGTCAGGGTCAGTTCCGGCACTTCGGTGGCATTCACTGTCACGCTGGCTGCGGGTGATGTCACAGGCGCGGGCGCGCCCTGATAGGTGGTCTGCGCAAAGGCCTGATTGGTGACACGGCCTGCATCAATATCGGCTTGGGTCACCGTATAGGTCGCCGTGCAGCTGGCCACTTCGCCCGCGCGGAAATCAGGGTCGCTGGCTGTGGGGGTAAAGCAGGTGATCGGTCCTGTGATCCGATCATCCGTCACGGTCACCGGCTGCACAAAAGACCGGGTGCCGGTGTTGGTGACAGCATAGGTATAGGCCAACGTGTCACCCACCGCCGCAAAGGCGGCACCGGCGGTCACCGTTTTGGCAATGGTCAGCGCCGGGGTGGCCGCGTCCGGCACGGTTTCCGATGCAATCGGACTGGTCGTGGTGCCATCACTGGCGGTTGCAAGGTTGGTGACCGTGCCCAGATCAACATCGTTCGCCGTAACGGTATAGGTGCCAACGCAAATGATGGTTGCCGCCGGGGCAAGGCCGCTGGCGGGCAACGGCGGGCAGGTAAGGTTTGCCGCAGCAATGCGATTGTCAGAAATACTGATGGGCGCGGTGATGGTGACATTGCCGCTGTTGGTGACCGTGTAATCATAACTGACCACTGCCCCCACCACGAATTGTGCCGCACTGATCGGACGCGCGACCTTGGCCGTGGTCAACGCGGGGGCTTGTGTGGCAGGCACGGTCAGCGTGGCAGGCGGTGAACTGGTCGTGCCATCGGTCGCCACGGCGGCGTTGATGACTGAACCCCGGTCAAGATCGGCCTGCGTGATGATATAGCTGCCGGTGCAGGTGACAGATGCACCCGGTGCAACGGGCGGGGCGGGGCAGGTGACGCTGCCGCCCGCGCCGGTGATCAGCGGATCGGTGATGCTGATCTGCGTCGTCAACGTCACGTTTCCGGTATTGCGCACCACAAATTCATAGGCCAGCACATCACCCACGGCATCAAATGTCGGGTCTGCCGCCGGGTTCAGCTGTTTGACAAGGGTCATCGCAGGCAGGGCGGGCACCGCCAGCACCGTAGGGTCATCGACCGTGTTGCCATCCGCGTCATCGCCATCATCCGACAGGTCAGACACCGGCGCGCCAACGGGCGGCTGGCCGCGCAGCACGGCCGCATTGGAAATGCCGCCTGCATCAATATCGGCCTGGGTCAGCACGTAGGTCGCCACATAGCGCGCCACTTCACCGGGGCGCAGCGCACCTGCGGGTGAACCGCCACTTGCCCCGTCAAAGTTTGGCCCGCTGGTCAGCGCCAGCACCGTCCCATCCGCCCGGCGCAACTGATCGCCAGCGATGGTCACGCCAGACAGGCTGACGTTGCCGGTGTTGGTCGCCGTGATCAGAAACGCAACCTGCCCGCCCACCACCGTGGGCCCTGCCGTGATGGTCTTTTCCGCTATGATCGCCGCCGCCGCTGGTATTGGTGTTACCGTGGGCGCGTTGTTGCCTGCCGCCGTGCCCGACAGATCACTGACCGGCGCGCCACCCGGTGTGGCACCCGTTGCCGTGGCCTGATTGGTCACACCGCCTGCATCAATATCAGCTTGGGTCAGCGCATAGGTTGCCGTGAATGTCGCCGCCTCGCCGGGGCGCAGATCGGTGGCATCGCCCTGCGCATCATGATTGCCGCCACCGCTGGCATAGGCTGGCACAGGGCGCAGGCCGCTGCCCGAGAAAGTGGTTTCACCCACTGCCACATCAAACAGCGTGACGTTGCCGGTGTTTGACACGACATAGCTGTAACTGACCGTATCCCCTACATCGGCCCGGCCATCGGGGCCAAGGTTAAGCAGGCCCGTTTTGACCACCGCCATCCGCCCACCGGGTGACAGCGGCGTTGTGGTGGGGGTGTTGTTGCCTGCCGCCGTGCCCGACACATCACTGACCGGGCCAAGCACCGGATCGGTGGCCGTGGCGGTTGCGGTATTCGACAGCCCACCCGCATCAATCGCCGATTGGGTCAGCGCAAAGGTTGCGGTGTATGTCCAGACCTCTGCCACCTCAAATGCGCCGTCGCCATCATCGCCGCTGGCAAGTGTCGGCCCGGATGTCAGCGTTTGCGCACCACCACCGGTGGATGTCAGCGTATCCACCAGCACGGGCGCGGGAAGTGAGATGTTGCCGGTGTTCTGCACAGTAATCGTATAGGTCAGCACATCACCCACACGCGGTGGCGATTGCAGCGCTGTCGTGCTGGCTGATTTGAGTGTGACAAGCGCAGGCAGGCGGGCAAAGCTGGTAACCGTCGGGGCATTGTCGCCCTGCGTGGCACCTGTCGGGTCTGTGACCGGGTTGCCAGCCGGATCAGTGCCCGCAGCGGTGGCCTGATTGGTCACCTGCCCCCGGTCCACATCCGCCTGCGTCAGGCTGTAGGATGCGGCAAAGGTCACCGCATCACCGGGGCGCAAATCTGCGATGGATGGATCGCCACCCAGCTCGACCCCGCCCGTCACATAAGCAGGCACCGGTACCGCGCCAGACCCAAGGAACCCCGTTTCCGTAACCCCCACATCGCGAACGGTCGCGTTGCCGGTATTTGTGATGACATAGGTATAGCTGATCACATCACCCGGCGTAGCAATGCCATCATCACCCAGATTGATCGCCGCCGTTTTGACCGCAGCCAGACGCGGTTGCAGGTTGAACGTGGTCACCGTCGGATCATTGGTCGGATCAGTTCCGCCATCCGGGCCATCGGTCAGCCCGTCATCATCATCTGACGTGTCAATCACCGGCGTGCCATCCGGCGTGCGCGCATCGGCCACCACCGTGTTCGACACGCCACCCGAATCCAGAATCGCCTGTGACACCACGACCCGCGCCTGATAGGCCCAGGTTTCCCCAACGCTCAGGCGCAGATCCCCGTCGGTATCGCCTGATACATAATCCGGCCCGGTAAACAGCAGACGCGGCACCCCATTGGCATCAAGCAGGCTGTCGGTCAGATCAGGTTCCGACAAGGTAACATTGCCATTGTTGCGCGCAGTAATCGCATAAACAATCGCCTGTCCCGCCACCGGTGGCGTTGACAGGGCCGATGTATCGGCGCGCTTTTGCACATCCAGACCCGGCACAGGTGCAGCCATGGCCACGCTTTCGCTGGCCGTTGCAGGCGGCACAGTCACACCGGGTGGGCCGTCTGCCGCCACTGTCACGGTATTGGTCAGGTCAGCGCCCGCATCCACATCCGCTTGGGTGACCAGATAGCTGGCGGTAAAGGTGACCACGTCACCGGGGCCCAGCGTTCCCCATACCCCAACCGCCGCACCATCGGGGCTGTCGGTGGTGGGGGCGGTATCTGTCAGCAGCGTATCGCCTGCAATTGCCAGCGCCGTGGTGCCCACCGCCGAGACATGCGCATCGGCGGGCGTGATGTCTGTAAGGGTCACGTTGCCCGCGTTCGTCACCGTATAGGTGTAGGTGATCGTATCACCTGCCGCTGCGTTCGTTGTGACCGAAGCCTGCTTGGCCACCGTCAGCACTGGCATGCGCGTGGCGGGCACGGTTTCGGTCGCCTGCGCCGACGGGCTGGCAACCGGCACGTCGGCTGATGTGACAGCGGCGTTGTTTTCCACCTCGCCTGCATCCACATCGGCCTGCGTGGTGGTATAGACCGCCGTGCACACCAGCGATGCACCCGGCGTAAGGCCCGCAACCGGGATCGGCGCGCAGGTCACCGCAGGGATCTTGTCATCGGTCACGGCTGGCTGGGCAAACAGGGTCACGTTGCCGGAATTTGTCACCGTATAGGTGTAGCTGATCATATCACCCGGCGCATCAAATGCCGCTGCATCAGCCAGCTTGGCCAAGGTGAACGCCGGTTGCCGGACAGGCCCAAGCGCATCCAGCGTGCCACTGTCCGACACGGTGGCGCTGCCCGGCACGGCGGGTTGGGATGTGACAGCAACCGTGTTCAGCACACCACCATTCGGCCCCGGCAAACGGTCCACATCATTCTGGGCTGTCGTGTAGGTAAAGAGGCAGCTGGTATCCGTTGCACCGGGGGCCAGTGGCCCGACCGTGCAACTGGCGGCCGGATCAAGCGCATCGGTCACGGTTGAAGATGTCAGCGTGACATTGCCCGTATTGCGCACCGTCGCGCGGAAGGTCAGCACTTCGCCGGGGCCGGTAAAGGCGGGGGTTGCGCCCGGTGCAGGCTCTAACACCTTGGTCACTTCAACCGCGGGTGCAGGGGCCACAAGGGGGTGGGTTTCGGTATCGGTTTGCAAGATCGTCAGACCCTGCGGTGAGGTGCCCGTACCGCTTGCCGTATTTGCCAAAGGTGCGCCGGTATCAACATCGGCCTGCGTCACCGTGTAATCACCCGAACAATTCAACGTCGCACCCACCGTGAGTGTCGGGGTGGAACATGCCAAGGTGGGGATACGCGGGTCGGTCAGATTGATCCCGAACAGTGTCTGATCGCCGATATTCTGCACCGCGAAACCATAGGTCAGCACATCCCCCACCGCTGCAGGGTTTGGCCCGGCCGTTACGGATTTTGTGGTGATCAGCGCGGCATACCGCGTGCCCTGTACCTCGACCGAGGCGGGGGGGCTTTCAACCACAATGGGTTGCGGCGACAACGGCGCAAAGACAGAATTCGCCGTGGCCGTGTTCAACACAAACCCACGGTCAATGTCGGCCTGCGTCACCGTATAATCTGCATCACAACTGGCCTGTTCACCGGGGTCACCCACGCTGGGGCCGGGGTCAAACGACGGGTCCGCGCCCGTGGGCGTCCAGCAGGTAACGGGGCTGCCCAACTGATCATCATCAATGATGATGGGTTCGACAAAACCAGCCCGGCCTGTGTTGGTCACGGTGAATGTATAGGTGATGATGTCGTTCAGTACGGGCAAGAACTGCGGTGAGGCCGCCTTTTCAAGGCTAAGCGCCGGAAAGCCATCTGGCGGCGCCGGGAATGATACTGAATCCGGCGTAGCCAGAACCGGGTTGCCGCCAAATGTACCGCTGGCATCTGCCGTGTTGGTGGTTGACCCCAAGGCAAGGTCATTTGTCCCGATTGTATAGCTGGCGGTGCAGGTAAAACTGGCCGCCGGTGCCATGGTTGCGGGGAATGGCGGGCAGGATGGCGTGGTCAGATTATCGGTCACCGCAAACGGCGCTGACAGGGTAACGTTGCCGGTATTTCTGACCAGATAGCTGTAGTTCAGCACCTCACCCGATGCAAAACTGGTGGGCACCGGTGGTTCCAGCGTCTTGTCGATTGCAATCGCCGGGGTCTGAATGGCCGGAACTGTGACGCTGGCTGTTGGCGATGCCACCGGACTGCCGTTGAATATGGTATTGGCAGTGGCAAGGTTGGTCACAAATCCTGCGTCAATTGCCGCCTGCGTGGCTGTCCACACATGCGTGCAACTGGTCGACCTGCCGGGTGCCAGCAATGTGGCCGAACACGCCAGCCCAGTGCCGATCTGGTCATCATTGATGGTGACAGGCGCGGTGGTTGTGACATTGCCCGTGTTGGTGATTGTGAACAGATAGGTGATCTGATCGCCGACGCCGCCAAACACGCCGACCGACAGATCGGCCACCCGTTTTTCAAGCCGCAACGCGGGTGACTGTGTTGCCGTTACGGTTTCAGAATCCGGTGGTGATGTCACAGAAACGCTGGTCGGATCGCCGGGGTTGCGTGGCACAACCGATTGCACCGTGCTGGCCGTGGCCGTGTTGGTGACGGACCCCGCATCCAGATCGGCCTGCGTGATTGTGGCGGTGGCCGTGCAGGTCAGCGTGCCGCCGGGTGCGATGCCCGCGGTCGGGGTGGCCGGGCAGGTTACCGATGCAATGCGGTTGTCGCTGATCCTGATCGGCGCTGTCAGGTTTATGTTGCCGGAATTGGTCACGACATAACTGTAGGTGATCGTCGTGCCGACCGCTGCGAATATGCCGGGCGTTCCGGTTTTCACCATGGTCATGCTTGGGTTCTGGACCGGACCCAGAACTGTGACTGTGTCACTGTCGCTGATGGCCGCCGCACCTGGGGCGGCGCTGTTGGCCGTAACATTCACCGTATTGCGGTAGCTGCCCGTGTTCACATCGGCCTGCGTCATCACCCGCGTGGCCGTCAGCGGCGTGGCGTTGGCACAAGCGGTTGCCGTGGCGTTTGGCGCAAGATCGGGCAGGGCGCAGCTGAACGACAAGGATGGGTCATTCAGCGCGACGCCGGTCAGCGTTATGTTGCCGGTGTTCTGCACAGTAAACCCATAGGTCACCGTTTGCCCAACCGTAAAGGTTGGCGTCGACGGCGTCTTGGTCACCACAAGCGCGGGCGCTGCGGCAGGGCCGGGCACAACGGCTGTGGCCGTGGCAGGGCCGGTCGCCGTGATACCAGCAGGCGGTGTCACGCTGATGGACGCCGTATTGGTGATCCGGCTTGCGTTCACATCGGCCTGCGTAACCGTGTAGCTGCCCACGCAACTGCTGTCGGCCGCGTTTGGCGCAAGCGTTGCAATGGTGCAGGTCAGGTCCGGATCAAAGGCCGCATCGGTGATGGTCAGGTTCGTCAGCGTGACGTTGCCCGTATTGCGCGCGCGCAACGTAAAGGTCACCACATCACCGGCCGTGGTAAACGGGCCATCGGCGGTTTTGGTGAATTCATAACTCGCAAAGCGCGGCACGGCGGTGACTGTGACTGTATCTGTGGCCACAGGCGCACCGGGGGCCGTGGCGGTGGCGGCGTTTACAATGGTGCCACGGTCAACATCGGCCTGCGTAGCCGTATAGTTGAACACGCAATTGGTGTTGGTCGCACCGGGCGCCACGGCGGGGATAGTGCAGCTAAAGCTGGGAAAGGTGGTATCGGTGACCACCGTATTCACCAGGGTCTGCGTGCCGGTATTCGTGACGCGGAAGTTGTAGGAAATCTGCTGGCCCACACGGTAGGTTTGCAGGCTGGCCACCTTGTCCAGCGTCAGGGATTTCACGGCATTGGCCGGGTTGATTGGCACGGTGGCACTGCCCGTGTCCGTTACATTTGCACCACCTTGCGTCGAGGCTGTGGCCGTGGCCGTGTTCAGAATGCCGCCTGCATCCACATCGGCCTGCGTGACGGTGTAGGTGGCCGAACAATTCCGCACCGCCCCCGGTGCAAGGTTGGCAAAGGTGCACGACAGCGCGGGGATGCGCGGGTCAGTGACGTTGCCAGATGTCAGGGTAACATTGCCCGTATTGGTGACGACAAAGTTGTAGGGCACGGTTGACCCGACAGTCGTGAAATTCGCCGGGCCGGATTTGGCCACATCCACCGCAGGCGTGGCCGGAATGGTGACGGTGGCCACAGCCTCGGGCGTGGTGAAGGTGCGGCTCTGCCCGCCTTGGGTGAACGGAAAGCTGGCCCTTGCACGGTTCACGATGCTGCCTGCGTCAACCTCGGCCTGCGTGGGTGTGGTCGTTGCCGTGCAGGTAAACGACGCACCTGCGTTCAGGACGGCGGGCTGCGCACAGACCGTGCCTGTGACCCGCGCATCAGCAATGGTAACGGGCTGGGCCGGAAACAGGATTTGCGCGCTGCCGGTATTGGTGACCGTGAAGGTATAGCTGACCTGCGTAGCGGTCGATGTGGCGGTGGTGGGTGACGCGGCCTTGGTCAGGCTGATGCCATAGGTCAGCGTGGGCGCAATGGTGACACTGTCACTGTTCGATGTGGTCTGCCCCGTGGCCACGGTGCCCAAGCGCGCAGTCGCGATGTTGGTCACTGACCCGGCAAGAATATCCGCCGCCGTAAACGTATAATTCCGCGTGCAGGTCACCGTCGCCCCGCGCGCCAAACCGCCCGCCTGACATTGGAACGTGCCTGCGCGATCATCCGCCACCTGCAAGGGCCCCGGCAAGGCGACGTTGCCCGTGTTCACGACGACATAACTGTAGGTCACCGTATTGCCGACGGTGAATTGCGCCGGCAGAATGGTTGGCGCGGTTTTGTCCAGGCTGATTGACCGCGTCTGCACCGCGGGCACAGTCACGCTGTCAGCCGTGCCCGTAATCGCCGTGGTTGACCCTGCCGGTGTCGCGCGTGGCGTGGCGGTGTTGACCACTGACCCGGATTCAAGATTGGCCTGCGTTGTGGTGTAGCTGCCGGTACACACCGCTGTCGCACCCGGTGCGACACTGGCCGGGCAAGTAATGCCCGCGCCGGGGATCAGCGGATCGGTCACGGCCAGCGTGTTCAGCGTGGTATTGCCGGTGTTGGCAAAGGCAAATTCGTAGGTCAGCACAACGCCCGCGTTGTTAAAGGACGTGGGCGATGCAGCCGCCAGCCGCTTGTCGAACGTAAACGACGGCGTGCGCGTGGCGGTGACCGTTTCCGTATCGGTCACCGTCGGGCTGGTCACACCACCCGCAGTCACCACAGCACTGGCCGTGTTCACAATCTGACCGGCATCCATATTGGCCTGCGTGACGGTGTAATTTGCCGAACACACCACCGATGCACCGGGCGCCACGGTTCCAGCCGGGCAGGACACACCACCGCTGATCAGCGGGTCTGTTACCGTTGGCGGCCCGGCCCATGTCAGATTGCCCGTGTTGCGCACCGTAAAGCGGTAAGGGATCACATTGCCCGCCGCCGTGACCGGGTTCAGTTGTGCCACCTTGTCCAGCGTCAGGGTCACCACGCGCGCAGGCCCCGGCAGGGTTTGCGTATCAGTGACCGGGGTGATGTTGCCCAAGGGCGACCGCGCATTCACCGTGGCCGTGTTTGACAGCAGCGTGCTGCCCGTGCCCCAGGCATCAACATTGGCCTGTGTCACCGTATAATTCGCCGCACAGTTGGCAATCGCACCCGGCAACAGCGTGGCCGTCGTACATGACAGCCCCGGCAGGCGCGGATCGGTAACCACCACATTGGTCAGCGTCACATTGCCGGTGTTCTGCACACGAAACGTATAAGGCACCGTGGTGCCCGCATTGCCAAAGGCAGTCAGCGTGGTGGCCTTGTCCAGCGTGATGGCCGGCGTGCGCGTGGGGCCCGGAATGGTCAGCGTGGCCTGCCGTTCGCCCAAAACGCCAAAATCCGGCGTACCGCGTGCAACGGCCACGTTCGTCACAAACCCGCGGTCAACATCCGCCTGCGTGATCGTATAGGGGGCCGTACAGTTTGACGCATTCGGCGTCTGGCCAAAATTCACCGCAATCAATGTTGTGGGTGTGCAAGTGACCGTGCCGATCTTGTCATCCTGCAAAGTGATGTTGCGAATGGGCACAGACCCGATGTTCTGGATCACATAGTTGTAGGTGACAACCTGCCCCACCGTGGCAAACGCCGCGCTGGGCGAGGTTTTGGTCAGGCTGTAGCCCGGCGCAACTGTCTTGATATCCTGATTGGCCAGCGTGTTGCCAATGCGGAAATCCCAGAAGTTGTCGTTCGGATCGCGGTCAAAGATCTGCGACGTGGTGCTGCCCGTCGTCAGGATATTGCTCAGCAAGGCCGGGTTGGTGGAACTGACCCAGCCCGTGTTGTAAGTGTTATTGGTAAAACCGGTGCGAAAGCCCTGACTGACGGTGCCTGCGGTATTGGTGATTTCCGTCTGGACGGTTGACCAGTTTGCCACGTCAAACCCGTTCACCCGCAGCGTGATATCGTTAAAGTCAAACTCGCCCGTCCCGGTATCGCCATCCTGCGCGGTAAAGCGCACATACATCTGGGCAATCGACCCGCCGAAATACGTCGCACAACTTGATGCACCACAATTCAGCGCAATCGGGCTGTTGATCGTGAACGGGTTGCCCTGAAAAGCCGCCGGCGTGCCGTTATTGTTGAAACCCTGAAACGCACCGGTCGGATCGGAAAACTGGTAATAGGCATTGCCATTTGCGCCCACCATCACAATCGCCACGCCACCCGCCTCGGGGTAGCCCGTGGGCAGGCGCAGGCTGGTGCCCGGCACATCCATTGTGAAATTTGTGGCGTTGACCGGCAGGATGGTCAGCATCAAAAGCATCGTTGCGGCAAAAACATACCGCAGACCGACGTTCAGCCTTGCACTTATACGCTTCACATACCGCCTCTTTGTCGCCTGTGCCTCTGCCGGGCACCTTCATGCGCTTATCGCGCTGTAGATGTTCAGCATGCGGTAGAACGCGAATCACGACAAGGGAGAAATTTCCGATCGTTGCAGCACAATGGACGTGTCACCCACCGGGGCCACGCATGGCTCCTCTGGCTCTCATTCCGCTGCGTGTTGCGCCTTGGGCACCGCCACAGGCGCCATCCTGCCTTCCAGCGTGGTCAGCCGTTCCCGCAGCGCCGCGTTTTCACTGCCCACCCGGTTGATCCGGCTGGCCAGCTCGGCTGCCTCGGGTGCCTCCGGCTCATCTTCCTTTTGGCCGATGAACCGGCTGAAGACCCAGCTTAGCCCCCGCGAGATATCATCCATGATCAGATAGAACGCAGGCACCACAACAAGGCTAAGCACGGTTGACACAATGATCCCGCCCATCACGGCAATGGCCATGGGCGCGCGGAATGATCCGCCCTCACCCACACCCAGAGCCGATGGCAACATGCCCGCCGACATGGCGATGGATGTCATCACGATGGGGCGCGCGCGTTTGTGGCCAGCCTCGATCAGGCTTTCCAGTCGGCTTAGGCCCGCCTTGCGCATCTCGATGGCAAAGTCGATCAGCAGGATCGCGTTCTTGCTGACGATCCCCATCAGCATCAGCATGCCAATCAGCACCGGCATCGACAGCGCATTATTGGTGATGATCAGCGCCGCCGCCACACCGCCCACCGACAACAGCAGCGAAAAGATGATGGTGATCGGCTGGATCACTGATTTGAACAGCAGGATCAGCACACCCAGCATCAGCAGCAGACCCATGATCATGGCATTGATGAACCCGCCAAACAGCTCTGCCTGCACCTCGGCATCACCCGACGGGCGCACCGTGACAGAGGCAGGCAGGTTCAGTGTCGGCAGGATTTCTGCAAACCGCGCAGTCGCCTGATCCAGCACGATACCCGGCGCAAAATCTGCCCCGATGGTTGCCACACGTTCCCGGTTCAGCCGTTCCACAATTGACGGACCATTGGCCACCTCAACCTCGGCCACCGCCGACAGCGGCACGGTAAAGCCCGCCGCCGTGGGCACCCGCAGCGCCGCAATCCGCTTCAGATCACCGCGCGACGCTTCGTTCAGCTGCACCCGGATCGGCACCAGACGGTTGTCGATCGACAGCTTGCCCAGTGCCGCGTCATTGTCACCAATCGTGGCCACCCGCAGCACCGATGCAATGGTCTGCACCGTCACACCCAGACGCGCCGCCTCTTCGGGGCGCGGGGTAATCTGCACCTCGGGACGGGGCAGCGCACTGTCCGTGGACACATTCAACAGGATGGCTTCCTGACGCAGCGCATCTTCCAGTTTGGCGATGGCCAGGTTCAGATCAGCCTCATCCGCCGACAGGATCGAATATGAAAACGGTCTGCTTCCCCCACCCGGTCCGCCAAATTTGAAGGCCCGGATATCAGGGATGGTCGACAGCGCCTGAAAAAACTCAATCTCGATGTCCGCCTGCGGACGCACACGCCCATCAGCCGCCGCCTCGGGCAGCAGGCCCCCGATCAGCGGCAAAGCCTGCCCCAGATCAGAAAACTTGCGCAACAGGCCGTTGTCAGCACGGTCAAGGATCACCGTATAGGTTGCCATGCGGATGTCGCGGTCACCCAAGGGGGTTGACCCGCCAATCACCAGAATGCGTTCGATGCCCTGAATATCCTGTGTCGCCAACCGCATTGCTTCGGTGGTGCGATCGGTATCTTCCAGCGTTGATCCCGGCGGAATTTCAACCGACAGCGTAAAGCGGCTTTCATCTTCTGGCGGGAACAGGTTGCCCGGCACCTGCAACATGGCCCACACCGATACGATAACCACGCCGATGGCCGCGATCACGGTAAAGTAATAGTTGCCAATCCAGACCCGCGTGCCCTTCAATTGCCACACTCGGGTCGACTGCGTGATCACCCAAAGATAGCTGCGCATCAGGAACCCGTCAGCCTGTTCATGCTCTGCCGCATCTTTTGTACGCATCAGATAGGCCGCCATCATGGGCGTGATCAGCCGTGCCACCAGCAGGGAAAACATCACCGCAATCGCCACCGTCAGGCCAAACTGCATGAAATATTGCCCCGGAATGCCCGGCATGAAACTGACCGGGACAAACACCGCGATGATCGTGAAGGATGTCGCAATCACCGCCAGCCCGATTTCATCGGCCGCATCCACCGCAGCGCGGTAGGGCGATTTGCCCATGCGGATATGGCGGGCAATATTCTCGACCTCCACAATCGCGTCATCCACCAGAATGCCGGTGGCCAGCGTCAGTGCAAGAAACGACACAAGGTTCAGCGAGAACCCCATCAGGTCCATCGCCCAGAAGGTGGGGATGGCCGACAAGGGCAGGGCCACAGCCGAAATCAGCGTGGCCCGCCAGTTTTTCAAAAAGATCAGAACCACGATAATCGCCAGAAGCGCGCCTTCCAGCAGCGTATGCAGGGCGGCCTCGTAATTGCCGTAGGTATAGTAAACGGAATCGTCCACCAGGTTGATCTGCACATCCGGATGCAGTGCCCGAACCTGATCCAGCACCGTGTTGGTCAGTTCGGCCACCGAAACCTCGGACGCGCCTTTGGAGCGGAACACCGCAAAGGCCACGGCATTCTGCCCATCGACCCGCGCGAAAGACCGCAGTTCAGCGTAGCCATCCACCACCTGCCCCAGATCGGCCACCCGCACAAAGCGGCCCGACGGCAGGGTGATTGTCATGTTGGACAGCGCTTCAACCGTGTCACTGTTGCCCAGCGTCCGGATCACCTGCTTTGACGTATCACCCGCCAGATCGCCTGCCCCCAGATCGGTATTCGTGGCCGCAATCTGCGCGCTGACCATCTGCGCTGTCACACCAAAGCTGTCCATGCGCAGCGGATCAAGCTCTACCCGGATTTCACGGTCACCACCACCAATGCGCGTTACCCGCCCAATGCCGGTCCGGCCCTGCAACGACCGGGTAATCGTGTCATCGACAAACCATGACAATTCCTCCAGCGTCTTGTTCGGCGCTGACACCGCAAAGGTCATGATCGCCTGACCTTCCACATCAATGCGTGACACGATCGGCGTTTCCACATCACCCGGCAGGTTGCCAAGGATCTGGTCAATCGCGTCTTTCACATCCTGCACGGCCTTGTCCGTGGTCACATCCATGCGGAATTCAACCGCCGTGGTCGAAAGCCCGTCAGTCACATTTGACGTTACATTCTTGACGCCCGTCAGCCCTGCCACCGCATCTTCGATTTCCTTGGTGACCTGGCTTTCCATCTCGGCCGGTGCCGCACCCGGCTGCACCACCGTGACAGCCACCAGCGGCACATCAATATTCGGGAACCGGGTGATGGGCAGCGCGTAAAAGCTTTGCACGCCCAACAGCAGCAGCAGAAAGAACCCCAAAAGGGGCGCCACGGGATTGCGGATCGACCAGGCGGAAAAGTTCATCGTGCCACTCCGTCAGTTTGACGCAACGGGCACCGGATTGATCCGGTCGCCATCGCGCACAAATGCCCCGGCCTTGGTCACGACCATGTCGCCCACCGCAAGCCCCTGAATAATTTCCACAAACGCGCCGTCACGAATGCCGGGCTGCACGTCGACCCGGCTGACCAGCCCATCAACCACCTTCATCACTGTAGACCGCCCGTCAGTCGCGCCAAGGGCGGTAACCGGCACAACCAGCGTTTCACGTTCCGCCGCAATCACCTCGGCCTCGGCGAACATGCCTGACCGTGCCGACGTTGCATCATCAATCGTCACCCGGACCCGTCCCAGACGTGTGGTCGTATCAATCGTTGGTTCCACCAGCCGCACCGTGGCCGACAGCGTTTCGGCCAACCCCACCAGCCGCAAGGACGCGGGCTGCCCCACGCTAAGGCGCAAAAGATCAACCTCGGCCACATCGCCCTGCAATTCCAATGCATTGTCCTTGACGATCACGAACAACGGCAATCCTGCGGCCGTCGCAATACTGCCAATCGTCGCGTTGCGTTCAACAACAGCGCCTGACACCGGCGCAATCACCTGCGCACGCAGCAGGCTAAGTTCTGCATTGGCCATCTGCGCCTCAACCAGTGCCAGTTGCGCGCGGGCCGCCTCCAGCGATTGCGTGGCCACCGTCACACGCGCCGTCGCCGAAATGGCGTTCGCCGCTGCCGTGTCTGCCGCTGCCTGCGATGCCGTGCCCTGTTCGCGCAAGGCCGACGTACGTTCGTTCACGCGCACCGCCTCATCCGCCGAACTTTGCGCCTCCAGCATCTGCGCTTCGGCCTGCGCAATTGTCGCCCGTGCCGAGGCCAGTGATGCATTGCTTTGGCTGATCTGCAATTCCAGCGTTGTGGTTGACAACGTGGCCAGCACATCACCCGCCTGCACCGTATCACCCACATCCACCAGCAGCGATTCAATCGGCTGACCTTCGATCAGCGGTGCCACCTGAATGCGTTCAACCGGGCCAATCAGCCCCGACACGATCACACGATCACGCAACACCATGTTTGTCACCACGGTGACGTTAATTGCTGGCAAAGTCTGTTCTACGGCCGGTTCCGCCACAACCTCTTCGGTCTGCGCTGCCGCCGTGAAAGGCATCAGCACTGGCAAGGCGGCCAACAGGGACAAGGCAAGAAATTCAGCGCGCATCGGAAAGGCCTTTTGTCAGAGCGAGGACATCATTCAATGTGTGGTCAATTGTACGTTGCACATGCGCCATCAGTTCAGCATGGCCGGGGCAATTTTCGGGCGGGGTCATGGCAGCGGTCTTGACCATCAGCACGATGAAATTCGCGTGCGACTGAAACCGCTCCAACGCATCGCGTTCACAAAGCCCCGTCACCCGCGCAAACACCGCGCACATGTTGGCCGTGATCTGCTGCCCCATCCGCATCGACAGCGCTGCAATTTCCGGTTTGCGCATCGCGGCGGCGGTGATTTCCGCCCAGACCCGCCCATCCTGCGCACAACTGACATCATCCGTCAGCCGCAACCCGATCATCTGGCGCAGCATCGCCATCGGGTCTGCCGCCGTCAGGATCTGGCGGAAATCACGCTCCATCTCTTGCATGTCGGCAGTGATCAGCGCTTCGACCATAGCCGCCTTGGACGGAAAATAGCGATAGAAGTTACCTACGCTCATCCCCGCACTGCGCGCAATGTCCTGCATCGACGCGCCATCAAACCCCTTTTCGGCAAAGGCGTTTCGGGCACGACCCAGAATTTCTGCACTGCGCAAATCCTGCGCCGGAATAGTGACTGTCATAGGTTTCCACCGCTGCGTTGCAGCAAAAATGAACGTTCATTCGCTGAGTTATACTTTCTGATCCAAAGGTCAAGAAATTCTTCCTGCGCACATGCCGGTGGGTGGCGAAATGCCGGGAATCCCATCCTGTATTGGCCGTATTGCCTTCAAAAAGGGCATAGGCCTTGCGTGTCGGGCAAAGGCACACCATTCTTTTGATGCGAAGATCGTGTCGATCATTTTTCAGGAGGCCATTCGTGAACCAACCCTTTGACATCAACAATTTCCTGAACGGCAGCATCGTCTGGCTTGCCATTGCCATCTTCATCATCGCCTGCATTTTTCTGGGCGTCCGCGTTGTTCCGCAATCTGAAAAGCATGTGGTCGAACGCTTTGGCCGCCTGCGGTCGGTGTTGGGGCCCGGCCTGAACTTTGTTGTGCCGTTTCTTGACCGCATCGCGCACAAGGTCAGCATTCTGGAACGCCAGCTGCCAACCGCACAACAAGACGCGATCACCACCGACAACGTGCTGGTCAAGGTCGAAACGTCGGTGTTCTACCGCATCACCGAACCTGAAAAAACCGTGTACCGCATCCGCGATGTCGACGGCGCCATTGCGACGACAGTGGCCGGGATCGTGCGCAGTGAAATCGGCAAGATGGAACTTGATCAGGTGCAATCCAACCGGGCCGAGGTTGCCACCAACGTGCGCGAACAGGTGCGCCTGCTGGTGGATGACTGGGGCATTGAGGTGACACGCGCCGAGATTCTGGATGTCAATCTGGATGAGGCGACCCGTACGGCCATGTTGCAACAGTTAAACGCCGAACGGGCGCGGCGTGCACAGGTGACCGAAGCCGAGGGCAAAAAGCGCGCCGTCGAACTGAACGCCGACGCCGAACTGTACGCGGCCGAACAGGAATCCAAGGCGCGCCGGGTGCTGGCGGATGCCGAGGCCTACGCAACGTCGACCATCGCCGTCGCGATCAAGGAAAACGGGATCGAGGCGGCGCAGTATCAGGTCGCCCTGAAACAGGTCGAGGCGTTGACGGCGGTGGGCCAAGGGGCGGGCAAACAGATGATCATTGTGCCAGCACAGGCGCTTGAAGCGTTTGGCGATGCGTTCAAGATGCTGAAAGGGCGCGTGTGATGTGGACAGTCTGGTGGGTTTGGGTGGTGGCCGGTTTCGCGCTTGGCGTGCTGGAGGTGATCGTGCCGGGCTACATCTTTCTTGGCTTTGCCGCAGGGGCGGTGCTGACGGGCATCCTGATCGCAGCAGGGGTGCTGGGGTCCAGCTTTACCGTGGCCGCGCTGACCTTTGCGCTGATGTCGCTGGCAGCATGGTATCTGCTGCGCGCCGCCTTGGGCAAACATGATGGTCAGGTAAAGATCTGGCACAAGGATGTGAATGATTGATGTTCACGGATGCAAAGGCCGCGTTCCCCGGTGGGGATCGCGGCCTTTGCCATCTGCGGGATGCAGTCCCTGACCGTGGATTTACCCCCGTAGGTCGGGCTTCAGCCCGTCTCTGCTCTGCCCCCCCGCAGCTCCGCCACAGCCACCCGCGCTGACGGTTGGTTGCCCCATTTCCCGGCTGTGAATAGATAAGCTGTTCGCGTTTGCCTTCGGTTATCCGCTCATCATTCCCTCTGGTCATTCTTCGCTGGCCGTCACGAAGAATGACCAAAGGGAATGATGATCTGACCTGGCAAGTGCAGCGCCCCGTAGGTCGGGCTTCAGCCCGACTCTACCGCCCCATCCCCGCGACATGCCGCGCCTTCAAAGCCGCCGCAATGTCCCCCGATTCGCCAAGGTGGTTAACGCGTTCCAACCCTCAAAACATCTGGGCCAAGGCTGGGCCAAAGCCAGACCAAAGCCATACGCTTAACATTTCAGTAACCACCCGAATTAACACAGCGTCCGCAAGCACTTAGACCCGGCGCCTACCCCAGTTCCGCGACCACCGCCCGCGCTGCGGCTGCCGGATCATCCGCCTGCCAGATCGGCCGCCCCACCACGATATGATCCGCCCCATCCGCAATCGCCTGCGCCGGCGTGGCAATGCGCTTTTGGTCACCCGCAGCTGCCCCCACCGGCCGTACCCCCGGTGTCACGATCAGCTTGCCCCGCGCCTGTGGCAAGGCGCGGATCATCGCCGCCTCTTGCGGGCTGGCGATCACCCCATCCGCCCCCGCCTCCAGCGCGCGGGCCGCGCGTTCCAGCGTGATATCGGCAATCGCACCCGCCTTGATGCAGTTGGCATCCAGATCGGCGCGGTCCAGCGATGTCAGCACCGTCACTGCCAGAATTTTCAACCCTGATCCGCCGCGCCCTTCCACCGCCGCACGCACCACCTGCGGATCGCCATGAACTGTCAGGAAATCAAGGTCATAGGCCGCAATGCCCCGCACAGCCGCTTCGATGGTGGCACCAATGTCAAACAGCTTCAGGTCCAGAAAAACCCGCTTGCCATGTTCGGCCTTCAGCTCATTGGCCAGCGCAAAGCCCCCGCCCGTCAGCATGCCAAGGCCCACTTTGTAGAATGAAACGGCATCGCCCAACCGCCCCGCCATGGCAAGACCAGCCACCACATTCGGCACATCCAGCGCCACGATCAACCGGTCATCAGCCATGGTCACCCCCATACAGACATGCCGCCTCTTCGCCCCCTCACCCCGCCCTGTCAAGCTGTTGGTCACCGGTCTATGCTGCCTAAAACCGGAGGGATCATGCTGATCGAAGTTTGCGTGGATGATGCGCAGGGCCTTGCTGCCGCCGTTGCCGGGGGCGCTGACCGGATTGAGCTGTGCGCCGCCTTGTCCGTAGGGGGGCTGACGCCGTCTGCGGGGTTCATGGAACTGGCCACGCGCTGCGCGGTGCCGGTCTTTGCCATGATCCGCCCACGCGCCAGGGATTTTGTATTTGATGCCAGTGACATAGCACAGATGCTGGCCGATATTGCGGTGGCCCGCCGTTTGGGTCTGGCGGGCGTGGTGCTGGGGGCCAGTCTGCCGGATGGGCAGTTGGACAGGGCGATGCTGACCACCCTTGTCACTGCTGCCGGCCCCATGGGCAAAACCCTGCACCGCGCCTTTGATCTGACACCTGATCCCTTTGCCGCGCTTGAAACCGCAATAACGTTGGGCTTTGACCGTATCCTGACATCGGGGCAGGCCCCGACGGCCGCCAAAGGTGCACCGCTGCTGCAACGGTTGTGCAATCAGGGTGCCGGGCGCATCACCATCATGCCGGGGTCGGGCATCACCGCTGACACCGTGGGCGCACTGTCACACCTTGCCCTGACCGAAATCCACGCGTCCTGCGCTGCTGCCTGCCCACAATCCGGCCCGCCGGTTTCTTTCGGATTTGCCCCGCCCACCCTGCGCCGCACGGATGCCGCAAGGGTACTGGCCCTGCGCAAAGCATTGACAGTGGCAGGGCTTTAAGCGGACTCTGCGCTGCAAGATCAAAACACAGGGCGCGCGCGCGCGAACAGGCCATGGATATCAACCTTACATTCGACCGCCCCGAAGATGGCCCCACATCTGGCCCCGCCGTGGTGGGCTGGTTCCTGTCCAAGGACAAGGGCGCCATCCTGTTTGATCCGCCGGAACGCGTCAGCTTTCGGCAGACCAACAAGGCGCATGCCAAATCCGCCAGCCGCTGCCCCGCCGTGATCCAGATGGAAAGCCGGTATTTCATGGTGAAATGCCCGTTCGATATTCATGTGGGATTTCAGCGGGATAAGGATGGCAAGGGCCAGCTGGTCAACCGCGCCGGCCCCGCCAGCCCCATCCGCGCCAACAAGCTGGGTGAAGTGTTGACTCTGGTGTCCGAGGCCGAATGGCGCTACCCCGACCGCCCCACCATTCAACTGGTGCTGCCCTACTGCTTTATCGCCGATGAAATGGTCTACATGACCCAGCTTGGCACATTCGCCCACTACCGCCCCGACCCCCTGCCCGGCACCATCTTTGGCGGGCGCTTTCCGATCAACGTCTGGCCACGCCCGATCATGTGGGCGTTCGAATGGCACGAGCCGCAAAAAGACATCATCCTGCGCCGGGGTGAGCCGCTGTTCTATCTGCAATTCGAAGCACAGGGGCCGGACCGCGCCATTCAGGTGACAGAGGCAGAAAAGACGCCCGAACTTGAGGCCTATCTGGAGAAAATCTCGGGCGTGGTGAATTACGTCAACCAGACCTTCAGCCTGTTTAAGGCGGCCGAGGCCGTGCGGCCGAAAAAGCTGGTCACGCCCAAGTTGCGGGAATGACATCCGTTCTGTGCATCTGGGACATGGCCTTGGCCATTGAACAGGTGGTGCTGCATCTTGAAACGCATATCGAGGCCCCGAACTGGGACCCGGACGGCGCATCATTGCTGGTCAACGGTAACGGGCGGCTGATGCGGGTGCCATTGGATGAACCAAGGCTTGTGCCTGTCCAGTCGGGCTTTGCCACGCGCTGCAACAATGATCACGGCATCAGCCCGGATGGCCGCACGATTGCGCTGTCACACCACACGGAACGCGGATCAGAGATTTTTGTCATGCCTGCCGCGGGGGGGCAGCCGGTTGCAGTGACCAGTGCTGCGCCCAGTTGGTGGCACGGATGGTCACCTGACGCAAAAACGCTGGCCTATGTGGCTGCACGCAATGGCAGCCGGGTGGTTGATGTTTATACGATCCCGGTTTCGGGCGGTGCTGAAACCCGGCTGACGCAGGGCGAAGGCCATTGTGACGGGCCGGATTATGCGGCGGATGGCGCGCGCATTTATTACAATTGCGACCGTGCAGGGCATGCGCAAATCTGGGTGATGCATGCGGACGGTACGCATCAGCACATGCTGTTTGCCGATCATCACGTGAACTGGTTCCCGCACCCTTCACCTTGCGGGCGGCATCTGGTGTATCTGGCCTACCCACCCGGCACGCTTGGCCACCCGGCCAATCTGCCCGTGGCTTTGGTCTTGTGCAAACCGGATGGATCAGACCGCACACGCATTCTGGAATTCACTGGCGGGCAAGGCACGATCAACGTGCCAAGCTGGCGCGCGGATGGCGGGGCGTTTGCCTATGTGCGCTACTTGGAAACCTGATACCGCCGGGCCACCCTAGGGATGCTGATGCCGGATCAGGCGTTTCACTGACCGCCCCGCCAGATATCCGAATGCAAGGATCGGCAG
>JAYUZO010000046.1:0-2995 GCA_043751715.1 Rhodobacterales bacterium | reverse complement strand
CGTGCTTGATCCGTTTTGCGGTTGTGGCACCACGGTGCATGCGGCGCAGAAACTTGGGCGGGCGTGGATCGGCATTGATATCACCCATCTGGCCATCGGCCTGATCGAAAAGCGGCTGAACGATGCCTTTGAGGGCCTGCACTATACCGTACACGGCACCCCGATGGATGCCGACGCCGCGCGTGATCTGTTTGACCGCGATGACAAATCGAAAAAGCAGTTCGAAACCTGGGCCTGCCTGCGCATCGGATTCATTCCGCAGGAAAAAAAGGGCGCGGATGGCGGGCTTGACGGGGTGGAATGGTTCGGGCCGAAAAGGGAATACAAGGCCATCGTGTCAGTCAAGGGCGGGCGCACGGTGGGGGTGGATATGCTGCGGTCGCTTGATGCCGTGATCACCCAGCAGGGCGCGCAGGTGGGGGTGTTCCTGACGCTGGAACCGCCCACGTCCAAGATGGTGGACTGGGCGAAACAGGCGGGCATGTTCGAAGCACCGGGTTTTGCGCCGGTGCCGCGCATTCAGATTGTGACGGTCGAGGCGGCCATTGCCGCGCGCGCCCGTGCGGTAAACCTGCCCGCCCGCCACAATGACACGTTCAAACGCGCCGCCCGCGAAGATATGCCGGGCAGACAGGCCGCACTTGATTTGTAGGGCAGCGTGCGCGCCGCCGTGATCAGCACAGCACAACAGTACAGGCAGGACCGGCCATGAAGATCAGCGAATACCACCGGGGCTATCGTGACGCCATGCGCGCCGCCATCACATGGCTGCACGCCCAAGCGCGCACGATGAATGACCCGCACGCCCGCCAGTTGCTGAACAATGCGGCCTTTTCCCTTGGCGTGCATACCGCCAAGGGCCTGCGGTCGGGGCCTGTTGATGATGGCGGCGCGCCCTAAGGCCAGTGCAGCCGGCATCCGGCGGGTTATTTTACACCCGGCGTGCCGTCGAACTTTTTCTCCATGCTGGCCCAGCAATCAATATAATCATCCTGCAAAGGGGCCTCGGTCGCAGCAAACGGTGTCAGGTGCTGCGGAAAGCGGGTTTCGAACATGAAGGACATCGTGTCGCGCAGCTTTTCCGGCCCGAGGGTCGCGTTTGATGCGCCGTCAAAGGCGTTGCGGTCTGGCCCGTGCGGCAGCATCATGTTGTGCAACGACAGACCGCCGGGCACGAAACCCTGCGGCTTGGCGTCATAAATGCCATGGATATTGCCCATCAGTTCCGACATGACGTTCTTGTGGTACCACGGCGGACGGAAGGTATTTTCAGCCACCATCCAGCGGTCACGGAACAGGACAAAGTCAATGTTAGCCGTGCCTTCAATGCCAGATGGCGCGGTCAGCACGGTAAAGATTGACGGATCGGGGTGGTCAAACAGAACAGCGCCAACCGGGCAATAGCTGCGCAAGTCGTATTTCACCGGGCAATAGTTGCCGTGCCACGCCACCACATCCAGCGGTGAATGGCCAATATGCGTGACATGAAACTGCCCGCACCATTTGACGGTGACGGTGGATGGCACCTCGCGGTCTTCAAACGCGGCGACCGGCGTCTTGAAATCACGCCGGTTTGCCATGCAGTTCGCGCCAATCGGGCCGCGCCCCGGCAGATCAAACTTCTGACCATAGTTTTCGCAGACAAAGCCACGGGCCGGGCCATTCAGCACCTCAACCCGGTAGACAAGGCCACGCGGCAGGATGGCAATTTCCTGCGGCGCAAGGTCAATAATGCCCAGTTCGGTGCAAAACCGCAGGCGGCCCTCCTGGGGGACGACCAACAGTTCGCTGTCCGCCGAATAAAAGTATTCATCGACCATGGACTGCGTCACCAGATAAACATGGGCGGCCATGCCCACCTGGGTGTTCACATCCCCCGCCGTGGTAATCGTGCGCATGCCGGTGATCCAGTTCAGCGGCTGATCCGGCACCGGGACCGGATCCCAGCGGTACTGGCCAAGGCTGATGATCGCGGTGTCAATGCAGGGTGCCGATTTCCAGTAGGGGTGGTCGATCAGGGCAAACCGGTGTGTGTGCTGCACGGAAGGCCGGATACGGTAACACCAGGTGCGTTCGTTCTGGTGGCTGGGCGCGGTAAAGGCGGTGCCCGACAGCTGTTCGCCGTAAAGGCCGTAATTGCATTTCTGCGGGCTGTTCATGCCTTGGGGCAGGGCGCCCGGCAGGGCCTCGGTTTCAAAGTCATTGCCGAAACCCGGCAAGTATCCGGCATGTGGTGTGGGCAGGCACGGCGCGCGGATCATACCTGCGGGAAGCGCGTGATCGGTCATGGCTGGTCCTGCATGCTGGCGGCTGTGGTGGATGCAAAAATAATAGTTTCAAAAGCAACTAACGCAAGTGATTTTTGAACGGATGCGGCCGCCCGTCACCCCCACATCGCAAAGTGCAGGCATATCAGACGTCGCCATGGTGGCCATGTGGCGAAGCCAGATTTATCCGGCAAGGTCACAGGTGCCGCCTGCCAGATCTCCCCGAACCCAAGCACAGCTACCTGCCATACCAAGCCCGCAAGTCGGGCACCGGGCGCTGCACGGCCAATTCAGCAGGGAGTGTGTGATGATAGCGGGCACGTTGGCCGTTCTTGCAGTTCGCAAATGATTTCAATGATGGTTGGCGGAGAGACAGGGATTCGAACCCTGGGTCGGCGCAAACCGACAACGGTTTTCGAGACCGCCGCATTCGACCACTCTGCCACCTCTCCGCAGCTGACGGGGTCTGCCGTCGCGGTGCGATGTAGCGGGGGTGGCGGTGCGTTGCAAGGGGGGTCGTGCCTGCGCCTGCCCAAGTCACGCCTGCGTGGGGGCGCTTGGAATTTGCGGGCGGGCAGATTAGATTTTAGGTAGGTTAACCTGAAAGGATGCCACATGCGCGCCATCGTCTTTGCCTGCCTGACGGCGTTTGCCATGCCTGTGGTGCTGCCCGTGCCCGCCTTTGCGCAGGATCAGACCGATGTGGCAGGGGCGGTAACGCGGATTGC
>JAYUZO010000045.1:0-13731 GCA_043751715.1 Rhodobacterales bacterium | reverse complement strand
AGCAGGATTTCGACACGGCGGTTCTGCGTGCGGCCTTCATCCGTGGCATTATCGGCAATCGGGTCAGCCTCGCCCTTGCCTTCAACCGTCACCCGCGTGGCATCGGCCAAAGATTCCAGCAGTACGCCCTGCACGCCTGTCGCACGCGCCAACGACAGCTCATCATTGCTTTTGAACGCGCCACGGCCGGACATCGGCACGTTATCGGTGAACCCCAGAATGCGGATCGGCCCCGCCTCGGCGTTCAGCATGGTGGCCAGTTCACCGGCAAGTGCCTTGAAATCATCCTTCACGGTTGCCTTGCCGCTGTCGAACAACAACAGGTTGCTGATACTGACAAAGATAAAGTCACCTTTGGTGCCAACCGAAACAGAACCATCCGCAATTCGGTCTGCCAAAGCGCCACTGATCCGGTCAAGCTGCGTTGAATCCTGCGGCGCAATGAACGCCTCAACCACCGCTGCACTGCGCACAAGGGTAATTGTCGCCGAATTCGGGTGCATCAAATTCAGCGTTTTGGCCACCACGCCGCCATCACGCGCAAGCAGCGTGCTCAGGCCCGCATAGGTGCCCACCACCGCCGCCAGTGCCAGCGCCGCCACGATCCAGATCGGAATCCCACCAAACTTGCGCCGCCCGCCCATGGGAACGGCCGTCCAGGCCACTGACACATCTTCATCCGGGCGCGGTTTCACCCGGCGCAGCGTTTCATAAATGGCCGCACGAATGCGCGCCAGATCAACCGCGCCGTTCTGCTGCGTGCGGTACTGGCCTTCAAAGCCCAGCGACAGGCAGGTCAGCATCAGTTCCAGCAACTGAAACCGCTGGCCCGGTGCCTGCATCGCCTTTTCGGCCTCCATGAAAAAGCCCACGCCCGAATTGCGCTGCTGAAAGAACCGCGCAACCATGGAATACTGTTCCCACACACCGCGATCAGACCCCGGCAGGTTCTGCACAATGTCATCCGCCGTGCCGCACAGCACGTATTTACCCACCTGCGCCTCGTGCGGATCACAGCCCGATGCCACGGCATTGCGTTCAAAAAGATCAATCTCGCGCGTCACATGGTCCATCAGCGGCATCGCCTGCATTTCGACCAGCCCAGTCCGCAAGCGGCCAAACAGGATCAGTAAATTTGCCGCCGCCGCGACCAGCGGGTTGGATGACCCACCCCGCCCAAGGCCCGTTGCCCGCAACGCTGCATCCAGACTGATGCGCGGTTGCTGCATCTGGATCGGCGCTTGCGGGCGCTGCGATGGCATGGTGGGAAAGAACCCTTCGGGCGCACCCGCCGCTTGCCCGATACCACCTGTGCCGCCAGCACCCCCGCCAAAATTCGGTGCGGGCTGATAGCCCGGTTGCTGCAGCGGTGGCGCATAAGGTTGTTGCGGGTATCCGCCCGGCTGCGCGGGGTACGCGGGCTGCGGTGGGTATGATGGCTGCGGATAGGCCGGCTGCGGCGGCAACGCCCCGCCCAGCCATGTATTGCCGCCGGGTGGTGGGCCGCCAAAGGGCTGCTGCGGTGCGGGTGCCGTGGGCTGAAACCCACCCTGCTGGCCAAACCCGCCCGGTGCCGGGCGCGGCTGAATGGGCAAGGCCCCACCGATCACCGTGCGGTCACCGCCTTCGGGTTGCTGGCCAAACCCGCCGGACGCAGGCCGCTGCGGCTGCGCCCCGAAACCGGGAAGCGCACCGCCGAAGACCGTCTTGTCCTTGTCGTTGCCGCTCATTTCAGGCTTTCTCCGGTATCGCCCACAGCTCCATCTTCAGGTCAGGCCAATCACCCGCAAAATGCATTCCGATTGCAGGCGCTGTCGAAAACTCTGACCAGAATGGCGTTTTTTTATCTAGCAGGAAATACACGTTTGTCGAAACAACCCTGATCTGCCGCGGCGGATTTGGCAAATGTACCAAAGTGATACCCGGCAGGTTGTTCTTGACGATCTCGCTCATCCGCGTGTTGGGGCCAACCTTGCACAACTGCGGAAACTGCTGCTGCACCTGACCCAGCGGTTTGGCCGATTCCACCTCGACCACAAAGGTCGCTTCGCGGAACAGGTTGCGGTCCGCCACTTCGGCGATATAGCTGTTTTGCCGGACCTGACGCAGGTCCAGCCGCACCGCACGGCCCAGATCGCGCGCCAGAAAGCGCTGAATATCCTGCACCACCGGTGTGAACGTCGCCTTGTGATCGGCATGGTCATACGGCGGATAGGCGCGCGCCATCCGTTCACCTGCATCAAAACTGGCCAGTTCACCCGCCAAGGTTACCAGCGATTCATACAGGCGTTCCGGATGCACCGCGCGCATCGTGCCCAAGTGGCGCAAACGGCTGACCTCGCGGTTCAGCACCATCAGCATCAGATAATCACCCGCCTGCATGCCACCCATGGTCGGATCAGCCGCATAGCGCGCAAGGCTGGTCAGCTTGGCCTCGATCCAGCCCACAACACGCGACAGAAAGCCCAGTGTCACCGGATGCGCCGCAAGGATCAGCGAAGGCGGCGGTGTGGTATCATCCAGTGATATCACGCCATCGCGTACCTCATTGATCCGCGCAATGCGGATGCATTGGTAGCCCGGCTTGGCCGTTTGGCGGATATCAAACTCCAGCCGTGGAAACGCCACTTCAACCGGGTTTTCCACCCGGCTGGCGCTGGCATTGTCGGCCACCATCGCCGACCCAAGCAGATAGCGCGTGGTCGCCGCATCCGCACCGATGCCCACATCCTGCCCATTCTGGCTGGGATCGGGCAGGGTCAGCCACACCGACAGGCCCTTGGCATCATCCGGCACCTCAATCGGCAAAGGCAGCGGCGCGGCATTGGGCGCATCAAACGGCGTGCCATCCGGCATGATACCCACGGCAGAGCGCAATCCGAACTTGCCCTGCTGGGCCATGTCACGGTCCACCACCATATCCGCCATACCCCATGGATAGGGTGTAATCACGTCGGTGCGCGACTGGATAAGCTTTTCCACATAGCGATCTGCCTGTTGCAGATGCTGCGGCTGCAGAAACAGCCCCTCTTTCCAGGCAACTTTGCTAAACCAAGACATCGTGTTCCAATCCGTCAAAGGGGAAAGGGGCAGCCACCCCTTCCCCCGATCTTTCAAGTGAAACCTTGGAACCGGATAATCGCCGGGTCAAGCCTTCGCCGTTCTGCCCTGCATCAAAACTGCAGGCGCAACTGCCCCGTAACGCCCCAGCTGTTCAGCTGATCACCAAACCGCGCATCAGCCCGGATGGATGCATTCAGCTGCCGTGCAGGAATTGCCTGACCGGGGTTCAGAATGCGCACATAGTTCAACCCGACGGAAAGTTCGGTATAGGCACCCAGGTTTTCGTTTACCAGATTATCAACCTGCGCCACGGATGTGTCTGGGTCTGTATAATTGAATGTCGACGTTGGATTACTGGCAAAGTCATTGTAATAGGTCGCCGTCACGAACTGGTTGAACGCCGAATTGCCATCTTCGGCAAAGGTTGACCGGGCCAGTGTCGCCCCAACAAACCCAGTCTGGTTGTCAAAATCATCAACCTCCAGCCGGTCGCCGTTATCAAACTCGATCGGGTCGGTCTTGGTTTTGGTCCAGGCGAAACCGGCCACCGGCAGCACCGTCAGGTTGCTGTCGGCAATCGGAAAGGCATAGCTGACCGACCCCGACAAGGTTTGCGCCTTGCTGGAGAATTCGGTCCCGGTCAGCCCCAGCCCGGACGATCCGGACAATGGCGAGTTTGTCAGCTTAAAGTCTGTCTGCTCGACGCGATATTGCAGATCAACCGCCAGCGGCCCGCGCACGGCTGCGGTATAGATACCACCGTACTTCTGGCTAAAGTCGGCTGTGGTCGTGCTGGTCTGAACCGTGCTGACATTGTTCGGCGCACTTGGATCAATGGCGAATACGGGCTGATCAACCTTACCGTTGTTCAGGCCCACAATCCCGCCAAACGCAAGATCCCAGCCGTTGAAATACCCGTTAAAGCACGCAAAATCACCGCCCAGCTGCACGCCGGCATAGGTTGCACTCAGCTGGCTGCCAAAGCTGTCGGTGCCATCGCTGGTGTTGCCCGTTGTATCCGCTGCCCCGCCAATGGCACGGCCCCAGACACCCGCCCCGCAGGCATCCGGATCATCATAGGCAAGGCCACTGACAAACGGGCTTGATGGGCGGTTGATGACCGAGCCGATCAAACTTTGCGTCAGCGTGACGTTACCCGCCAGACCGGAAATGCCGGGGTTCAGGAACGTGCGCAGATACACATCGCCGTTTGCCACCCCAAGCTGATCCAACGCATAAACGAATTTGCCACCCGAATTCGGCAGGCCCGTGGCCGTGCCCAAAGTAAACGCATTCGCCGCCCCGGCACTGACATCAATGACCAACAGATCGTCGATTTCTATTCCTCCGCCTGAACCGCTGACCGTAAAGGCCAAAGTCACGGCCCCCGTCAAAGGCGCACCTGCGGCCATGACCAACCGGTCACTCGCGCCAGCCGTGCTGGGCAGCGTCGGGTTCAGGTTGGCATCGAACTGCAGGATCACGCCCCCCGTGATCCCCGTACCACCAACGGTGATAACGTCCGTCGCATCGCTTGCACCGACAACGTTCAGTGTTCCGCCACCCGTCAAACCGCCCAAAAGGTTCATGTTTCCGACAGTGCTGATCGTGGTCGTGTTGTTCGTCACCCCAGAGGCAGTCAGCGTTCCCGCCGACAGCACGCCCGCGTTTGTCAGCGCGCCAAAGTTTGCAGCCCCCGACATCACGATGCTGCCCGCGTTGGTTGTGGACCCCAGCACATTCAAGCCAACACCACTCACAGACCCGGCCGCCTGATTGTTCAGCGTGCTGTTTAGGGTCATGATGGATGCCGGTGCCGACAATGTTCCGGAATTGGTGACCGGACCGCCAAAGATTCCGGCCGTGGATGTTACCGCGCCCGCGTTCGTCAGCGCCCCTGCAAGCGTTCCCGCATTCGCCAGTGTCGCCCCGGCCTGATTGTTGACGGTTGCCGTCAACGAACTGCCTGCACCTATCGTTGTCGTAGCACCATTCTGGTTGGTCAGCGTGCCGCCCACCGATGCAACCGCACCGGGTGCCAGTGTGAACTGGCCACCAGCCTGGTTCGTAACGTTCCCTGCAACTGCGCCATCGGCATTCACCGTACCGCTGTTGATCAGGTTGCCCGCTGCCGGTGCACCAATGATTGCACCATTCAGATTCAAGGTGCCCGTGTTCGTTATATTGCCCGAAACCTGACCGGTTGCCGCAAGGGTGGTCGTCGCCGCGTTCACGACATTCCCCGTCAGGATCGACGCCGCATTCACGTTCAACGCGCCGGTCGTGTTGGTCACCGATGCAAGCGTGTTGGCATTAACGTTGATCGTGCCGCCGTTATTTGCAATCGGCGTGGCCCCAAAGGACGATCCGTTGGCATTCAGAATGCCCCCTGTCAGTGAGGTGGCACCATTCACCGTGCCGCCGCCCGCGTTCACCGTTCCTGCGGAAATCGCAAGGCCGGTCAGCGTGCCCGCCGCCTGGTTCAGAACCCCGCCCGAAACCGTGGTCGCGCCGCTGACCGTACCGCCATCAACATTCACCGTACCCGCTGACAGGGCAAGCGTTGCAAGCGTGCCCGCGTCTTGTTCCAGCGTGCCACCTGAAACGGTGGTCGCACCGCTGACCGTGCCCGTGTTCGTCGTGGTGCCAGCCGTCACACCAAGGGTCGAGGTGATTGTACCTGCGTTTGTTGCGGTACCAGCCGAGGTCACACTTGCCGCAGTGCCGGTTGCCGCGTTGGTAAATGTGCCAGCTGCAAGGTTGGTGACAGCCCCCGCACCACCATTGTTTGTGGTTGTGCCACCGTTCGTTACCGCTGCAACAGTTCCGTTATTGGTTAACGTGCCGCCCGCGTTCACCGTGGTCAGGCTGTTCACAGATCCGGTTGACGCCACTGTCAACACGCCTGCCGAATTCACCGTGGTGCCGCCCGCATGGGTATTGGCACCCGACAGCGTGGTGGCAGACGTGCCTTGCACAACCAGACTGCCCGCACCCGACACAGCGCCCGAAATAGTGGAAATCCCGGTATTCAACGTCAGCACAGACCCCGACGATAGCGTGATCGCACCCGGATTTGCTGCACCGGTGCTGGAAATGCTCGCGATGCTTTCATCGCCGCCCGCCGTCAACGCAAGCGTGCCATCATTGCTGATAACCGCACCCGCCGCCAAGGCACCACCATCTGTTGACAGGGTTGCCAGCGGGTCAATGGTGATACCCGCGCCCGTGACGATTGACCCACTGCCTGTCAGCGCCAACGTACCGGCACTGATGGTTGTGCCGCCGGCATAGGTGTTCACACCCGTCAGCGTCTGCGTGGCCGACCCGGCCTTTTGCAAAGACCCTGCGCCAGAAACGACACCACCAAAAGTCGCATCTGCCGAACCGACAATCGCCATCGCGGTGTTGATCTGGACCGATGCACCAGCCACGCCAGACAAGCCGCCGACACTTTCCAGAAATCCGTCAATCCGCAATGTGGCACCGCTGGCAACGATCACATTAGCTGTGTCAGACAACGCTGATCCACTGTTGGCAACCAATGTGCCAGCCGTAACTGTTGTCGCACCGGTATAGGTGTTTAGACCGGTCAGTGTCAGCGTGCCCGTGCCGATCTTTTCTACCGGGCGCGGGCCTGCGGTTTCGCCAATCGCCCCGGACTGCGTTGCACTGTCCGCAGCCAACACCTCCAATTGTGTATCGTTCGAATTCAAGGTGATCGGCGTCGCGCTGTTCACGCCGTTTGCATAGGAAACGACCGACCCCAACGTGGTGATCGACCCGGTTGCCCCACCTGCGGCCCCGCTTGTCTCCAGACGCAGACGGGCGTTTTCCGTGCCGCCAACCACCCCAACAATAATACCGCCCGTGATGGTATTCACCGCGGCTGGAGCAACCAGTGCATCGCCCAGCGTCAGCGTGCCATCCTGCACCTGAATAGAGCCGGCTGTGGTGATTGCGCCAGACAACGTCTGGGTCCCTGCGCCTACTTTCACCAGTGAACTGCCTGCCAAGCCATTCACGGCACCCGCATATGCCGTCAAAGCAGCAGTTCCCAAAGTCAGCGTATTCGCATTCAGATTAACGTTGCCTGTGGCGCCAGATCCAGCCAGCGTGCCGATCTGTTCGCTGCTATTCACTTCCAGTGTGCCGCCAGTCACCACCACGGCACCCGTGTTGGCAATTGCCGCGCCGCCACTGATGTTCAGCGTCGCATCTGTCGAAATCGTTGTAAGCCCCGTGTAGGTATTCGCACCCGAAAACGTGGCCGTGTTGAGCTGGGTTATTTCAACCGAAGTCTGCCCGGCGCCATTCTGAATAACGCCGCCAAAGTTTGACGTGCCTTCAAGCCGGAGCGTAGCACTGGTGGCGTTGCTGTTGGTTACCGTGCCTGCCCCGGTCAACGAATCAACCGCCGTATCAAAGCCATTGATATCCAGCGTGCCGTTTGTGCTGATCGCGGTTCCGGCAACACCGGTTAGCAAAAAGGCGGCCGCATCAGAGCCGCCAATTTGCAGCGTCCCGGCATTGACAACAATCGTTGCGGCACCGCTTTGCAAACTAGTGTCATTGACACGAACCGTGCCCGTCTGTCCGGTTTCACCAATGGTCAACTGCGTAGCCGAGTTCGGATTCAAGATGCCCAATGTCAGCGTTGTGCCGTTCGCTGCGCTGATTGTGCCAGTGCCATTGTTGATGACAGCATCATTCAACGTTACCGAACCTGTGGCGTTCAATGTGCCACCGGTCAGCTGTATTCCGCCGGTCAAGGTGGCCCCAGACGCAACCTCCAATCGACTTTGCAAATCAATCGCGCCGTTAATCGTGCCCGTCCCGGCTACGGTCGTGGTGGCAGTTTGCACCGTTATTGCACCAGTCCCGTTCAGCGTGCCAGCAATTGTGCCTCCTTGCAGCAACTGCGGACCCGATGAGGTAACTATCGTGCCAGCCCCAACGGTAGCGCCCGCAGATTGGGTGAACCCAACAGAGATGATTTCAACAGTGCCGCTGGTCGTTGTCGCCACACCAGATTGCGTGAATGCGCCAGACAGCGTCAAATCGCCGGATCCACTGATCGTTCCACCAGTTTGATTGATGGCCGCAAAGCCGTCAGTCCCGGAAGATGTGAACGTGCCTGTGTCTGAAACCGATACCGTCGCGCCCGCTGCAAGTGCGTTGGAATCCGTGGTCAATGTGCCGTTGCCTGATACGGTCACGCTCGTCGATGCCACGGCCCCTGCGCCTGTGATGGATAGCCCGCCTGCCGACACTGCCGTCGTGCCGGTATAGGTGTTCGCCCCCGTCAATGTCAGCGTGCCGGCGCCATCTTTGACAAGCGCTCCCGTGCCTGTAGCAATCACCGATGAAACAGTCGTGTTGCCGGCCCCCCCGACCGTCAGGTCAATATTTGTGCCCGTTACCCCGCCGGAAAGGGTTAGCAGCCCCACATCGCTGTTAATACGGGTTGCACTGCCCAAAGTGACAGCCCCGGACACCGTATTGTTGCCCGATATGTTGCGCAGCGCACCACCGTTTGAAACGCCGGTGCCGTTCAGGGTAATGGCATCTGCAACCGTGATCCCGCCCTGCAACTCTAACGCAGCACCAGAGGCAACGGTCGTAGCACCCGCCGCCGTGCCCAAGGCCGACCCGTTCTGAATGTTCAACACACCCGCGTTAATGGCTGTCGCACCTGTATAGGTATTCGCACCCGACAAGGTTACAGTTCCTGCAGTCGATTTGGTCAGACCCACTGCCCCTGCCAGACTGGCCGAAACTGTGCCGGCCTGAACGTCATAGGTTGCAGCGCTCGTCAAGGTTTGACCGCCCTGAATAAGCCCCCCTTGCAGCACCAGCCCCCCAACTGTGTCGTCAGAATTCACATTCACCGTCCCGCCGGTGACGGTAAGGGTTTGCGTATTGCTCAGATTAGAATTGTTTGCGATGGTCAGCGTGCCGCCTGACACGGCTGTTGTTCCGGTCACACTGGCGGCATTGGTGAACGTCCCGGCCGACACGGCCAGCGTTCCATTGATGCTTGCGTTCCCGCCCGTATTTGAACCTGTGGTCCCGCCGAAAGCCACATTTCCGGTGATCAATCCCGCATTGGTCAAAGTGCCGCCTGTGACTGTGACATTGCCTGTGATTGTTCCCAGGTCACCACCCGGGGGGTCGATAATGCTCAAAACACCTGTGCTCGATACGGATACGCCTGCGGTAGCCGTCAACACACCCTCTACAGTCAATGTGCCTGCACTGATTGCGACGCTGTTCACGGTGATGCTGTCAATGTTATCCAGCACAGGTTGCGGAGAAATTGCCGCGTCGTTCAGCACAACGTCTCCATTTGCCGGACTGGTATTTCCAACGTAGTTTGTCCCATTGGTAAAATCGTTGTTTATCGTACCATCCCACGTCTGCGCTTGGGCCTGCCCACCCAGAACCAGCGTGACGCCTGTCACCAGAACGAACACCAGTTCCGTCGCCCTGCCCAATCGGCAATGGCGGCGCAGGCTGCGTTGGCGGATGCCGGTTTGATGTGCGGTGCGGGTTGTTTCAACCAGATTTGAAATTGCGGGCATTCAGAAAGCTCCCTATCGGAAATGGGGCGCGCGATAAGCACCCGCACTTTTTTTCATAATTGCCAACAGCGAACCATGTCGCGCCATATTTTTCAACGCTGACTTATGCCCAAGGCAGCAGAATCATCGCATTTGTGCCAAAATTCTCATGGTTTTTGGCTGCGATAGCTGATTGGGGCACTATTAAAACCGCTCGGCCCGCAAAACATCTGTGTCCGACACGCTGACCACGCCGATATGGCGTTCTACCACCGCAAAGGCGGCGTCCAAAAGCGCATCCAGCCGGTCGGGCCGGATCAGACAGATCACCGCCACCATGCCCGCACGCCCCACCTGCCCTTCGCGCGTCCAGCGGCCCGATCGCCCCGATCCGCCAAGCACCGGCAGCACGGTAAACCCGGTGACACCCGCCTTGATCAGCGTATCTGTCAGGCGACCCTCCATTGGGGCTTCGATAATGATTTCAACACGCTTGGCCTTGTGGGTTTGCATGCGCTCAGCCTCCGGTCAGGGCAAATGCCACGGCCACATAGGCCGGGATGCCAATGGTCAGGTTAAACGGAAAGGTCACACCCAGCGACAGGGTCAGGTAAATCGACGGGTTCGCTTCGGGCAAGGCC
Organism: Rhodobacterales bacterium; assembly: GCA_043751715.1. Classification (GTDB taxonomy): domain Bacteria; phylum Pseudomonadota; class Alphaproteobacteria; order Rhodobacterales; family Rhodobacteraceae; genus JAAFHS01. Next base: position 3,464 of record JAYUZO010000045.1, on the reverse strand, counting down.
ACGCGCATGGCGGCCGGTACGGCAATGTAGCTGGCCGATGCCGCCAGCGTCATCATCAGCGCCACCCCACCGGTCGACAGCCCAAGGGCCATGCCCATGCCAAGACCCAACGCCGCCCCCACCACCGGCATCAGCAGACCAAACGCCACCGCACCGGCCCCCAGTGCCCCGCGTGACTGGCGCAACCCGCGCCCCGCCACCAACCCCATGTCCAGCAGGAACAGGCACAAAACCCCCTGAAACGGCGACACAATGAAACTTGCGATCCGCGCCATGCCATCAGCCCCGGTGACAAGCCCAATCACGAAGGACCCCACCAGCAGCACGATTGACCCGTTCAGCAAAATCTCGCGCCACAGTTCTGCATCCATCCGGCTGGTGCCCTGCGCCCCGCGCGTCGCCAACCACAGCGCTGAAATGATCGCCGGTGCCTCCATCGCGGCCGCAACCGCCACCATATAGCCTTCGGGGTCCAGTCCCCGCCCTGTCAGCACCGATGTCGCGGTCACAAACGTCACAATCGAGATTGACCCGTAATGCGCTGCCACCGCCGCCGCATCCAGTTGTGACATGCCCGTCATGGCGCGCAGCATCGCAAAGGCCACAAACGGAATCAGGAAAGACAAGGCAATGCCACCCGCCAGCGCCGCTAGCAACCGCGCGTCCAACCCATGATCGGCAACCGCCACACCACCCTTGAACCCGATGGCAAACAACAGATAAATCGACATCGCCTTGGCGGCAGCCTCGGGCACCGTCAGTTCTGACCGCGCCAGCGCCGCAAACAGCCCAAGCGCAAAGCACAGGATCATCGGGGACAGCAGGTTTTCCCCGGCAAGCGCAAAAATATCACCCATGCGCTGTCCCTACACAGTTACAAACATGCCGCGCGCGGCATCATATTGTTCCAGCACACCTTCGCCCGTGTCATTCCACAACCCGTGCAGCGTGATCGTTTCATCCTCAACCGCCGCCCGCACAAAGGGAAACGTCATCAGGTTTTCCAGACTGACCAGAACCGCCTCTTTTTCCAAAGCGCGCAAGCGTTCATCCTCTGGCAGATGCGCCACACGCGCGTAACCGGGGCGCAGAATATCCATCCAGCGGCCTACGAAACTGCTTTTCGCCTCCAGCTCTGGTGCATGCCCGCTGCACATATCGTGGCAGCCCTTGACCCCGCCACAGCTGGAGTGCCCCAGCACCACTACATGCGCCACGCCAAGCGCCGTCACCCCGTATTCCACCGCAGCCGACGTGCCGTGATATTCGCCGTCCGGGTTATAGGGTGGCACCAGATTGGCCACATTGCGGTGAATGAAAAACTCCCCCTCATCCGCGCCGAAAATGGATGTCACGTGCACCCGGCTGTCACAGCAGGAAATGATCATCGCGCGCGGATGCTGCCCGCTGGTGGCCAGACGGCGGTACCAGGCCCGGTTGTTTTTATAGGTTGTCGCCTGCCAGCCGTGAAAACGCTGGATCAGATAAGCGGGCAGAAGTCGGGCATCGCGCATGTGCTTTTCCTGTGGCGTAGCCCTTGTCTAGCGCATGGCGCTGCAAAGTGGTACCCGGTTTTCAAATGCGGCGCAGACGTGTCTTTTGGCGCAAAGGCGTTGAAAATTCGACAGTTTTCGTGTGGTGGCAGCAACAGTTTCTTCAGTAACCTCGGTCAGTGTTGGCCTTGGGTAGTGAAACAGGCGCGGGGTGTGCCATGACGAATGTGTTGGCTTTGGTGCCAATTGAACGGCTGCGACAAGACGCAGAACCGATAGCTGCGATTTATCGCAATCTTGGGGTGCAGGCCGCCGAACAGGTGGTGGCAAGGGCGTTGGCCGAACTGGCCACCGTCGCGGCAGAGGTGGTTGAACAGGTGCGCCTGCATGACCATGCTGCATTGCCACGCAGCCTGCGCCGCTTGCAGCGCCTATCGGAAAACATGGGGCTGGTCAGCCTTGGCACCATCGCGCAGGATACAGGCGTCTGCCTGTTGGATGGTGATGGCATTGCCTTTGCCGCCGTTTTCGCACGGTTGCAACGGGTGATGGAGCGGTCATTTTCACCGCAGGCCGAAATGGCCGATCTTTCAGTCTGATCAGATGGCCAAAGCCGCCTTGCGCCCTTCGTAAAACGCATAGGCGGCCAGCTGGGGGGTGCGCTGCAATCACCAATGCGCTGCGTGGTCTTGCCGGGCAAATCCGGCGGAAAAGGGTCATGCGCGGCATTGGTGGTGGCCATCACCAGATCAGACGCGGGCCAGATTTCATCATGCCCGGTCAGCATGTTGCGCAAAGTGGCACCATTGCCATGCCATTGGGTGACCATGTGTTCACAGCGCATCTGCACGCCCAGTTGTGCCATGCGCCGCCGGGCCTGACCATCGGCTGCCGTGCGCGCAATCTCGCGCCCCACAAAGGCCTTTGGGGTGACGATCAGCACCTTTTTGCCCTGTTCTGCCAATGCCCACGCCGTGCCCACACCGCGCCAGTTGCCACCTTCATCATAGATAATCACCTCGTCGCCCAACCGCGCCTCGCGCCGCAACACCGCCTCGGGTGACCAGACATGGCCAAGATCAATGCCCGGCAACCTATCCTTATGTGGACCCCACCGCCGGAAACCCGTTTCATCGGGGGGTGATCCCGTCGCTATGATCACACTACCCGCCGGATGGGCTGCAATCTCATCTGCGTCCAGATAGCTGTTCAGATGCAGCGCCACACCCAGCCCCACCAACTGCCGTTCATACCAATCCAGCAAATCGGTTATCTGCCCCCGCCGTGGTTGCATCCCCGCCAGCCGGAACTGCCCGCCCACCATATGGCCTGCCTCGTGCAACTCCACCCGGTGCCCGCGTTCTGCACAGGCCCTTGCCGCCTCCAGCCCCGCTGGCCCGGCGCCTACCACCAGAACATGACGCGGCGTGGCGGCCTTTGTGAACCGATCACCGCCCCATTCGAATTCGCGCCCGGCCGACGGGTTGATGAGGCACGAAATCCAGTAGTCCCGGCTGCGCCTGCCCCAGCACATCTGATTGCACGAAATGCACCCCCGCACATCACTTGCCCGCCCCTCTGCCACTTTGCGCGCCAGATGCGGATCGGCAATCTGCCCCCGCACGATTGACACCAGATCAGCCTGCCCGCTCGCGATAATGCTTTCCGCGTTTTCCGGCGTACGAATGCCCGCCTCTGACGTGATTTTCGCGTGGCTTACCAGTGCTTTCAGCGGCGCAGTCAGCGGCGTGGTCAGCTTTTCGTCCATCGGAAAGGCCGGGATGATCCCTTCAAAATCCAGATAACTGCCGTAACCCACAGTCACATAATCCACACCGCCCGTGCCATCATGCAGCGCCACAATCTCGCACAGCGCCTCGGCGTCCAGCGTCACGCTGTAGGCGGTTGAATATGAAATCGCCAAGCCCACCACGAACTCATCGCCGCAAGCGCGCCTGATCCCTTCGATCA
>JAYUZO010000044.1:0-4255 GCA_043751715.1 Rhodobacterales bacterium | reverse complement strand
CCTTCGGCATACAGCTTGCGGATATCCAGCACATCCGGCCCCAGACTGGGCGAATGGATCGGCAGGTCAATCGACTTGCCCCCAAATGTCAGCTGTGCGGTCTTCGTCATCTTGTCCATGGCATCCCCCTTTCATGCGCCTTGGCGCGGGTCAGGCAGAGGGGGGGTGCCCGTCAGGCAGCGGCAGCCCCGATCCGCGAAATCGTTTCGTCCTGACCGATGACTAGCATCATGTCGTAAACGCTTGGTGTCACTGTGCGCCCGGCAAGTGCCGCGCGCAACGGTGCCGCCAGTTTGCCAAAGCCGATGCCGTGGCTGGTGGCAACACCGTTCAGAATGACCTCAAGCGCCTCTTTCGTCCACTGTGCAGTTTGCAGACGCGGCGTCAAGTCCCGCAGTATACCACGGGATACCGAGTCAAGCGCCTTGGCTGCGGCCTCATCTTGCACAACGGGGCCTTCGATCAACATAAATGCTGATTTATCAATGATTTCAAAGAAGGTCTTCGCGCGGTCTTTCACGCAATACAGCCCGCGTGACATCAGGTCACGCTGCCTTTCGGACAGGGCAGGCTGGCCCATTACCGCCAAAAAGGCCTCTAATTCATGCAGCAGCGCAGCATTTTCCGTTGCAGCAATGTGCTGACCCGAGATGTTTTCCAGCTTTTTGAAATCGAGTCGCGCCGGTGCGCGGCCAATGGCGGGCAGATCAAACCATGCCTTGGCCTGATCGCTGTCAAAGAATTCATCATCACCATGCGCCCAGCCCAGCCGCGCCAGATAGTTGCGCATGCCCGCCGCCGGGTAGCCCTGCAATTGATATTCACCCACTGCCGTGGCGCCGTGGCGTTTGGACAGTTTCTTGCCATCCGGCCCGTGGATCAGCGGGATATGCGCCCAAACGGGCACCTCCCACCCCATGGCATCATAGACCATCTGCTGGCGCGCGGCGTTGTTCAGATGGTCATCCCCGCGAATGACATGGGTCACGCCCATATCGTGATCATCCACCACCACGGCGAGCATGTAGGTGGGCGTGTTGTCTGACCGCAGCACGATCATGTCATCCAGCGTTTCATTGCGGATGGTGACGTTCCCCTGCACCTGATCGGCGATCACGGTTTCACCGGCGCGCGGGGCCTTCATGCGGATGGCAAAGGGCGCGTCGGGATGCGTGGCTGGGTCTGCATCACGCCACGGGCTTTGGAACACGGGGTAGCGCCCGGCAGCCTCTTCCGCAGCCCGAAAGGTGGCGATGTCTGCGGCGGTGGCAAAGCATTTGTAGGCGGTGCCGCGCGCCAGCATTTCATGCGCTACCTCGGCATGCCGGCCGCGCTGTTCAAACTGGCTGACCGCATCACCATCCCAATCCAGACCCAGCCAGCGCAGGCCGGTGATGATGGCGGCTGCCGCCTCGGGCGTATAACGCTCACGATCCGTATCCTCGATCCGCAGCAGGAACTTGCCGCCGCGCCCACGGGCATAAAGCCAGTTGAACAGCGCCGTGCGCGCGCCGCCAATGTGCAGATCACCCGTGGGTGAGGGGGCAAAACGGGTGACAACAGGGCGGGACATAGCGGGATTAACCTTTCGGAAACCATGAGACGTGTAGCTTTGGCGTTCTATGGCAGACAAGGGGGGCGGCACAAGGTGGCCGAGGATGGCACGCTGTGGCTGTGGGAACGGCCGCTTCAGGGGTTGCTGACCGCGAAGGGCAGTCTTTTTGCATGGGTGCCGATTTTTATCGGCGCAGGTATCGCCATCTGGTTTGCCCTGCCGTGGGAACCTGCGCGCGGCTTTTATGTGTTGCTGGCCTTGGGTCTGTGCGGCGTTGCAGCCCTGCGCCGCTGGGCCGGTGATCTGTGGCAACCGGTGGCGGTGGCCGTGGCTTGCGTCGCACTTGGCATGCTGGCCTGCGGTTTGCGGGTGCAGTTGGTGGCGGCCCCGGTGCTGGAATTCCGGTACTATGGTGCCATTCAGGGCCGCATCATCGACATTGACCGGTCCCAGACCGATGCCTTGCGCCTGACGCTGGACCGTGTGGTGCTGGACCGCGTGGCACCCGATCGCACGCCGCAGCGCGTGCGCGTATCAGTGCAGGACACGGCGCTGATCTTTACCCCGCCAGACCCCGGCCAGACCGTGCTGATGACCGGGCATCTGGCAGCCCCCCAGGGCCCGGTAGAACCGGGCGGCTTTGATTTTGCGCGCATGGCCTATTTTGATGGGTTGGGGGCTGTGGGCTATACCCGCAACCCCGTGCTGTTATGGGCTGCGCCTGCGGCAGGTGAACAATGGGTCAACCGCCTGCGGACCTACCTTTCGAACGCGATGATGGCGGCCATGCCGGGCGATGCCGGGGCCTTTGCCAGTGGCGTGATGACGGGTGACAGATCGGGACTGTCGCTGGAGGCGGTAGCCGATCTGCGCGACAGCTCGCTTGCGCATTTGTTGGCGATATCGGGCATGAACATGGCGTTCCTGACGGCCTTTGTCTTTGCGCTGATCCGCTATGGCGTGGCGCTGATCCCGCCACTGGCCCTGCGGATCAACGCCAAAAAGGTGGCGGCGGTGGCGGCATTCGGCGTGGCGCTGTTCTATCTGGCGCTGTCGGGCGCGAATGTGGCCACCGAACGCGCATTTATCATGGTCTGCGTCATGCTGGGGGCCATTCTGTTTGACAGGCGTGCGCTGACCTTGCGGTCGGTATCACTGGCCGGTGTGGCGATTTTGCTGTGGCAGCCGGAATCCCTGCTGGAACCGGGGTTTCAGATGTCTTTTGCTGCCACCGTGGCGTTGATTGCAGGCTTTGGCGTGGTGGATCAGCAGGTGCTGCGCGAACGCCTGCCGCGCCTTGCCATTCCGGTGTTCATGCTGGTGCTCAGCTCGGTTGTGGCAGGCTTTGCCACCGCCCCCTATGCGGCGGCGCATTTCAACCGCTATGCCGATTATGGCCTGCTGGCCAACCTGTTGACCGTGCCGGTGATGGGGGCGGTGGTGATGCCTGCGGGGGCCGTGGCGGCACTGCTGGCACCGTTCGGGCTGGCTGGGCCTGCGCTGTGGGTGATGCAGCAGGGTTCGGCGTGGATCTTGTTCATCGCGGGGTGGATTTCTGATCTGGAGGGGTCTGTGACCCCGATCATTGAACCGGGGCCATGGGTGCTGCCGCTGATCACATTTGGCGGTGCATGGCTGGTGATCTGGAAAGGGCGGCTGCGGCTGTGGGGGGCGATGCCGGTGGTGCTGGCGTTGGTCCTGTGGACCGGGGCCACGCGGCCCGATGCGATTATTGATGAAGAAGGGCGGATTGTGGGGCTGATGGGGCCGGATGGGCGGGCGCTGTCGGCGGCGCGCGGGGCGGGCTTTGCGGTGAAAAGCTGGCTGGAAAATGATGGCGATCTGGCGGTGCAGGCGGATGCAGCCACGCGCGCGGGTTTTGACGGTGATCCGGGCGCACGCGGGTTCAGCATTGGCAGCTTTCATGGGGTTGTGCTGACCGGGCGGGGGGCGGCTGACAAGGTGACAGTGGCCTGTGCGGCCCATGATATGGTTGTGCTGGGGGCCGAGGCGGATACCGTGCCCGAAGGGTGTTTGTTTATTGACCAGACACGGTTGGCAGAAACCGGGCCGATCGCGATTCATGTGCAGGACACCGGGTTACAGCTGACCCCAACCCACGCGGCCCAGCGGGCGTGGAGCATGCGCGCGGCCGCACCTGAATTCGTCTGGCAGCCGCCACCACTGGCCACCGCCGCCATGCCCTGACAGCCGGAAGTTTTCATTCTGGCACAAATATCCTCGGGTTTGGGGCAGCGCCCCAATCCTGCCCTGTCAGTAGCTGCGCAACAGCCCCACAAGGCGACCTTGCACCTTGACCAGATGGTCGGGGTAGACCCGTGTTTCATAGGCCGGATTGGCCGCCTCCAGCGCGATCATCCCGCCGCGGCGGCGAAAGCGTTTCAGCGTCGCCTCTTGGTCTTCGACCAAAGCCACCACGATATCGCCGTTATCCGCCGTGATCTGTTCACGGATCACCACGATGTCACCGTCGTTGATCCCGGCCTCAATCATGCTGTCGCCCTTGACCTCCAGCGCGTAATGGTTGCCACGGCCCGACAGCATGCTGCCCGGCACCGCCACATGGTGGCTGACCTCGGATATCGCCTCAATCGGCACACCCGCTGCGATACGGCCCATCACGGGCAATTCGATGGCGTGGATTGCCGACAAATCCATCGCACCCTTGGGCGGGGCAAC
>JAYUZO010000043.1:0-7757 GCA_043751715.1 Rhodobacterales bacterium | reverse complement strand
GAGCTTTGGCGGAACATCAGCGCGGCGCGTGGGCCCATGGCCGTTGCGCAGGCACATGCAGGGTCAGCACATCACCAATACGCAGCGTGCTCGCACGCTCTACCCATGCCGTCACCCCCCGCTTGCCCATGGCGGCAGATTTGAACGCCTTGCCCAGCCCGCCCGTGGCCTGTGCCATGGTCACTGCCGGTTCCTGACAGGGCAGGTTTTCCATATCAATCACCAGCGTTACCCCGTCCGGCCCCTGCAACCGGCTGGAGGGTGGGATATGCGTGAAATCCGGGATGCCTTCGATCACCACGCTGGCCCCCACCCACGCCGGATCAATGCCGTCCATATCCAGCACGGCCGCGACAGCCGCCATTTCCTCGGCCGAAACGATGCACAGCTGGCGCACATTGCGGATGGTGGTGCCGCGCGGATGCTGTTTCAGAACACGGCTGCAGGATGGCCGCGTTTCCCCTGCATGCACCTCACCCGCGAACCCGGCAAAGGTCAGCGGCATTTCGGGAACCGCCTCTGCAAATATCACCAGCTTGTCCACCGGGCGGCGTTGGACACCCAGCCATGTGATGCGGCCTGTAAACGTGGTGGGGATCAGCGCGGGCATCAGTATGTCTCCTGCCGGGCAACTTGCACGAAAAAGCCCCGAAAGCGGTCTGCTTTCGGGGCTTTCATGGGTTCACGTAACCGGATCAGGCAATCGGCTCGGGTTCGGCATCACCAGTTTTTGCCGCTCGCGGTTTGCGGGTTTTAGGAATGGCCGCGATGCTGGCCCCACCGCCGCCCGATGGCGGCGCTGCTGCATCATCATCACCGCCCAACACCTCACCGCGCACCACCTTTTGAATTTCCTCACCCGTCAGGGTTTCGTATTCCAAAAGGCCCCGTGCCATGCGTTCAAACTGTTCCGGCTTGTCCAGCAGGATCGCACGCGCCGTATCATAGCCTTCGTCGATCAGCTTTTTCACCTCGGCCTCGATCAGGTTCTTGGTATCTGCCGATACGCTGAACCCTGCCGTGCCACCGGTGTAGCCTTCGTGTGCTTCGGCGTAATCAATATTGCCAACCGCATCCGACATGCCCCACCGCATCACCATCGCCCGCGCCAAAGCGCTGGCCTGCTGAATATCGCCCGCCGGGCCTGATGACACACCTTCCTCACCATATTTGATGATTTCAGCCGCCTTGCCCGCCATCGTCATCGCGATTTTCTGCTTGGCCTCGTCCTTGTGCATGTTCAGCCGGTCCATCTCCGGCAGGCTGACCACCATGCCCAAGGCACCACCCCGCGGGATGATCGTCGCCTTGTAGACCGGGTCGCACTTCGGCAGGTTGATGCCCACAATGGCATGGCCCGCCTCGTGGTACGCGGTCTTTTCCTTCTGGTCCGCCGTCAATACCATGGAACGCCGTTCCGCGCCCATCATCACTTTGTCCTTGGCCTGCTCGAAATCCGTCATCGTCACGAACCGCCGGCCCACCCGCGCCGCCGTCAGCGCCGCCTCGTTCACCAGGTTCATCAGGTCAGCACCCGAAAAACCGGGGCTGCCTCGCGCAATCGTGCGCAGATCGACATCCGGCCCCAGGGGCACCTTGCGCGCATGCACCGTCAGAATCTTTTCACGCCCCTTGATATCCGGGTTCGGCACCGTGATCTGGCGGTCAAACCGGCCCGGACGCAGCAGCGCCGGATCAAGCACGTCCTTGCGGTTAGTTGCCGCCACGATGATCACGCCTTCGTTCGCCTCAAACCCATCCATTTCGACCAGCAGCTGGTTCAGCGTTTGCTCGCGTTCATCATTACCGCCGCCCATGCCCACGCCACGCGCCCGGCCCACGGCATCAATTTCATCAATGAACACGATGCACGGCGCATTTTTCTTGGCCTGTTCGAACATGTCGCGCACGCGGCTTGCACCCACGCCCACGAACATTTCCACGAAATCCGAACCGCTGATCGTAAAGAACGGCACCCCAGCCTCACCTGCAATCGCGCGGGCCAGCAGGGTTTTACCTGTGCCGGGCGGGCCAACCAACAGCGCACCCTTCGGAATCTTGCCGCCAAGCCGTGAGAATTTCTGCGGATTGCGCAGGAATTCGACGATTTCCTCAAGCTCTTCCTTGGCCTCATCAATGCCCGCCACGTCATCAAACGTAACGCGACCCTGCTTTTCCGTCAGCAGTTTCGCGCGGGATTTTCCAAACCCCATCGCCCCGCCTTTGCCCCCGCCCTGCATCCGGTTCATGAAGAATATCCAGATGCCGATCAGCACAAGGAACGGCAACCACAGCGAAATCAGCGACATGAACCCCGATTGCTGCTGGCTTTTCGCCTCAACCTCTACGCCTCTGGCATTCAGCGTATCAGCCAGCGTTGTGGACACCTCGCCGGAAGGCAGGATTACCGTGTAGCGGCTGTTGTCCTTGGCGATGACCGTCGCGCGTTCGCCATCAATACTGACACTGGCGATCTTGTCTTCTTCGACCTGCTGAATGAAGTCGGAATATGATACCCCTTGCGAGGTTTGCGTGCCCTGTCCGCCACTGAACAAATTGAACAGCGCCAGCACCAAAAGGAACAACACAACCCAAAACGCGACATTCCGTGCATTACCCACGAAAATTCTCCCATGAATGCAAGGCGGCGCAGGTGGCGCCGCTGCTTGATTACTAAGATAGAGACATTGTGCCCACGTTCAATGCGATAAGATGAAAGCGTGAAGGCTTTGGGTGATTTCAGCGGTCCAGCCGTTTGAAATGCCCGCCAAGGGGGCGGCTATCAAGGTATCGCCACACCAGATGGCGGGGGTGGTAACCAAAGTGTCGCGGGCAATGCCCGTTCTGCGCCAGTCCGGGCACTGCCGGATTGCGTCACCCAAGGCGCGGATGGTCAGATCAGCGGCATGCGGGCCGGACAGGTGCCAGCGATGGTCCCACAGGGCGGTGGTCGGGGTTTCAAGCGTGGAAATGGCCTTGGGTTCGCGCAAGATGCGGATGGAATCGCCACTGTTTTTGAACTGACAGCCATTCAAAGTGGCGGTCCGCCCACCACGGATCGCAGCAATCAGTTTATATTGCTTATCGGCACGGGGCGGATAGCCTTCACCCGAAAGCCAACCAATGGCCGCCAGCACAAGCCGCCTTTGCAAATCATCCGGCATCGCCCCAAACGCTGCGCGGCTGATCTGTAATCCGCCTGCCGCCTGCGACACATGTTCACAGACTGCCGTCCGCAGCACTTGCCTTAGCGCCTGCTGCGCTTCTGCCAGATTGGCGATTGTCAGCGTCAGGCCTTGCACCGAAATCCCTAACGGGGCCAAGACCGCAAGCGCCTTGCGTGCCTTGATCCGGGTAAAGCTATCATCATCATTCGTCGGGTCGTCGACCCAGCCAATGCCATGCCGCTGCAGATAATTGCGCAAATTAGCGCGGCTGACGTCCAACAAAGGCCGTGCCCAAGCGATACCATCCGCACGCCAGACCCTGCGCATGCCTGCCAGCCCATCAAGGCCTGATGCCCGCGCAAGCCCCATCAGAAATGTCTCGGCCCGATCATCTGCCGTATGGCCAAGTGTCACATGGCCAATGCCACGCGCCCCTGCCCAGTCCCCGATCAGCCGCATCCGTGCCTTGCGCGCCGCATCCATCAGATTGCCCGCAATCGCGCCATGTTCCCATAGCAACACCGCATGCGGCACGCACAAAGTGGCACAATAGGAAGCCACGCCCGCCGCCTCGGCCGCAGACCCTGCGCGCAAGCCATGATCCACTGTCACGGCCTGCAAGGCCCAGCCCGCATGCGGCGCGCAGCGGTGCAGCAGATGCAAAAGGGCGATGGAATCCCCACCGCCCGATACCGCCACGCCGATCTTGTCAAACCCGTCCGGTGGAAAAGCATGCAGCGCCTTTTGCAACAGGCCGGCATCGTCACCCGGATCCAGCGGCCAGTCGCCTGTTACTGACACCCCAGCCCCTGCATCGACACCTGCGCATTCGTTGCATCAATGCTGCCCGGAAACCGCACGCCGACTTCGGCCAGCGTCACGCAGGCATCCTGCTGCTGGCCCAGTGCCCCCAGACCCTGCCCCAGTTTCAACAGCGCCTCACCCGCAAGCGCCCCGTCCGGTGCGCCAGAAAACGCCTCCAGATACGACCGCGCCGCGTTCGCCGTATCGCCTGCACTGTTCAGGGCATCACCCCGCCGCAGTTGCGCGCGTTGGGTCAGGGGGCTGCCCGGATAGGATTGGGTAAAGGTCGCAAAGAGCGCTGCAGCCCCTTGAAAGTCACCCTGACCGAGCACCCCCTCGGCCCGGTCAAAGTCTGCCTGTTCGCCCATGGCAAGTTCCGCCCCACCCGTGGCGCCATCGGCAACCGGATCAACCGCAACAGCAGGTGCTGCCCCGCCGCCGCCGCCATCAAGGCTCAACATTGGCAGCGCCATCACATCGCAGCCCTCTTCCAGCTCGCACACCCGGAATTGCAGATCTTCCAGCTGTGTCGTGCCTTCCTGCACCACGCGTGACAGGCGCAACTCTGTCTGTTCCGCTTGCCCGTTCAGCCGCGCCAGTTCAGCCTCAATCGCATCCAGCCGTTGCAGCGCATCACCACCCGCAGCCCCCGTGGCCGCCTGGCCCGAGGTGACAAGTTCAGACTTCAGCGCGTTGAACTGCCCGGCCAGTACCGAAATCTGCGCCTTGATATCGGCCAGCGTTTCCGGACTGCCCTGCGCGAACGCAGGTGCCGTCAGGGCGATAGCCGTGGAAACGATCAGCCAGCGCAGCATGACGTTACGCCCCCGCGCCCACAGACAGCACCGTTACCGCGCGCCGGTTGCGCGAGAAGCAGGATTCGTCCGAACACACCTCAACCGGGCGTTCCTTGCCATAGGATACCGTGCGCATCCGACTGGCCGAAATGCCCTGTGAAATCAGAAAATCCTGCACGGCACTTGCACGGCGCGCACCAAGTGCCAGGTTGTATTCACGCGTGCCTTGCTCATCGGCGTGGCCCTCAATGATGATCGCGTAATCGCTGTTGGTGTTCAGCCATTGCGCCTGTCCCGCCAACGTCTGGCGTGCCGTGTCGGAAAGCGTGGCCTGATCCACCGCAAACAGCACCCGGTCACCGACCGTCTGGTTGAAATAGGCCACCGACCGTGGATCAGACGCATCACCAAGGCCGCCGGTCTGAATGCCGCCTGCCCCGCCCGTGCCATCACCCGGTCCAGCCGCGCCGTACCGGTCAGGGTTCTTGCAGGCCGACAGGCCAAGGGCCATCGTCAGGATCAGGGCTTTCGTCATATACGCCATTTCTTGTTTTTCCTTTTTGGGTCGTGCTCGAATTTCCGGCACCATATCAGGTTTTATTCGCCCTGTTAATCACAGCATCGGGGGCATTTCACGGCAAAAGCGGGCTCCAGGCCGGGTCTGATGCCGGGCCAGCCGTTGGCACCTGCCGCAGGTTGCGCCCCGAGATATCAACGCTGAACAGCGCAGGCTGGCCTTCGGCCCCCGCCCCTTGGCGCGTGAACATGATGACACGGCCATTCGGGGCCCAGGTTGGGCCTTCATCCAGATAGGATGAGGTCAGAAGGCCCTCAGCGCTGCCATCGGTGCGCATGACGCCGATGTGGAACCGCCCCTCGTTCTGTTTGGTGAACGCAATCAGATCACCGCGCGGCGACCAGACCGGCGTGCCATAGCGCCCCGCCCCGCTGGAAATGCGCCGCGCCTCACCACCATTTGCCGACATGATATACAGTTGCTGATTGCCCGAACGGTCACTTTCAAACACGATCTGGTTGCCATCCGGGCTGAATGACGGTGCCGTTTCAATCGACGGCGCGTTGGTCAGCTGGTTCAGCTGGCCCGACCCCACATCCACGGTGTAAATATCCGTATTGCCGCCCTGTTCCAGACTGAACACGACCGTCCGCCCGTTTGGCGAAAACCGTGGGGCAAATGTCATCGTGCCGGGCTGCTCGCCCAGTGAACGGATACCAAGCGTCGCCACATCCATGATGTAAATCGCAGGAAACCCGCTGGAATATGACGTGAACAGGATGCTTTCGCCACCGGGCGAAAAGCGCGGTGCCAACACGATAGAGGAGCTGTCGGTCAGATAGGCCACATTGGCCCCGTCGTAATCCATCACCGCCAGCCGCTTTAGCCGGTTATCCTTGGGGCCGCTCTCTTCTACATACACCACGCGGCTGTCGAAATAGCCGCTTTCGCTGGTGATCCGGCTATAGACCGCATCTGACACCTTGTGCGCCATCCGCCGCCAGCTGCCCGGCGTGCCTGCAAATTGCAGCCCTTCACCCAACGGTTGACCCGATGCAATATCGAACAGCCTGAACTTGACCACGATCCGGTCACCGCTGGCACTGACCGACCCGGTAATCAGCGCCTGCGCATTGATCGCCTGCCAGTCGTTATACGACACCGGCGCGTCAAAGCTGGTGACATTGCTGATATACGCCTCGGCCCCAATTTCACGGAACAGACCCGAATTCACCAGATCGGATGCCACAACACGGCTGATATCGGTGGCATACTGCCCGGCATCACCGTTTTCGGCAATGAACTGCGGGATGGCAAAAGGCAGCGGTTCAATCACCGGGCTGTCAAGGATAATGCGCAGCGGTTCGGCCTGCACGGGTGTGCTGGCCAAGGGGGTAACGGCAGACAGCGCAAGCGCCAGGGCCGGGATCAGGGTTCTGAGCAGGGTCATGCAGGTGTCCTTCTTGCGCTCGTTTATACTGTGCTCGTTATCGTCTTTTATCTGGTGTCGGGCGGGGAAAAACAGGGGTTTTGCACCGTTCGGCGGGGAATTGCAGTTCATCTTAGTTGCCGGGATGACGCATCAAAGGTGATCTCCAATTCGCGCCACGTTTCATACTTGTCCAATGGAAGCGCCAGACCGCGCCGCCCTGCCGTCAGGATGGCCCGTTTGGCGACCTCATAGGCCGCATTGATTGCCGCATCTGATCCGCCGGTCGCCGCCACCATCCGCACCGAACCGGCATCCGGCACGCCATCAGGGCCAACCGTGACCGCGATGGTCACGCTTACCGCCAACGCCTCGGTCGACAGCGCACCCACGTTCCACCGTTGCTGTACCTGTGCGCGGAAATCGCCCAATTCGCCTGCCGTCAGCGCCTGCCCCAGCGGCGTGCCACCAGCACCAGTGGGCGGGCTTTCCGTTGCAGGCTCTTCCGCCGGGGCTTCTTCGGCCAATGCTGCGGCAAGCGCCTCATCAATGGCGGCCTGATCGGTGGCCGGGTCTGGGGCGGGTTCGGTTGCGGGCTGTTCTGCCGGTGTGTCTTCGACCACCGGATCAGGTTCGGCTGGCGGTGCGGGCCTTGCCCTTGGGCGCGGGCTGGTGGCCGGGGCCAGGGTGGCCACCTCCGGCTCGTCCAGTTGTTCAGGCACCAGTTCGGTTGCTGCCGCCTCGGGCGCGGTTTCCTCGACCGGGGGTTCCTCGATAACCGGTTCTTCGGTCGGCACTTCACTGACGGCTTGTTCGGGCGTGGGCGACGTTTCCACATCCGGCGTTTCCTCAACCGGCACCGGGGCCACCAGATCAGCCGGACGCGGACGCGGGCGCGCATCGGCCAGCGGCGTTGGCACCGGCTGGGGATCATCCGATGGCGGCAGGGGCTGGGGTGTTGCCTCGCCAGTCGGGCCTTCTGGCACCAGTTCGGGCAGTGGCTCGGTCACTTCGGGTGGGGGCGGCTCTTGCACAGGTTCGGG
>JAYUZO010000042.1:0-3877 GCA_043751715.1 Rhodobacterales bacterium | reverse complement strand
GCCTATACCCGATATCCTCTGTGATCTGGTGCACCGGCTTTACAAACGCATCCGGACCGAACGGTGGCCTTCTGGTCCTCGGTTGCTCTGATGACCGGGCAATATCATGGCCGCCTGGTGCCCGCGCACATGTCGATGCCGATAGGCGCCGCGCAATTCGAACGTTGGCTTGCCCTATTCCGCGCCACGGCCGCGGAAACAGGCACGGTTGCAGGTGCGGCCCATGTCATCGAACGCGCCGAACGGAACGCCCGTTTGCAGTATATCGCTGTTCAATCCGGTCCAAGCGACCCAAGCGCCCCACCCCAAGCTGTTCACCTGAAACGAAACCGATCCTGAGCGAAGACCTTGCACCGTCAAAAGCCGCCGCCCTGACGAAGTACCAAGGATTACCCTGTTTCGCATCGTGGTCAGAGTGCGTTTGCGTTGAACCACAGGTGACTGTGGGCCGTCGCTGCTGGACGCGCGATGATCTGGCAGCATTCCGCGCGCGCTGATCGCCCGCGCAGCAGCAAATCCATCGGCGGTGGTATCGCAGCCGCCGCGCGCAAGGCAGGCATCACCAAATCAGCCCACGGCCTGCGCAAAACCCGCGCCACCCTGAATGCCGAAGGCGGTGCCACCCCGCACCAGATCGGCGCGTGGCCGGGCCATGAATCACTGGCCGAAATCGCCCACTACACCCGCGCCGTCGACCGCCAGCGCGCGGTGATGGGGATAGAACAAGAACCGAACGTTGGAAACACATTCATCCCCGTTGGAAAATCCAGATAAATATCCAGCGATTTCAATGCTTAATGGGTGGGGTGGCGGATCGATAGGGATTCGAACCCTAGAGACGGTTCCCCGCCTACACACTTTCCAGGCGTGCGCCTTCGACCACTCGGCCACCGATCCGTTGGCGCGGTTTTAACCGCAACTGCGCTGCGCGTGCAAGGGGCTGTGTCAGCGGATTATCATCAGGCCAGCGTGATGCTGACGCGGCGGTTCTGGCGGCCCTTTTTCTCGATCTTGCCCAGTTCCACCCGGCCGATTTCACCGGTGCGGGCCACATGCGTGCCACCACAGGGCTGCAGGTCAATCTGGTCCGCGCCCTGCCCGATACGGATCAGCCGCACCCGGCCCTGACCCGTGGGCGGGGCGACCGACATGGTTTTCACAAGGCCGGGATTCGCCGCAAGTTCGGCATCGGTGATCCAGTCTTCGGTCACCGGCAGATCACGGTCGATCAGCGCGTTCAGGCGGGCCTCAATGGCCAGCACGTCATCCGGCGGATCGGGCATGTCAAAATCCAGCCGCCCGCGTTCTGCACCGATTTGCCCGCCCGTTACCGGCAAGGAGATGACCACCGACAGCAAATGCAGTGCCGTGTGCACCCGCATGTGGCGGTGGCGACGGTCCCAGTCCAGATGCTGATGCAAGCTGGCCCCGATGGGCGGCATGGCCACGGGCGCTGCGGGCACCAATGCGACATGGCCCGCGTCGGCCTTGACGGCCGTGGCCACCGGAATGCGCGCACCGTCCCAGATGATCCAGCCGCTGTCACCCGGCTGACCGCCGCCTGTGGGGTAAAACACCGTCCGGTCAAGCACGATGCCGCCTTCGGTGGTATGGGCGATAACGATGGCGGCCGCATCGGTCAGGTAGGGATCAGCGCGAAACAGAAGGTCGGTCACGTTGGCGCATCCTTTGGGATCGGGGTCACGGGTGGGGGGATCGGGGTCACGGGCGGGGAAATGGGCAGCGCCTGTTCCGCGCTGTGCAGCTGCGCCTCTTCGGCCCGTTTGAGGCGCAGGTCGCGGTGGGCAATGTTGAAATCGATGTCAGCCTCGGCAAAGCGTTTGGCAATGGCATGGTTGATTTCAGACCGCACCGGCACCAGAAAATTCACATCGCGCAAGATCACGCGGATTTCAAAGTTCATGGCTTCGGCCCCGTAGCCCATGAAGGCAATGATCGGCGCCGGGTTCAGCACGGCCATGGGCTGCGCTTCGGCAATTTCGCGCAGGATCTTTTCGACCTGACGCGCGTCCGTCATAAAGGCCACTGATACCGGCACGATCAGCCGCCCTGTCAGGTTGAACCGGGTCCAGTTGGTGACGCGGCCGGTGATCAGATCGGAATTCGGCACAATCACATCATTGCGGTCAAAGGTCTGAATGCGGGTGGAGCGTACCGATATGGCCTTGACGATGCCCTGCACCGTGCCGACCTCGATCCAATCGCCCTCACTGACCGGGCGTTCAATGAGCAAGATGATGCCAGAGACAAAGTTTGACACGATGGTTTGCAAACCAAAGCCGATGCCGACGGACAGGGCACCGGCCACAATGGCAAGGCCAGACAGATCAAGGCCGGCGGCATTGATGGCAATCAGGGCGGCGATGAAAATGCCAAGATAGCCGACGCCCACGGAAATGGCGTTCTGGCCACCTTGATCTAACGCGGTTTTGGGCAGGATGGTTGATTTCAGCGCGCCTTGAAACAGCCGGGTCAGCATGTAGCCAATGGTAAAGACGGCGGCAAACACCAGAAAATCGGTGGGTGAGATTTGCGTGGCACCCAGTTGGAACCCTTCGCGGAACCGGGTCCACAGCTCGGTCAGGTCTGATACGCGCGCGCCCCAGATCAACGCGAGCAGTGGCAGAATGGCAAGGGTCAGCGCAAAGCCCACCAGCACCGGGATCAGCGCCTTGGCACCCGCCTCATCATCACCGGCCACGGCGGAATAAACATCCGTCACCAGCTGTTGCAGCAGGAACAATGTGCCGACCACGCCCAGCGACAGGATGGCAGGATAGACCAGTGCGCCCGCCGCCGAAACATAGCCCACGGCGGCCAGAAACGGTGCCAGCAGGCCAATGATGATGGCCCCGCGCCCGATCAGGCCCAGCACGCGCAGCCGGTAGGTGGGTGCGGCCCCTTCTGTGCCCTCGGTGGTGGTATAGCGCCGCAGCAGACGGCCCATGCGCATCAGCAGGAACCCGGCAATGGCAAGGATCGGGAAGGACAGCACGGACACCGCTGCCTCGGTGCTGCCCAGCCGGCTAAGCGCGATACTGCGGAACGCCTCAATCGCCAGCACCAGACCGAAAGATGATGCCAGCACCCGCCCTTCGGCCCGCCGGTCCGGGGGCAACAGCAGCACCGAATCCGCCCGGTTGCCATGCGGAAACAGCCGCGCGCCCAACCACAGCCCGACAAACACCGGCGCTGCGATGCCGGGCAAGGCCTGCGCCAGATCGCGCCCCATCAGCCCGACCATGCCCGACAGCTTTATCGCCTCGGACAGGGCCACCACACCGATCATCGGCACCAGCACCTGCCCCAGCGATGCCAGCGTTTCCCACAGCCGTTGCACCCGCGCTGCCGCCTGCGTCTGCAACCGCATGACCAGCCGGTCAATCCAGTCACGCCCGCGCCACAGCAGGCCAAGCGCCAGCGCCAGATACAGCGCAATCAGCGGCAGGTTATTGCCAAACGTCACCCGGTTTGACGGCCAGCGCACCGCCCGCGCGGTTTCTTCGTACAGGGTCACCGCCGTATCGCGCACGGCGCCCAAAGCGGCGGGCCAGTTTGCCGGGTTCACCGGCATCGGCCAAAGTTTCAGCAGCTCATCCGCTTGCCTGTCGCGCAGGGCGCGGTCAATTTCACCCACCAGAGCATTGGCCCGCGCATAGGCCGCCTCGGCCGCCACCACCGGGGCCTGCAGCGTAGAAAGCTGATCGGTCAGGGTGGCCCGCTGTGCCGCAATTTCCACAACCTCGGCCACGCCATCGGCAGGCACCGGCCCCAGTGCCGTGATCTGCGTGCGCAACGCCCCGATCCGCGTGGCGTTGACATTCTGCCCTGCCAGCAGTTTTTCGCGCCAGTCCAC
>JAYUZO010000041.1:0-11906 GCA_043751715.1 Rhodobacterales bacterium | reverse complement strand
ATTGACCGGCAGGTGGTGCTGGTTGATGTGCTCGATGCCATCCACCGCGGCCCGCAAGCGCTGGAGGATCTGCGCCGCACCATGGCCGATGTGCTGGCGGCGTTCCGGCCGGGGCGCAATGGCTGGCTGACGGCATTGCTGGGTGGCAAACATGTGGAACGCATCCTGTTTGCGGCGACCAAGGCCGACCATTTGCACCACAATCAGCACCCGCGCCTGACGGCAATCACCACAGCACTGCTGACCGAAGCGGTTGCGCGCGCGGATTTTTCGGGGGCCAGGACAGCGGCAATGTCGCTGGCATCCTACCGCGCGACGGTGGAGGACACCATCACGCGCGGGGATGATGCGCTGGAGGCGGTGCGCGGGCGGCTGCTGTCAACCGGGCAGCAGGCGGCGATGTATGCGGGTGAATTGCCATCAGACCCCGCGCGCCTGCTGTCACCTGCGCGTGAAGGGGCGATGGGCTGGCTGGATGCGGAATTCAGCCTTATGGGGTTTGCGCCCGCACGCAGCACGCAGGCGCCCGGCGAAGGCCCGCCGCATATCCGGCTGGACCGTGCGGCACAGTTTCTGATCGGGGATATGCTATGACCGGATTTGCATTTAACTGGCTGGGCGCGGGGGTGCAGCGCAATTTTTCGGAGCGAAATTGTGTTTTCCGAACATGGGCGCAGCATGCCGGATAATCCCAAACCCCTGCGCCGCCCGGCACTGATCACGGTGGACGGAGAGGCTGATCCCGGCCTTGCCACCCCGGTGCCCGATGCGCCGCCCACCACGCTGCAGATCACCGCAGCACTGGCCACCACGCGCAGATCCGGTGTTGGGCGGTTTGCGCTATGGGCGTTTGGCGCACTGTTCAGCTTTGTGCTGTCGGTGGCGATCTGGGATTTTGTGACAGGGCTGCTGGCGCGCAACACGGTGCTTGGCAGCATCGCCATGGGCCTGTTGGCGCTGGCCATCCTTGCCGCTGTGCTGCTTTCGGTGCGGGAACTGGCCGCGTTCCTGCGTCTGCGCCGCCTAGATATGCTGCGCGACCGCAGCCTTGCGGCGCATGCCGACATGCCCGCCGCGCGCGGTGTGGTGGCCGATCTGACCCGGCTTTATGCCACCCGCGCTGACACCGCATGGGGCCGCGCAAAGCTGGCGGAACGGCAAGCCGATGTGATGGATGCCGATGCGCTGCTGGCCATGGCCGAAACCCATCTGCTGGCCGATCTTGACCAATCCGCACGGCGCGAGATTGAGCTGGCAGCGCGGCGGGTGGCGATGGTGACGGCACTGGTGCCGATGGCACTGGCCGATGTGGC
The DNA here is from genome assembly GCA_043751715.1 of Rhodobacterales bacterium. Classification (GTDB taxonomy): domain Bacteria; phylum Pseudomonadota; class Alphaproteobacteria; order Rhodobacterales; family Rhodobacteraceae; genus JAAFHS01. Next base: position 10,593 of record JAYUZO010000041.1, on the reverse strand, counting down.
GATGGCGCTGTTTGCCAATCTGCGCATGGTGCGGCGGATTGCCGAAATCTATGGCGGGCGGGCGGGTGCCTTTGGCAGCTGGCGGCTGATGCGGCGGGTGTTTGGCCATCTGATTGCCACGGGCGCTGTGGCGCTGACCGATGATCTGATGGGGTCGGTGGCGGGGGGCGGGTTGGTATCAAAACTGTCACGCCGCTTTGGCGAGGGGGTGGTGAACGCGGCGCTGACCGCGCGTGTGGGTGTGGCCGCCATGGAGGTGTGCCGCCCGATGCCGTTTGTGGCACTGCCAAAACCAAAGGTCACCAACCTTGTCAGCCGGGCGTTGACGGGTCTGTTCGGGCAGGGTTCTGACGCGCCATTACCGCCACCAGCAGGATGATCAGCATCAGGGCCGCGGCGGCAAACACAAAAGCTGCGCGCAGCCCAAAGGTGCCCGCCAGAAAGCCCAGCATCGGCGGGCCAAAGAAATAGCCGAAATAGCCCAGCAGCGTAGCGCGTGCCACCGCACGCGCCCGTGCCTGCGGTGCAGCATAGCGCCCGACCAGCGAAAACGCCGTGGGCGCAATCACCGATGCGCCGATGCCCATCACAATGAACCCGGCATAGGCCATGGCGGGTGATGTGGCCCCCGCCGCAATCAGCGCACCCATCGCCGCCACCACCGCCCCGCCCCGCATCAGCCAGAACGGATTGACCCGCGCCACAATCCCCTGTCCCACCAACCGCGCAAACCCCATGGTCAGTGCAAGGGCGGCAGGTGCGGCTGACCCTTCCACCGGGCTGCCGCCAAGGGTTTTCTCGATATGTAGCGCTGACCAGTTTTCAGCGGCATTCTCGGTCATGAAGGCGATCAGCACCATTGCGCCGCCAATGACCGGCACCCAGCCCAAGCCCCCGGCCGTTTCGCCCTTTGGCACCACCAGCCCGGTGATCCGGCCCTGCCGCTCTATCGTCAAAGTGGCAAGACACAGCGCCATCAGCGCCGCCGTGCCCATCACCCAGGCCGGCGGCCAGCCCATGTTGCGCATCACCCCCGTGGCAATCGCCCCGCCCGCATAGCCAAACGAATAGGCGGCATGCGTCAGGTTCATCAGATGCAGGCTGCGTTCGTTTTCCAAGGCCGCCACCCGCGCGTTCATCAGCACATCGGTCAGCCCCGTGGCCGCCCCGCAGCACATCATCGCCAGCGGGAACAGCCAGACAGCGCTTGCATGCCCCGGCAGCGCAAAGGCCATGGCCATCAGCGCCACGGATACCGGCAAGGCCACGCGGCCCATCGCAGTGCCTGCACGCGGCGCCAGCAGCATGGCACCGACGGCGGCAATCGGCGTCATGAACATCAACAGGCCAAGGCGCGTTTCATCAACGCCCAGCATGGTTTTCAGATCGGGTAGCACGGCGGCAAACGTGCCCCAGACCACACCCATGGCAGCAAAGGCCGCAATGCCGGTGCGTGCGGCGGTGAGGGTGGACAGGATGGGCATGAACGCTCCGGGTTCTATCGCTCGACCTAGCTTGCGCAAGTGAAGCAGGCAATGGCGCGCAAACCTATACCCAAGTGCAGAAAGTGGCTTGGCGGCAACGGTGGGTTGGCATAGGTTCAACCCATGCGCGTGCCGTTCGTTCTGTTTGTGATCTTTGCGGGTGGCACGGCTGCCTTGTCCGCCGTGCCGGGCCTGCATGATCTGGCCTTGATTGCAGGCCTTGGGGCAGTGGCAAGCCTTGTGTTGCTGGTGGTGCTGGTGCCGCGCGCGCCCAAACCCATGGGGCCGGATCCGCGCCGTATATGGGTAGATGGGTCAAACGTGATGCACTGGCAGGACAACACGCCCAGCGAGGTGTCGCTGGTGGCCGTGGTGCAGCATGTTGAATTGCTGGGCTACCGGCCCTTTGTGATCTTTGACGCCAATGCCGGGTATCTGCTGCAGGGCGCGTATCTGCCGGGTGCAGTGTTAGCCCAACTGCTGGGCCTGCCTGCCAGACAGGTGATCGTGGCCCCCAAAGGCACGCCGGCGGATGCCATCATCCTTGCGCGTGGGCGTAAGACGGGCTTGCCGATTGTCAGCAACGACCGCTACCGCGACTGGGAAGTGCAGCACCCGGAAATCCGTGCGCCGGGGCGGTTGGTACGGGGCGGCTGGCGGAACGGGCGGCCTTGGGTTGATATGGCGGCCTTTGCCGAGCCCCGCAAAGCGGCCTGACATTTCCCCTTTCCCTGCGGTGCAAACCCCGCTATAGCCCCCCGGTCGCGCGGCACACCCTTGGAGGTCGGCGGACATTTACATGGAGAGACCCAATGGCACGTGAGATCCCTGATCTTGTGGCCGAGGTACGGACGGGGACAGGCAAGGGGGCCGCCCGTCAAGCCCGTCGTGAAGGCTTCGTACCCGGCATTATCTACGGCGCAGGCGCAGAGCCGCAGCCGATCAAACTGGCTTACAACATGCTGCTGAAGCGGTTGCGCGCAGGGCGTTTCCTTTCAACCCTTATCAACATCAAGGTTGACGGGATGAAGGACACGCATGTGATCTGCCGTGGTGTGCAGCGCGATGTTGTCAAGGATCTGCCGACGCATATCGATTTCATGCGTCTGGCCGATGACAGCCGGATCAACCTGTTCATCCACGTTGATTTCGTGAACCATGAGGCGTCACCCGGTCTCAAGCGCGGTGGCACGCTGACAATCGTGCGTCCGGAAGTGGAACTGGAAGTGTTGGCGGGCGATATTCCTGACCACATCACGGTTGATCTGACGGGCAAGAACGTGGGCGACGTGATCCACATCAATGACGTGGCGCTGCCCGATGGGGCAAGGCCCACGATCGGGCGGAATTTCGTGATTGCGAACATCGCGGCCCCTTCGGGCCTGCGGTCAACGGATAACGAAGACGCCTGACCTGCCAGTCATGGCAATGCAGGGCGCGGCGGGGCAACCTGCCGCGCCTTTTGCTTTGCCCGACCGGAAGAGCCGCCCACGGGGGCATCGAGCCCCCGTATGCTGCATTGCCATGGAGCGATTCCGGGCGGTAGCCATGGCTGGATGGGCAGTGCCTTCGGCGAGGATATTTGGGCTAATGTGAATGTGAATGGGGAGGGGGTGGCGGTCAGGTCAGGGCGACCAGATGGTTATCCCACGCGACGTGCATCAGGTTGACGGCGCTGAATGTGGTATCGGTCAGGCGGGTCAGCGCACCTGTGCCATCGGTGACAAGGAAATCGGCACCCATGGCGGCAATGCCGGATGCATCAGTGCGGGGCAGGGTGGCAATGAAGGCACCCTGATGATCGAACAGTTGCACCACACCGCCGTGTGATGAGGTAATGGCAATGCGGTTGGCGGTGGCGGCAATCGACCCGGCATAGCCAAGCATGCGCAGCGATTGTGCATCAGGGCTGGGGTGCAGGGTGATCTGGCCTGCCTGCCACAGCCCAAGCAGGGGCACGGGTTCAGCAGCATCACCTTCCCATTGCAGGGCCAGCGCTGCGCCACCGGGGATCAGCGTCAGGTGGCGGATGGAGTTCTGGTGCATGTCGCCGGGAAGTTCGGCAAGGCTGATAGGGGTGCCATCCGGGGCCAGATGGGCAATGTTGGCGCGCATGGTGTCAAGGTTCAGCTTGGTGCGGTCAGTAGGATCAGTGGCGATACCGCCATTGGCCACGATCAGGCTGCCATCCGGCAGACGCCGCATGTCATGCGGGCCGATGCCGTGGGTGGGCACGTCACCGATGCGGGTATAGCCTGCGGTATCCCACAGGCCCAGGTAACCTGTACTGTCATCGGCGGCCTGTTCGACGGTGAACAGCAGCGTACCATCAGTGCTATAGGTGCCGTGGCCGTTGAAATGGCGGTTGGCGGGGGGCGTCAGCTGGTGCAGCACAGTGCCGGAAAACGCATCCAGCACAAGCGCATAGGTGCCGGGGCGGCGGGCAAATGCCACGCATCTGGCCTGTGTCGGATGGGCGCAACCGGCATGGCCGCGTGCGGGCAGCGGAATGGCAAACAGGCTGTCGCCGGCGTGTGACAGGCCGTGCAGCGCAAAGGTGCCATCGGGGGTTTTGGCTGCCGCCAGATAGGCGGGGTTGCCGACATCGGCCCAACCGGGGCGGGGCAGGGTGGCCGCGACAAGGCCCGCCAGAAAGCTGCGTCGGCTGGCCATGGTCAGTCTCCATCTGCGGCGTTAAAGCCGACACCCACGCCCAACGCGCGGCCGATTTCATCAATGGCCGTGTCTTGCAGCACCTGCACCTCACCGCGCAGGATATCGAGTTTCAGCCAGACCTGTGGGTCAGTGATGCTGGCCAGTGTCGGGTCAGGCATCACCCGCGCCGCCATAAGCGCCCGGTCAAACGCCGCAGCGGTGCGGGTGGCCCCCGGATCAAGTGTCAGTGCATAGGCGCGCAACGCGGTCAATGACGCCAGAATATTGGCCTGTGCGCGGCCTGATGCGCGCGCCTCGGCCCGGTCGGGGCGGGGGGCATCAAACGTGCCCAAGGGGCGGCCAATGCGGGCATCCTTGATGAATTCAATGCCGGTGATCAGTTGGGTGAACAGCGCCTGCTTTGCCTCGGTCTCTGACAAGAACCGCGCATTGCCGGCCAACCCGGCGGTCAGCACGGTTTCAGCAAATCCGCCCTGCCAGCCCGCTTCAATATCGCGCGCGGTCTGGGCCAGATCGGCCGCCGTGGTGGCCAGCAGCGTGCAGGCATAATCACCGGTCAGGGGTGCTTCGGGATACAGCAGGCGTTCCAGTGCCGTCAGGCCGCGCACGGCCACCGATGCATCGGCAAAGGCCACCGGATCAAGGCCCATCGGATCGGCCGATGCCATCATTGCTGCCTGTTGTTTGGCCCCCAACCCCTTGGGATCAGGCCAGAACGCAATGGCCAGTGCGCGGCCATCCTCTTCAACCGGGCCAAGGCGGATATGGGCAATGCCCAGCCAGGCGTCAAATGCTGATTGCCATGCAGGCTGCAGCATGGCCGCATCACAGGTGCCCATCGCCATATCCGAAAGCGCCGCCGTGGCCCCTGAAAAGGCCGCGTAACCCGGCAGGATATGGTCATTCACCGCTTGCGGCACATCGGCCACGGCGGGGCTGGACAACAGCAGGGTCAGGATCAGGGCGCGCATCTACAGGCTTTCCAGAAAGGCAATCAGGGCATCACGGTCTGCCGCTGGCATGGCAACAACGCTATCACGTGCGGCCTGCGCTTCGCCAGCGTGCCAGAGCACCGCCTCCAGTAACGATTGCGCGCGCCCGTCATGCAGGAATTCGGTCTTGCCCGACACTTGCGCCGTCAGACCAATGCCCCACAGCGGCGGCGTGCGCCATTCGCGGCCCGTGGCGCGGGCTTCGGGGCGGTTGTCGGCCAGACCTTCGCCCATGTCATGCAGCAACAGGTCGGTATAGGGCCAGATCAGTTGAAACGATTGCGCATCCTGCCCGTCAAGCCGGTTTGTCACGGCCTTTGGCACATGGCAGGCGGCGCATTGGGCGGCGTGAAACATCTGCTTGCCGCGCAAAACCTGCAGCGCGTCCACATCGCGGCGCGCGGGCACGCCCAGATTGCGCGCATAAAACGTGACAAGGTCAAGCGAGGCGTCATCCACCTCCAGCCCGTCACGTATCCCCGGTTCCTGCCCGTGAATCGCTACGCGGCAATCGGGCTGCATGGCCGTGCATTCACCCCACGGATCGGGGTGCAGGCGTGACGACAGGCCCATGTCACCGGCAAACGCCCCGGCGGATTGTTCGCGCACCGTTGGCGCACCGGCCTTTAACCCAAAGCGCCCCAGCATGGGCACACCGAATTCGGTGCTGATCACAATGTTCGCGCGGCCTGAAATGCCGTCAGCGTTGGCATCATCTGCGTCTTGCAGCGCCAGAATATCGGCAGCGGGAATCGCCTCGAGCAGGCCAAGGCCGATCATCTGCGGGGCAATGCGGGGTGAGGTCATCAGGTCTGGTGACAGCGCGCCATAGGCTGCATCGGTGATGGTATAGGTCGGGCTGCGCAGTGAAATTACCGATCCATCAGAAAGTGTTACGGGCAGGTCTTCATAAACCACATTCATTTGGCCTTCGGCTGTCTGGCCGGGGCTGGCGAAATCCTGCAACTGGCCGCCATAGACGGGGTCGGGCAGGGTGGCGAGGTAGTCTTCAATCGCCGCGGGCGCTGAACCGCCGGGCAGGGACAGCCGCAGGAACAGCGATACACCCCGTTCACCGGGCACCGGCACCGATCCGCGCCCGTCTTTGACATGGCAATCCTGACAGGCGCGCGCATTGTACAGCGGGCCAAGGCCGTCAGACGCAAGCGTTGATGCCGGTGATGCGATCCATGTCTTGCGGAACAGCGCGTTGCCCAGTTTGAAATCCAGCTCGCCCTCAAACCCGATATTGGCAGAGGGCAACGAAAACGCATCTGCCGTGGTGGCCACACGCACGGTGGCGGCCCCCGCCGCGTTCGCCTCAAACGGTTCGGCAGCGTTGAATTCCAACGGCGCGGCCAACACGCCGGCAACGCGCGCCGCCTCGGCCCCGGTGCGCGGAATGACCGGCAGGTGCCGGTCATCCAGCGTCTGCGCCTGCGCCGGCCCTGTCAGCAAAACAGCAATCAGGGCCAGATGCCGCATTATTCCGCCTGATCCGCAGGTTTCGCGTTCAGCTGGCCATAGCGTTCGGCGCCCAGACTTTCGAACAGGCCCAGTTGTGTTTCCAGAAAGTCGATATGGCCTTCTTCATCGGCAATCAGGTCTTCGAACAGCGTTTTGGTGGTGAAATCACCCACTGCATCGCAATGCATGCGGGCCTCAATATACAGCGTGCGCGCGCCGTGTTCGGCAGCCAGATCGCATTCCAGCGTTTCGCGCAAGGTCTGGCCAATGCGCAAAGGATCCAGCTTTTGCAGGTTCGGATGCCCCTCCAGAAAGATGATCCGCGCAATCAGGCGGTCGGCATGTTGCATTTCCTCAATGCTTTCCGCGCGGGATTTGGCGGCGATATGGCCGTACCCCCAGTCTTCCTGCAGGCGGTAATGCAGCCAGTACTGGCTGACGGCCGTCAATTCAGACCGCACTGCTGCGTTCAGATATTCGATAACTTTCGTGTCGCCCTTCATGGGTTTTCCCTGTGTAGGTTGATGTGTCTTGGTAGGTTGATGTGTTTGGGGTACGGGCTGCGCCGCGCAGGTTCATGGGTACCCGGAAACTGTCATGCGCGCGCATGGTGTCAAGGAAAAGCGGCATGCAGCCCCCGCAATCCGCGCGTTTGCCCAAGGCATGGTAAATCTTGCCCGGTGTGATGATGGTGCCCGCATCGGCGGCGCGCATCCAGGCCACAGCGGCCTGAATGTCATGGTCGGAAATCGACTGGCAATGACAGACGATCATTGCGGGGCACCTATTGGAACACGGCGTTCGGGTTATCCAGGCTGTCTGACCCCTCAATGGTTGCGGTCAGGCCCAGCACCGACATTGCGCGTTCAATTGACGCGGTCTGGGTGACAAGGCCGTTCACCCCGCCCATGATCAGCGCCTCACCTACCGCGTTGCCCGGCGCAAGCATCTGATCATAGGCCATCGTGCCATCATCGGCTGCCGCCTTCAGTGCGCCAAGTGCGGCCATTGTGGCTGCGAGTTCGGCCTGCAACTGCGTGTCGACGCCGGCATCCGCCTCGGCAACCAATGCCGACAGTGACGCGCCTGCGATGACGCTGCCATCGGTGCGGATGTAGCGGCCCAGATAGACGTTCTGAATGCCAAGACCATCATAGTAGTGGCTGTTGTGGGTGTTGTCGGAAAAACAGTCATGCTCTTCTTCCGGATCGTTCAGCAGCAGCCCCAGCTTCATCCGCTCACCCGCCTGTTCACCGTAAGACAGACTGCCCATCCCGGTCAGCATTGCCGTCAGGCCCGCCGCCGGATCAGCGGTTACAGCCGCGCGTGCGGCACCACCGGCAGCCCAGTTGGCGGCCATTTCCTCCAGATCGGCCACCAGCAAATCGGTTGAGGCCTGCAGATAGGCCCCGCGCCGGTCACAGTTGCCGTTGGTGCAGGCCGCAGCCGCCGCGTAATCGGTAAAGGCGCGCGCGCCCGCACCGGGGCCTGTGCCGTTCAGGTCTTGCCCCCACAGCATGAATTCAATCGCGTGATACCCAGAGGCCACGTTGGATTCGATCCCGTCCGCCTCGTGCAGGGCATCCTTGATCAGCGATGGCGTGATGACGGCTGCATCAATTGCGGTGCCCGACAGGGTAAAGGCGGGCGAGGCAACGACGTTCAGGGTGGCCAGCGGGTTTTCCTCGCTTGGGCCGCCATAGCTGGCATCGACGTAATCAATCAGCCCTTCGTCCAATGGCCAGGAATTTTCCCGGCCTTCCCAATCATCCACGATCGCATTGCCAAAGCGGTACACTTCGGTCTGTTGATAGGGCACGCGCGCTGCCAGCCAGGCGGTTTTCGCCGCCGTCAGCGTTTCATCCGATGGCGTTGCAATGAATGCCGCCACCGCCGTTTGCAGGGTGCGGGCGGTGGTCAGGCTGTCCTGGTATTTTGCCGCCGCGATGTCGGCATAGTTTGCTACAACCTCGGCCGGGGTCACGGCAAAGGCGGGCGTGGCAACCGTGCACAGGGCAAAGGCGACGGGGGCAAGGGCGAACGGGGCGGCGGCAAGACGTATTATCATCGAAAGTCCTTATTTGGTGAGGATCAATTTACCCGCCCGCGTGATGCGCAGCGCATAGATCTGCCCGTTCAGCACGATGCGCGCCTGCACCCCGCCGCTGGTCAGCGTGGTGGCATCATGCACGGGAATGGCGTTTTCGCTAAACAACTGGCTGTCGGTCTGGGCGTTCATGGCCGTGCCTCGATCCAGTTCAAAAGGGCGTCCAGCAGGCGTGGAAATATCATCGCAGGAACCTCCGGTCATGGTGCGAATGGTCCGGGCTGACCCTGCAACTGCGGGTTGGCTTGGTTGATATAATAGATGACTGAAAAGGTTGGGTATGTAAAGGCGATAAATTCACTAAGGTATTAGATCGCCGCCGCTGTCACCTCAACCTCCACCAGAAATTCAGGCCGCGTGAACCCCGACACGATCACCAGCGTTGACGCAGGCAGTTGTTTAACCCCGGCCAGCCAGGCATCGCGCGCGGCCATATAGCCCGCCATATGTGCGCGGTCGGTGACAAAGGCGTTGATCCGGATGACGTTGCCCACGTCCATGCCCGCCTCGGCCAGAATCGCCGCACAATTGGCAAAGCACACCTCTGCCTGCCCGCGTGCATCGGCAGGCAGCGTATCATCGGCGCGCAGGCCCAACTGGCCTGATGTAACCACAAGGCGCGCGCCGGGCGGCACCTCTACCCCGTGGGCATAACGGGCAAACGGCGGGCGAATCGATGGTGGGGAAAGCGTCTTCATGGCGGCCTCGGCTGGGGTGGGGCCATTCTGCCCGGACCGCGCCCAATGGCAACAGCCCAAGCGTGACACCCTATCGCAGCACGGACTGCCCTATCCTTCATCAAATACCTTGCCAGCTGCCACTTCCTTGGGCTTTGATTGCCCCAAGGCACACGGGCGCACGGCCCGCACCTACCCGTGCTGCACATGCGGATTAGGCTGGCCGGTGAAAAGCAAAAGAACAACCTGGAGGATGATGTGACGAATTTTCTGAAAACCACGGCGCTGACGGTGTTGATTCTGCCAATTGCGAGCACGGCAATGGCGCAAAACGTGGCTGTAACCTTTGGCACCAACTGGGTCGCGCAGGCCGAACATGGCGGCTATTATCAGGCTGTGGCCGATGGCACTTATGCCGCCTGCGGTCTGGATGTGACGATTCTGCCGGGCGGCCCGCAGGTGAACAACCGCGCGCTGATGCTGGCAGGGCAGGTGGATTTCCACATGGGTGGCAGCACGCTTGATGGCTTTTCTGCCGTGCAGGAAGGCCTGCCGATTCTGACGGTGGCGAATTCGTTCCAGAAAGATCCGCAGGTGATTGTCACCCATCCCGGCTTTGCCAGCACGTTTGCCGATCTGGTGAAACTGGACAAGGTGCTGATTTCCGATGGCGGCGTCCTGACCTTCTGGGCCTATATGATTCAGGCCTACGGGTTCAAACCCGAACAGCGCGAGGTTTACACCTTTTCCGCAGCACCGCTGATTGCCAATCCGACATGGGGCATGCAGGGCTATCTGTCATCTGAGCCGTATTTCTTTGAACTGGAAACCGGGATCAAGCCAGACGCATGGTTGATCGCCGACGCGGGCTATACGGCCTATTCGACAATGATCGAAACCCTTGCCGCCAATGTGACAGACCGCCCCGAAGTGGTGCAGTGCTTTGTCGATGGGTCTGCCATCGGCTGGACCAACTATCTGTACGGTGACAATGCCGCTGCAAACGCACTGATCAAGGCGGACAATCCGGAAATGACGGACGGGGCGATTGCCTATGGCATCCAGTCGATGAAGGACAACGGCATCGTGTTTTCGGGTGATGCGCTGACCATGGGCGCAGGCGCGATCAGCGATGCGCAGATGGAGGACTTTTTCAACAAGATGGTCGCCGTTGGTGCCGTGCCTGCTGA
>JAYUZO010000040.1:0-11777 GCA_043751715.1 Rhodobacterales bacterium | reverse complement strand
CCCCTTACCGTTCTGGACGTCAAGCTGACTGTCCTGACATCAATTTTACCCCGTCCTTGAAGGGCTAGTTGAGCGTCAAGAATGACGTACATTCTGACGCGCAAAGAAAAATTTTTGTCCAGAAGCTGTGCCCATTCTGTCCAGAAGCTGTCGCGCCGCCACAACTGCGCGACGGCACACCGCTGATCGCGTCACTGACGCGGGCTAAGGTGTTCCCGCTGGGCACGCCGCTGCACCTTGGGTTTGAACCAAAAATGGCGCATCTGTTTGCCTGACAGGCCGAGGTAAAACGCGCGGTCAGCCATGATTGCCCCAATATGTTGGGGACAACCGCCCACCATGCGCCACATGCAGCGCCTGATCGGTTGACTAACCGCCATCAACGCCCGACGATACCACCCTGACGGAATCACGGGATACCCCAGTCTTTGCGCCTGACCCGCCTGCGCCTGAACGGCTTCAAAAGCTTTGTCGACCCCACGGATCTGGTGATTCATGAGGGGCTGACAGGCGTGGTCGGCCCCAACGGCTGCGGTAAATCCAACCTGCTGGAGGCCTTGCGCTGGGTGATGGGCGAAAATCGCCCCACGGCCATGCGCGGCGGCGGCATGGAGGATGTGATTTTTGCCGGGGCCGCCACGCGGTCAGCCCGCAATTTTGCCGAGGTGGGGCTGTTCATTGACAATACTGACCGGCTGGCCCCCGCCGGGTTCAACGACCTTGACCAGATCGAAATCATCCGCCGCATCACGCGCGATGCCGGGTCTGCCTACCGCGCCAATGCACGCGAGGTGCGCGCGCGCGATGTGCAGATGCTGTTTGCCGATGCGTCAACCGGCAGCCACAGCCCGGCCTTGGTGCGGCAGGGGCAGATCAGTGAACTGATCAACGCCAAGCCCAAGGCCCGCCGCCGCGTGCTGGAAGAGGCGGCCGGGATCAGCGGGCTGTATCAGCGCCGGCACGAAGCAGAACTGCGGCTGACAGCCACCGAACAGAACCTTGCGCGCGTCGATGACGTGCTCGAAGCGCTGGCAGCCCAGATTGCCACGCTGGCGCGGCAGGCGCGGCAGGCGGCGCGATACCGCGAGATCGGGGTTGATCTGCGCCGGGCCGAAGGCATGCTGTTGTATCGCCGCTGGCGCGAGGCCGAACTGGCGCAGGCCGAGGCGGAAGCGGGCCTTCGCGCACGGCTGGTGGCGGCCAGTCAGGCCGAAGGCATGGCGCGGCAGGCGGTGGTCGCACGGGCCGTGGCCGAGGCTGCCTTGCCACCCCGGCGCGAGGAAGAGGCGATTGCAGCAGCGGTGCTGCAACGCCTGACGCTGGAGCGGGATGCGCTGACCGATCAGGACGCGCGCGCGCGGGCCACGATTGACACGCTGCAAGGCCGGATCGAACAGCTTGCGCGCGATATTGACCGTGAGGCTGGCCTGAACCGCGACGCAGGCGAAACAATTCAGCGGCTGGAATGGGAAACCGAACAGCTGGTGCGGGCGCATGACGGGTATGATGAACGGCTGTCCGAGGCCGCGGAACTGGCGCGCGAGGCGGCAAGTCTGTTGTCGGGCCGCGAAGGGATGCTGTCCGAGGTCACCGAAGATTCCGCGCGGCTGGCAGCGCGGCACCAATCAGCCCAGCGTCTGCTGGCCGACACCCGCGTCACGCTGGACCGGGCCGAGGCCGAGGCGGCCAAAGCAGCAGATGCGGTGCAATCGGCTGACAGGGCCACAGGTGACGCCAATGATGCCTTTGACGCCGCAGAAGACGCGCAAGAGGCCGCCGCCGCATTGGCCGAGGCCGCCGAAGATGCGCTGACCCAAACCGAAACCGCCCGCGCCGATGCCCAATCACGAGAGGCCGATGCGCGTGCCGCACGATCATCAGCCGAAGGCGAGGCCACGGCCCTGCGCGCCGAAGTGGCAGCCCTTGCGCGGCTGGTCGCACGCGAAGATGCAGGTGGCACCCAGCTGATTGACCGGCTGCAGGTAACGCCGGGCTATGAAGCGGCCCTTGGTGCAGCCCTTGCCGATGATCTGCGCGTACCCGAGGTGGCGGCCGATGCCGCATCAGGCTGGGCGCGGCTGGTGGATTACACCGCGCCGCAACCCTTGCCGGGGGGTGTTCAGCCTTTGGCCACACATGTGAAAGCCCCCGATGTTCTGGCGCGGCGGCTGGGCCAGATCGGCCTGGTGGCGCGCGGGCAGGGGGCGGCGTTGCAGGCGGCGCTGTTGCCGGGGCAACGGCTTGTGTCCCTTGAGGGTGACCTTTGGCGGTGGGATGGCTTTCGCGCCGGGGCCGAAGACACGCCATCAGCCGCAGCCTTGCGCCTGCAACAGATCAACCGGCTGACGGCGCTGAAGCGCGATCTGGATGATGTATCCGCCCGCGCCGATACCGCCGTGGCCACGCATGAAGCGTTGCAAATGCGCCTTGCCGATCTGGCCCGCGCTGATCAGATGGCGCGTGATGCCCGCCGTGCTGCGGACGCGCGCGTGACAGATGCCAACCGCGCGGCCGCGCGCGCCGAGGCTGACCGTTCGATTGCGCAAGGCAAGCTGGAGGCCGCTCGTCTGGCCGTATCGCGCTATGAGGATGAGGCGATGGCCGCCCGCGCGCGTCTGCGCGAAGCCGAAGCGGCGACCACAGACCTGCCTGATCTTGATGCCGCGCGGGGCGCTGTCGATGCGGCGCGTATGACGGTTGAGGCGGCACGGCTGACCATGCTGACGCGGCGTTCTGGCCATGATGAGCTGCGCCGTGAAGGTGATGCACGGGTGAAGCGGCGGCAAGAGGCGGTCAAAGAGCTGTCGGGCTGGAAGCACCGCCTGGAAACGGCCGAACGCCGGATTGCCGAACTGACCGATCGCAAGGCCGACAGTGCCGAGGCGCTGGATGATGCGCTTGCCCTGCCCGAAGAAATTGCCGCGCGCCGCGAGGCATTGGTTGAGGCGATGGACGAAGCGGAATCGCGCCGCCGCGTGGCGGCAGATGCGCTTGCCATGGCCGAAACGGCGCTGCGCGAGGCGGCTGCGGCCGAACGCGACGCCGAACGCGCCGCCGGTGAGGCGCGCGAATCCCGCGCACGGGCCGAAGCGCGTGCCGAAGCCACGGCAGAGGTTCTGGCCGCCACCGCCGCGCGTATCACCGAAGACACTGAAATGGCACCGGCAGCGCTGCTGCAATCGCTTGCCACAGACCCCGACACCATGCCCGATGCCGACGCGCTGGAAACCGAGGTGAACCGCCTGAAACGCCAGCGCGAGGCCTTGGGTGCTGTGAACCTGCGCGCCGAAGACGACGCCAAGGCCGTGCAGGATGAACATGACACATTGCTGGCCGAAAAGACTGATCTGCAAGAGGCGGTCAAGAAACTGCGCTCTGGCATTGCCAGCCTGAATCGCGAAGGGCGCGAACGCCTGCTGACGGCGTTTGAACAGGTGAATACCAACTTTGCGACGTTGTTCACCCATCTGTTCGGCGGCGGTGAGGCGCGCCTTGTGCTGGTGGAATCCGACGATCCGCTGGAGGCGGGGCTGGAGATCATGTGCCAGCCGCCGGGCAAAAAGCTTGCCACGCTCAGCCTCCTGTCAGGCGGCGAACAAACGCTGACCGCGCTGGCGCTGATCTTTGGCGTGTTCCTTGCCAACCCCGCGCCGATCTGCGTGCTGGATGAGGTGGACGCGCCGTTGGATGATGCCAACGTCACGCGGTTTTGTGACCTGCTGAATGAAATGACCCGCCGTACGGAAACGCGTTTCCTGATCATCACGCACCATGCGGTGACGATGGCGCGCATGGACCGGCTGTTTGGGGTGACGATGGCGGAACAGGGGGTCAGCCAGTTGGTGAGTGTTGATCTGAAAAAGGCGGAAAGCATGGTCGCCTGAACGGGTTCCCCCGTTTTGGGTGTGCACTATAGGTTTTGCTGTCTTGGTTACGCTGCGTTAACTGGAATCGTGCCAGAACATGGCGTGAACAAACGCATAAGGCACCCCATGCAAAGCTTCGTCATCATGTCCGCCGCCCTGACATTCGCCCTTTGGGTGCAGGACGGCATTACCCGCTACAGCGCCGGGTCATGGCAAAGCGCGCCGGTGTTTCAGGGGTTGCGGTAGCGCCTTCAAACGATCTTGTGCATCGTATCGCCCACGCGCACGTCACCATCCTGCACCACGGCGCACAAAATGCCGCGCAGGCGCAATTCCGGATGGCCGGGGGCGGTGATCCATTGCTTGGCATCCGCGCCGTACCGCGCCTTCCATTTGACGCATCCATCGTTGAACAGGCCAGATACGCGCAGCACGGCCTTGCCCACCAACAGCAGGCTGCGTGGCGGCAGGTTGGCCAAAGACATGTTCAGATCGGCGATGATCGTATCACCGGGGTGCGGGGCGGCGTCGCCCGGTTGCCAGACCAGATCGAGCACGCGGGCGGGCAGGATTGACACCTGAATATCCGGGTCTGGCGCGCCGTCGGGCAGGCGCAACCACGGGTCGGTCAGCCACCTGTCACCCGGCACGCCTGCAGCGCGGGTCAGGGACAGCGTGTCAGGAAAGCTGCGGTCGTGGCGGGCGGGGCGAAAGCACAACTGCCGAACGCGGGCCAGATCCTTTGGCGCGGCCAGCACATGCGGCAGGGCTGCCAACAGGCTGGCCATATCGGGCGTCATTGCAGCAGCATCCACAGCCCCATGGCCACCATGCCCAGATTTTCCAGCAGCGATATCGCGCCAAGGGGCACATTGGAATTACCCCCGACGCAGGCGCATTTCAGCTCTCGCTTTTCCACATAAACAGCGCGGTACACCGACCAGCCCCCAATCGCCCCGATGAAAATGGCAATCGGCCCCGAAACCCAATGCAGCGCCATGGCCAGCATCAGCACGCCCGAAAGCCCCTCCAGAAACGGATAAAGATAGGCATAGGGCACCCAGCGGCGCGCCAGCAGATCATAGATCAGAAAGGTTGATGTAAAGCTTTCAAGATCGCGCAGCTTTTGCAATGAAAGCAGGCACATGGAAATTGCGCCAAACGCCATGATCAGATTGGCTACCGAAAAGCCCATATTCATGCCGATGCCCATTGCCCATTGCACGGCAAGCGCCATTGCAAACGCCATACCGAACAGCGCCACAATGGGCCGGTAGGTGGGGGTGGTGGGGCGCGCGGGCGCAAGCCCCAGATGCGCGCGCAGATCGTCATAACCGCCGATCCGCACGCCTTCAATAAACACCTGTGGCGTGGTTTTCACGTCCTGTGCTGCCTTGAACGCATCGGCCTCTGCCCGCGTTGGCAACGGCTGATCATCAATCGTGAAGCCCTGCTTTTTCAACAGATGCAGCGCCTTTTGCCCTGATGGGCACATATGCACCGGGGCAACCATCCGGTAGATCGTGGCAGTCGGCATGCTTTACGTCCTTTGTTCTGCCCTGACCATGTAGTGGTCAGCACCCACCTGCGCCAGATCAAAAGAACGCAATCACGCCGACCACAGCCAAAGTCAGCCCCCAGGTGCGCCACAATGCCCGCACGCTGCGGTCAATATCTGACGCACCAATCCGCCGCGCGCCCTTGGCGTTGACCCAGGGAAATTCGCGGCGCGCGCCGTTGTAGCTGCGCGGCCCCGACAGCGCCACGCCCAGCACCACCGCCATTGCAGCCTCAGGCCAGCCTGCATTCGGGCTGCGGTGCAGGGGGGCATCGCGCAAAATCGGCGTGCTGTCAAACCAGCCATGCGCCAGCGCAATCAGCGCCGCCGTGATGCGCGCAGGCACCCAGTTCAGCACATCATCAAACCGCGCTGCTGCCCAGCCAAACGCCTCGTGCCGGGGGGTGCGGTGGCCGATCATGCTGTCGGCGGTATTGGTGATCTTGTACATCAGCAGGCCCGGCAGACCCAGCAGCAGATACCAGAAAATCGGCGCAATCACCCCGTCTGACAGGTTTTCGGCCGCACTCTCAATCGCCCCGCGTGCAACCTCGGCCTCGGTCATCCGCGCCGTATCACGCCCCACGATCATCGCCACCGCTGCCCGGCCATCCCCCACCGACAGGCGCAGGGCGTTGGCCACGGCGCGCACATGGTCAGCCAGACTGCGCTGCGCCAGCAGGATCGCCACCACGATAATCTCGATCAACCCGCCATCCGGGATTAGGTGAATGACCAGCCCAAGCGCGAGGGCCGCCACCGCCAACCCCGCCATCACCCCCACCCCGTGCAACCGTCGCGCGGGGCCGTGGTTAAAGGTCCGGTCTGCCCAATCCACTGCGCGGCCCATCAGCACGGCAGGGTGTGGCGCGCGGTCCCACAGCCATTTGGGTTCACCCAAGGCGGCATCCAGCAGCATGGCGGGCAAAAGCAGGGTCGCGCTCACAGGGGTATCTCCGGTTTAAGGCGTGAAGTGGGTGATTGCGCGGCAAAAGTCCAGCGCTTGCCACCCGACCTCAGCCCCCGGTTGTGCGTGGATGCGACAAAACCATCACATCAGGGTCACAACGCTGATACCTTCGTATGTTGCCTTGATTTTAACCATTTGCGCTGCAGACTTATCCTCAACCGGGCAAGGGCCCGACTCGGGGTTGATCATGTTGGAATTTCTACCCAATGACGTGCGTGATGGGTTTGAGGCGGCGCGCAAGCGCGACCTGAAAAAACGCTCGCGCCTGCGTGTGCAGGTGGGTGAAGCAGTGTTCCCCGTGCTGCGGTTCTGGGACGAAGGGTTCGCTTTGGATGCCAGCCTGACACCAAATTTGCGCGGTCTGGTTGATGTGTATGACGGCGCGCGGCACATCTTTCAGTGCCTGATCATCGCATCGGCCCATGAAAACGGCGAACTGGTCTGTGATTTCAAGCGATCTACCATGGTATCAGACCGCGCGCCCTTGGATTTCTGGCGCGATGAAAACGCGCCCGTCGCCCTGCTGCCTAAGGCCTGATTTCTACCACTGTATCACGGTCGGTCACTGCCCAGATTTCGCGCATTTCGGCATTGCTGACGGCAATGCAACCCGCCGTCCAGTCACCCTTGATGATCGTGCCGTCGGGCAGCGCATTGGGTTGGCCATGGATCATGATATCGCCGCCCGGATCAAACCCACCCGCCACCGCCCGCGCGCGATCATCGGCCTGCGGGTAATCAAGGCCCAGCGACAGGTGGTATTTGCTGGCGTCATTGCGCACGGCAATGCCGAACGTGCCTTCGGGCGTGCGCCCGTCACCCTGTTGCGATTTATCTCCATCTGGCGCGAACCCAAGCGCCACGCGGTAGGTGCGCACCGTCTGGCCATTCTGCATCAACCGCATCACCCGCGCTGATTTTTCAATGATGATGCGGTCCGCCGTGCCAACAATCGGCGGCAATTCCGGTGGGGGCAGCGGTGCCCAAAAATAGAACGCCGCCCCCGCCATCAGCAGAACCGCCATCAGGCACAGCGCAGAAAACAGCCCTGCGGCGGCCTTCATTGCAGATCAGCAAAGGCCCGTTGCAGGCGGGCCACCGCGTCCACAATCTGTGCCCGAGGGGCGGCAATGTTGAACCGCAGCGATTGCGCGCCGCCCGTACCAAAGCTGGCCCCATGGTTAGCCGCAATTTGCGCATCCTGCTCAACCCGCCGGATGAATTCCGCAGGCGCCATCCCCAACCCCGAAAAATCAACCCATGCCAGATACGTCGCCTCCAGCGGCATCGACTGCACGCCCGGAATGGCGTTCAGACCCGCATCAAAAATTCGGCGGTTTTCATCCAGATAGGCCATCAGCGCATCCACCCACGCAGCCCCTTCCGGGCTGTAGGCGGCGGTTGTCATGTGCATGCCAAAGGAATTGGGCGAAATGCCAAGCGCATCGATCCGGTCAGTAAACCGCGCGCGCAGTATGGCATCGGGGATAATCACATTGCCCGTATGCGCGCCTGCGATGTTAAAGGTCTTGGTCGGTGCCGTCATCATCACCAGCCGGGTGGCAATATCGGGGGCTGCATGGGGCATGACCATGTGCGTGTGCCCCGGATAAACCAGATCGTGGTGAATTTCATCTGACACCAGGATCAGATCATGCCGCACGCAGAAATCGGCCACGCCGCGCAATTCATCCGGCGTCCAGACCCGGCCCCCCGGATTGTGCGGCGAACACAGGATCAGCATGCGCGCTGACCCATCCATCTGCGCATCCCAGCTGGCAAAATCCATCTCATGCCGCCCGTCGCGCAGCGCCAGCGGGCATTCCACCACCTGCCGCCCCGCCGCTTTGATAACACGCGCAAAGGCGTGATACACCGGCGTCATCAGCACAACCCCGTCGCCCGCCTGCGTATAGGCGTCCACGCACAGTGCCGTGCCATTGACCAGCCCATGCGTGGTCAGAATTGCCGCCGGATCAACATCCCAGCCATGGCGCGCCTTCATCCACCACTGGATTGCTGCCAGATAGCCGCTGTCATCGCCGAAATAGCCGTACACGCCATGGGCCGCCATCGCCTCGATCGCGTCCTGCACCACCTGCGGCGGGCGAAACTCCATATCCGCCACCCACATGGCAAGACCGTTGCCTGCCGGCACGCCGAACATCGGCTCCATCATATCCCACTTCACGCAATGGGTGCCGCGCCGGTCAATCTGTTCATCAAAGCTCATGGAATGCCCCTGCAGGTTACAACACCCTCTTGCACCAAACGCCGGTGCGCCGTAAATCCCGGTTATGATCCGCCCTATCGTCATGCACCCTGATCCCCGCCTGAAAAAGCCCTGCGCCCCTGTGGTGACAGTGACAGACGAAGTGTGCGCCTTGGGCCGTGACATGCTGGAAACCATGTATAACGCGCCGGGCATCGGGCTTGCAGCACCACAGGTGGGTGTGATGCAGCGCGTCATCGTGATGGATTGCGTCAAAGACCCCGAACTGATCGCACGGCCCATGGTTTTGCTGAACCCCGAGGTGATCTGGTCATCCGAGGAATTGAACACCTATGACGAAGGCTGTCTTTCGATCCCCGATCAATACGCCGATGTGACGCGCCCCAAGGTGGTGACGGTGCGGTGGCTGGATCTGGACGGGACGACGCAGGAAGAAACCTTTGACGGGCTGTGGGCCACCTGCGTGCAGCACGAGATTGACCATCTGAATGGCAAGCTGTTCATTGATTATCTTGGTCCGCTCAAGCGCCAGATGATCACGCGCCGCATGGAAAAGTGGAAGCGTGAACGCGCGCGGGAACAGGTCTGATGCTGCGCAGTATCTCCGTAGCATGACCGCCCGCCTTTGCCTGCCATGGCCCCACCCAATGCTGCGCAGCAAGGCCGCAACAGTAGATCAGATCACCGATGATATCCGCGCGCATTGGGCCGACATGATCGACACGATGGATGCGATGCCGGGCGTGGGCCTTGCCGCCGTGCAGATCGGCGTGCCCTTGGCTTTGGCGGTGGTGGATGCATCTGATGCGCGGGGGCAGGCCATCCGCATGGCGAACCCAACGGTGCTGCACGCCTCGGCCCAGATGCGCGGGCATGAAGAGGCCAGCCCGAACCTGCCGGGGGTTTACGGGCTGATCGAACGGCCACGGGCGGTGACGGTGCGGTTCATGAATGCCGCAGGTTATTGGGAAGACAGGGATTTTGTCAATCTTTGGGCCACATCGGTGCAGCACCAGATCGACCATCTGGCAGGCAAGATGTACTTTGATCACCTCTCGCCGCTCAAGCGGTCCATGCTGATCAGAAAGGCTGAAAAGCTGCGGGTGCGCGGATGAAGATCATCGTCATGGCCACGCCGGATTTTTCCGTGCCGGTGTTGAATGCTTTGGCCGCACAGCACGAAATATGCGCCGTCTACACCCAGCCCCCACGCCCCGCCGGGCGCGGCAAACAGGATCGCCCCAGCCCTGTGCACACCCGCGCTCTGGCGCTGGGCCTGCCCGTGCGCCACCCGGTTTCGCTGCGCAGCATTAACGTGCAGCAAGACCTTGCGGCATTGCAGGCCGATGTGGCGGTGGTGGTGGCTTACGGCCTGATCCTGCCGCAGGTGGTGCTGGACATGCCGCGCATGGGCTGCCTGAACATTCACGCATCGCTGCTGCCCCGTTGGCGGGGTGCGGCACCCATTCACCGCGCCATCATGGCGGGCGATGCGGAAACCGGCGTGTGCATCATGCAGATGGAGGCGGGGCTGGATACAGGGCCGGTCATGCTGCGTAAATCAACGCCGATCAGCCCTGATGATACCACGCAGGATCTGCATGACCGGCTGTCAGCCATGGGTGCGGCACTGATCGTGCAGGCGTTGGACCAGATGCCACTGGTCGCGCACCCACAGCCCACTGATGGCATCACCTATGCGACCAAGATCGACAAGGCCGAGGCGCGCGTGGATTGGGCACAACCCGCAGCACAGGTCGACCGGCACATCAGGGGCCTGTCACCCTTTCCGGGCGCATGGTGCGATGTGAATGGTGAACGTATCAAATTGCTGCGCTCGCGGCTGACCGTGGGCCATGGCATGCCGGGGCAGGTGCTGGGTGGTTTTACAATTGCCTGCGGCACAGGCGCGGTTGAGGTCACCTTGGCCCAGCGTGAAGGTAGGCGCGCTGTGGCCGCAGATGAATTGCTGCGCGGCATGACCTTGCCTGACAGGCTTTCCTGACGCGTTTCCCCGCCGCAACCCCCACCCCCATCCCCTCCCCACAAACAGGGGGGAGGGGAGGCGATCTGGCCCCGCGCACTGCGATAACCGCAAAGGGCACCTTCCTCCCTCCTTTCGTGGGGAGGGGATGGGGGTGGGGGGGTGTGCGGCCAACATCTTTCAATCTGCGCAATCATCCCCATATGCCATGAAACAACCAAGGGCCGCGCCATGCCGATCATCCTGTTTCTTGTTCTGGTCGGCACCGCCGCAGGTCTGCTGGCCACGCGCCTGATGCGCATTGATACCGATGTGCTGACCCCCATCGTGCTGGGCATCATGGGGGCGGCTTTGGGTTGGCTTGCCCTGCGCTTTGTGCTTGCCCTGTCGGGCTGGCTGCTGTTGGCAATGGCCGCCACAGCGGGCGCCGTTGGCCTGATCTGGCTGTGGCAACAACGCCCTAGGTAAGCCTGCGCGCCGCGTCCTTCAGCGCAAAGCCGCGCGCGCCAGCCCTGTCCCACATCAGCCGCCCCTGCCATGCTGCAAACAGGATCGCCGCCGCCTGCCCATCCTTCAGCCGCAATGTCAGTTCCCTGATCACCTGCCGCTGCCACTCGCCCGCACGGTCCTGCAATACGGCATGGGCCTGCAAAGGTGGCGCAGCGGGCAGCGCCTTTAACAGCGCCGTCGCCCCCCGGTCATTCCTTGCAGCCCCCGATGCTGCTGCCATCAGCGCTGCATCAGCCTGATCCCAGCCATCCAGCATCGCCGCCACCAGCATGCCATCGGCACTGCCATAGCGCTGCACCAGCGTTGCCGCCGCCAACCCCGTTGCCCTGCCCACCGCGCGAAACGATGCCGCCTGCGCGCCTTGGGTCACCAGCAAATGCCGCAGGGCTGCAAAAACCGCCGTATCGGGAATGATCTTGCTGCGCGCCATGGGGTTACGCTACGCGCTGCAGGTCCGGCAATCAACCGTCTCGCTTTGGGCTTTGTGCGCGTGGTGGCGCTGACCGGTACACCGGCAGCCGCCAGCCGAACGCCATGCTGCCCGCCCGCAAGGTAAACGTGACCGCCGCACAGGCCACCAACGGCACCAGCCCGCCTTGGCCCACAGCCCCCGCCAGCAGCGCCGCCCCCACGCCGCAAAACGCCGCTGTCACGTA
>JAYUZO010000039.1:0-15098 GCA_043751715.1 Rhodobacterales bacterium | reverse complement strand
TCGGATAACCGGGTAGAGATGGACCGGGCGCGGGCGGCGCTGACGATGGCTGCGGCGGGGCGGGATGTTGTGATCGTATCCTCGGGTGATCCGGGGGTGTTTGCGATGGCATCGGCAGTGTTTGAGGCATTGGAGGGCGCGCCAGAGTGGCAGGGGCTGGATATCCGCGTGCTGCCGGGGATTACGGCAATGCTGGCTGCCGCAGCGCGGGCGGGGGCCCCGTTGGGGCATGATTTCTGCTGCATCAACCTGTCGGATAACCTCAAGCCATGGGCGGTGATTGCGCAGCGCCTGCAGGCGGCGGCGGCGGCGGATTTTGCGATGGCGTTCTACAATCCGCGATCGGCCAGCAGGCCTGATACCTTTGCCCATACGCTTGATCTTTTGCGCGGGGCCTGTGGTGCGGGGCGGCTGATTACATTCGCGCGGGCGGTATCGACGCCGGATGAGCGGATTGTCACGGTAACGCTGGGTGAGGCCACACCCGAGATGGCGGATATGCGCACAGTGGTGATTGTGGGCAACAGCGCCACGCGGCGGGTGGGGCCGTGGGTTTACACGCCGCGCAGGGCGGATTGATGGGCCTGCACCCAATCCATCACCAAGGCTACGCTGCGCACAGTGGCGCGGTCAGGGATCTGCGGGCGGTCGATCATGACAACAGGCAGGCCAAGGGCGCGGGCGGCGGCAATTTTGGCGACAGCGCCTTTGCCGCCCGCGTTTTTGGCAACCACGATGTCGATGCGATGGTCACGCAGCAGGGCCGTATCACCTGCAAGGGTAAAGGGGCCGCGCGCGATGGTGATGCTGGTGCGCGGCAGCGGCAGATCATCGGTGGGCGGATCAACAAGGCGCAGCAGATATTGGTGCTGCGGGGCTGTGGCAAAGGCCGCCAGATGCTGCCGCCCGATGGCCAGAAACACCCGGCGCGGGGTGGTGCCAAGGCTGGTGGCTGCGCTGGCAAGGTCGGGCACATGCAGCCAATCATCCTGCGCGGTGGCGACCCAAGGCGCGCGTTCAAGGGCGAGCAGAGGAATGCTTGTGGCCTGACAGGCCAAGACCGCGTTGGTGCTTATCTGCGCGGCAAAGGGATGCGTGGCGTCGATGACATGGGTGATGCCTTCGGTGGCAAGATAGGCTTGCAGGCCCGCAACACCACCAAAGCCGCCCACGCGTGTGGGCAGGGGTTGGGTGATGGGGGCATCGGTGCGGCCAGCGTAGGAATAGACGGCATCGGCGTTATCATCGGCCAGCGCGCGGGCCAGCAGGCCAGCCTCGGTTGTGCCGCCCAAAAGAAGGATGCGCATGATGTCTGAACCCTGGTTGACCATTATTGGCCTTGGCGAAGATGGACCGGCGGGCCTGCCGGATGCAAGCCGCAAGGTGATTGCAGCGGCGGATGTGGTGTTTGGCGCGCCACGGCATCTGGACCTGATGGGTATTGCGGGGCAGGCCTGGCCCGTGCCGTTTGATGTGGCGCCGGTGCTGGCGCATCGCGGAAAAAGGGTGGTGGTGCTGGCATCGGGCGATCCGTTCTGGTTTGGGGCAGGCGGTAGTTTGATGGCGCATCTGCGGCCGGGGGAATGGGTATCGCACCCGGTGCCGGGCACCTTTGCGCTGGCGGCGAATGTGCTGGGCTGGCGGTTGGAGGATACGCTGTGCTTGGGGCTGCATGCGGCACCGCTGGCGCGGTTGCGGCCAGTGCTGGGGCGCGGCGTGCGGGTGATTTGCCTGTTGCGTGATGCGGCGGCGGTCGCCGATCTTGCGGCCTATCTGCCGACCATCGGGCAGGGTGATGCTGATCTGACGGTTCTGGAATGTCTGGGCGGGCCGCGTCAGCGGGTGCGGGCGGCCAAATGTGACACTGTTGTTGGGAAAATCAGTGTGCCGGTGGCCGTGGCAATTGAAGGCCGTGATCAGGGTTTGCCCGCGGCGGTGGCCCTGCCCGATGATGCGTTTGCCCATGATGGCCAGATCACCAAACGTCCGGTGCGGGCGCTGACGCTGGCGGCACTTGCGCCGCGCGCGGGTGAGGTGATGTGGGATATTGGCGCGGGGTCAGGGTCTGTTGGCATTGTCTGGTTGCTGTCGGGCGGCGGGCAGGTGCATGCGGTAGAAGGCGATGCAACGCGCGCGGCGCGTGCTGCGGAAAATGCCGCCAGCTTTGGATTGACGCACCGTTATACGCTGCACCACCACCGCGCGCCGGAGGGGCTGCATGGGTTGCCACGGCCAGACAGCGTTTTCGTGGGCGGAGGGGCGTCTGCGGCGGTGTTAGAGACTGTCTGGCAGCTTGTCGGGCCGGGAACGCGTATTGTTGTCAACGCGGTGACATTGGAGACAGAGTCGCTTTTGGCCACATGGTCTGCGCTGCATGGTGGCAGTCTGTTGCGGATTGACCTTGCCGAGGCAACCCCGCTGGGTGCAAAGCGCGGCTGGCGCGCGGCCTATCCGGTGGTGCAGTGGAGTGTGACACGATGAAGATCGCCGGCTTCGGGTTCCGCAGCAGTGTGACGCATGCGGCATTGGCGGATGCGTTGCAGCGTGCAGGCGGGGCGGCAGGTTTGACGGCGCTGGCCACAGCACAGGACAAGGTGGCCGGGCTGCAGGCATTTGGAGAAAGCCTTGGCCTGCCGGTGATCGGCCTTGCGCGTGAAGCGTTGCAGGCGGTGCAAACCCCCACACAATCGGCACGGGTGAAAGCGCAGTTTGGCACAGGATCGCTGGCAGAAGCGGCGGCCTTGGCGGCAGCGGGGCCGGGGGCAAAGCTGCGGGGCAGGCGCTGCCAGTCTGCCGATGGGGCGGCCACCTGCGCGATTGCCGGGGGCACCGCATGACCGTGCATTTCATCGGGGCAGGGCCGGGTGCGCCCGACCTTTTGACACTGCGTGGGCGTGATCTGATCGCAGCCAGCCCGGTGTGCCTGTATGCGGGGTCGTTGATCCCGCAGGCGATTCTGGGCCATTGCCCGCCGGGCTGCCGGATTGTGAACACGGCGCCGCTGTCATTGGATGACATTGTCGCAAACATCGCCACTGAACACGCCAAAGGGCATGATATTGCGCGGCTGCATTCGGGTGATCTGTCAGTCTGGTCGGCGATGGGCGAACAGTTGCGCAGGCTGCGGGCGTTGAACATTCCCTATGATGTGACGCCGGGGGTGCCGTCATTTGCCGCCGCTGCGGCGACGCTGGGGGCAGAGCTGACGCTGCCGGGGCTGGCGCAATCGGTGGTGCTGACCCGGACCGAGGGGCGCGCCACGGCGATGCCTGCGCGTGAAACGCTGGCGGCTTTTGGCGCAACGGGGGCGACGCTTGCGCTGCATCTGTCGGTGCATCTGACGGACAAGATCGTGGCAGACCTTGTGCCGCATTACGGGGCGAATTGCCCGGTGGCGGTGGTCTGGCGGGCAAGCTGGCCGGATGAGCGCATCTTCCGGGCCACGTTAGAGACGCTTTCAGGTGCCATCCCGCCCGAGGTTGACCGCACGGCGCTGATCCTGATCGGCCCGGCGCTGGCGGCAGAGGGGTTTGTGGAAAGCAGGCTTTATGCAGGTGACTATGACCGGCGCTATCGCCCGGTGGGCACTGATCCGCGCTTTCCGGAGACGGGATCGTGACACCGGGCCTTGTGATATCGGCACCGGCATCGGGGACTGGCAAAACCACGCTGATGCTGGGGCTTTTACGGGCGCTGCGTGACCGGGGGCTGGCGGTGCAGCCGTTCAAATGCGGGCCGGATTACATTGACCCTGCCTTTCACACGGCAGCCAGCGGGCGCGACAGTTTCAATCTGGATAGTTGGGCCATGCCTGCGGGCATGCTTGCGGGGATTGCCGCACAGGCGGCCGGGGCCGATCTGGTGCTGGCAGAAGGGTCGATGGGGCTGTTTGATGGCGTGGCAGCCAAGGGTGCGACGGATAACGGGGCGAGTGCAACGATTGCGGCGCTGATGGGCTGGCCGGTGGTTCTGGTGATTGATGCGTCAGGGCAGGCACAGACGGCGGCGGCGGTGGCACATGGGCTGGCGACGTTCCGGGGCGATGTGCAGGTTGCAGGCGTGGTGCTGAACCGGATTGCCAGCGCGCGGCACGAGGCATTGGTGCGCGATGGCATGGCGCATGCGGGGATTACGGTCTTTGGGGCGCTGCCGAAACAGGCGGGCATTGCGGTGCCAGAGCGCCATCTTGGGTTGGTGCAGGCACAGGAAAACGCCGGCCTGGAGGCGTTGATTGCCAAGGCGGCGGCACTCGTGACGGAACGGTTGGATCTGGATGCAATCCTTGGCGCTGCGGGGGGCTATGTGCTGCGGGCGACGCAGACGCAGGCCCGCCCGCCGGGACAGCGAATTGCCCTTGCGCGGGATGCGGCGTTTTCGTTCATTTACCCGCATCTGATTGCGGGCTGGCGGGCGGCGGGCGCGGAAATCCTGCCGTTCTCACCGCTGGCCGATCAGGCGCCTGAGCCGTCGGCTGATTGCTGCTGGTTGCCGGGCGGGTACCCCGAACTGCATGCGGGTGTATTGGCTGCGGCTGGCCAATTCCGCGCGGGGTTGCAGGCCTTTGCTGCGACACAGCCGGTGCATGGTGAATGCGGGGGATACATGGCGATGGGGGCAGCGCTGATTGACAAGGATGGCGCGTCACATCCGATGGCGGGTTTACTGGGCCTTGTGACCAGCTATGCCAGCCGCAAGATGCACCTTGGCTATCGCCATGCAACGTTGCTGGCCGCAATGCCGGGGCACAGTGCGGGCACGCAGTTGCGCGGGCACGAATTTCATTATTCCACCATCATCACGCAGCCTGACGCGCCGCTGGCCCAAGTGATGGATGCCACGGGTGCGGCGGTTCCGGAAACCGGATCATGCCGCCAACAGGCGGGCGGCGGGCGGTCAACCGGTACGTATTTTCACCTGATTGCGGATGCACCATGACCGGGTTTGTCACCTTTGTTTCGGCAGGGCCGGGTGACCCTGATCTGCTGACGGTCAAGGCGGCACGGGCGATTGGCGCGGCTGATGCCATATTGTTTGATGATCTGTCAGCAGGCGCGATCCTTGCGCTTGCGCGTGACGGGGCTGATCTGGTGGGGGTGGGCAAACGCGCTGGGCGTGCCAGCCCGAAGCAAGATCATGTCAGCCGGTTACTGGTGGATTATGCGCTGACAGGGGCACAGGTGGTGCGGCTTAAATCAGGCGACAGCGGCATTTTCGGCCGCTTGGAGGAAGAGTTGGAGGCGCTGCGCGCAGCGGGCATCCGGTATGAGATCATACCCGGCGTCACCTCTGCCTCGGCTGCGGCTGCGGCTGCGGGCATTCCGCTGACGCGGCGCGGACAGGCGCAGCGTTTGCAGTTCATCACGGCGGCTGATACCAGCGGCAACCTGCCACCGGGGCTGAACATGGCAGCATTGGCTGACCCGCAGGCGACAACGGTGGTGTTCATGGGCAAGCGCACATTCCCGGCACTGGCGGTGGCGCTGATGGCGCAGGGCCTGCCGGGCGATACGCCTGCAATGCTGGCGGAATCGGTCAGCCAGCCGGAACAGGCGCTGTGGCGGGGCACGATCGCCACGCTGGCGTCACGGTTGGCGGTGGAACGCGGGCCACTGCCGGGGTTGGTGATTTACGGACCATTGGCGGCTGGCAGCACATGAACATCACACTGTGCGGCAGTTGTGATCTGGGGCAGAACGCTTTTCCGGCAGCCTTGCAAGCGGCGTTGCATACAGCCGCGATCACGGCACAGGTTGGCACCATCGATTGCATGTCAGGCTGCACCCGCGCGTCAACCTGCGCGTTTCGCAGTGCGGGCAAGACGGCCTATCTGTTTGGCGATCTGACGGTGGACGACTTGCCCCATCTGGTGACATTTGCGCGCCACTATGCGGCCAGTGCCGATGGCAACCTGCCCGATGCCCGCGTGCTTGGGCCGCTGCGCACCAAGGCCTTGGCGCGCATACCGGGGTAAAGTGTGGGGCAAAGGTCGGGGATGCGCGGCAATCTGGCGCAATTGCACTTGACCGGCGCGCGGGTTCGCGGGCAAATGACAGGGCATGGTGTCCGATCAGACGCAAAGCGTTCGGACTGAAACGGGAATGGGGAACAGTGTACCGTCCAACGGCACCGAAAACCCCAACCGCCCCCGCGACTGTATGCGGCGAGCGGCTTTCCATTGCCACTGGTGCCTTTGGTGCCGGGAAGGCGGAAAGCAGGCTTTGACCCGCGAGTCAGGAGACCGGCCATGCAGGGCGAAACAACCGCCGTCGGGTGTGACGGACAGGAGACAACAGATGAACGCGACCACGACCAAATCCACTGAAACCAAATCCACCGAAAAGACATCCGCGCTGCTGGCGGTACTGTTCATGACCGTGCTTGGCGGCGGGCTGATGTTTGCGGCAGGCCATGCACAATCGGCCACGCTGCATGACGCAGCGCATGATATGCGCCACGCGACCGGCTTTCCCTGCCACTGATCTGATGATCCAGAAAATGTTTGCCAGCGCATTGATCGCTGGCTGTGCTGCGTGGCTGCTGGCGGCCGTGCTGCATTTCGCATTTGTACAGAAGTATATCCTTCTGGGCGAAACCTATGAAACCGGCACGGCCGTGCATTTCATGGCGAAGGCACCGGTGAATGCGGCTGACCATACGCATGAGGCGGGGGCCGAGGCGCATGCACATGACACGGGCGAAGCCACGGCCTTGGCGCGCAATGGCTGGACGGTGCTGTTTACCGGGCTGATCTATGTGGCCTATGCGATGATCCTGGTGGCGGGCTTTGGTCTGGCGCGGGTGTACGGCATTGGCGTTACCGCGCAGACCGGCCTTTTGTGGGGCATTGCGGGGTTTGTGGCGTTTCAACTGGCCCCGGCGCTTGGCACACCACCCGAACTGCCGGGCACGCCTGCGGCTGATCTGGGGGATCGCCAGATCTGGTGGTGGTTTACGGTGGCGGCAACGGCCACGGGGCTGGCGCTGTTGGCCTATGGGCGCGGGGTGGCGTTCGTGGTGCTGGCAGGGCTGCTGCTGGCGGCCCCACATGTGATTGGTGCGCCGACGCTGGATGGTTTTGGTGGCGTGGCCCCGCCCGAGGTTGCGGCGTTTTTTGCTGCGCGTGTGCTGGGTGTGGGGTTGGCGGTCTGGGCGCTGATGGGCTGGGTGGCGGGCTATGCCTGGGAACGTGACGGGGCGGCCAAGCCCCTGCGCACCTGATGATCACGCTGCATCTGATCGGGATCGGTACGGGCAACCCGGATCACCTGACACGGCAGGCGGTTGGTGCGTTGAACGGGGCGGACCTGATTCTGATCCCGCGCAAGGGGGATGCGAAGGCTGATCTTGCCGATCTGCGACGGGCGATCGTGGCGAAGGTGGTAACAGCGCCTGTGCGCGTGGTGGAATATGACATGCCCACGCGCGCGGCGCAGGATGATTACATCGGTGCGGTAAACGATTGGCATGATGCGATTGCGGCCGTGTGGGCTGCGGCAATGGCCACACACTTGCCGGATGGCGGCCATGTGGCGCTGATGGTCTGGGGTGATCCGTCCCTGTATGATAGCACCCTGCGGATTGCGGCGCGTTTGCCGGAGGTGGCGGTGCAGGTGGTACCGGGCATCACCAGCCTGCAGGTGCTGACGGCAGCGCATGCCATTCCCCTGAACACGCTGGGGGGGCCTGTGGTGATTACCACGGGGCGGCAGTTGCGTGATGGCGGCTGGCCTGCGGGTGCGGATACGGTGGTGGTGATGCTGGACAGCGGCGGTGCGTTTGGCGCAGTTGATCCGGCGGGGGTGCGTATCTGGTGGGGGGCCTATGTCGGCATGCCAGAGCAGGTTTTGATTGCCGGGGCATTGGCCGATGTGGGCGCGCAGATTGTGGCGCGGCGGGCAGAATTGCGGGCGGCGCATGGCTGGATCATGGACATTTACCTGATGCGGCGCGGCGATGACGCCTGAGGTTTTGCGCGACCTGCTGCCACGATATGGACTAGACCGGGATGCGCCGCTGCAGCTGATGAACCGGTCCGAAAATGCAACATGGATGGCGGGTGACAGGCTGGTGCTGCGGGTGCACCGGCAGGGCTACCATACGGGGCCCGAGATTGCGTCAGAACTGGCATGGTTGCAGGCGCTGCAGTCAGCCGATTTGCGCTGTGTGGCGCCTGTTTCGGCGTTGAACGAAAGCCTGCTGCAAACCCATGATGGTTTTCACGTTGCCGCCTTTGCACCTATTGCCGCGCGTGAGGTAAGCGAAGGCGATGATCTGGTGCACTGGTTTGCCGAACTGGGGCGGATCAGTGCAGCCTTGCACAGCCATGCGCGGGGCTGGCAGCGGCCCGCCGGTTTTGTGCGCAAGCGGTGGGACACAGAGACGATTCTGGGTGCGGCCCCGCATTGGGGCGACTGGCGCAATGCGGTGGGCCTTGATGCGGCGGGGCATGCGGTGCTGCAACGGCTGTCGGATGATCTGGTGGGGCGGCTGGGCGAATATGGCACGGGGGCAGACCGGTTTGGGCTGATCCATGCAGATTTGCGGCTGACGAACCTGATGCTGGACGCAGGCGGGCTGTGGGTGATTGATTTTGATGACTGCGGCTTTGGCTGGTGGATGTATGATCTGGCGGCGGCGCTGTC
The DNA here is from genome assembly GCA_043751715.1 of Rhodobacterales bacterium. Lineage (GTDB taxonomy): Bacteria > Pseudomonadota > Alphaproteobacteria > Rhodobacterales > Rhodobacteraceae > JAAFHS01. Next base: position 6,456 of record JAYUZO010000039.1, on the reverse strand, counting down.
TTTTATTGAAACGGATGCGCGGGTGCCTGATCTGACTGCCGCGTGGTGCAAGGGGCATGGCGGGGTGGGGGCGGCCGACCGGGCGATTATCCCCAGCCTTGTGCTGCTGCGCCGCGTGCTGCTGACGGCATGGCTGGCAAGCCGGGCCGACAGTGATACGGCCACCCAGATTGGGGCAGCGGATTTTACGGCAGGGACGGTAATGCTGGCGAGGCGGTTTCTGGCGGTGGGGCCGGGGCGCATGTGGGGGTGATGTTCAAAGCGTTTCGCAGGGGACGTTTTGTAGAAATCAAATCAATGGGCTGACTGTTCAGGCTTCATATTTTGTAACTGTTGGTCACCAGTCCGGCTTGCACATTTTTCTGCGGGGCCTGCTCATCGTTCCCTGTCGGTCACTCTTCGTTGTTTGCCAAAACGAAAAGTAACCGACAGGGCACGATGACCGGCCACCAGCAAAGTATTACGCCCCGGCCGCCACCTGATCCAGCATCGCCTTCAGCCCATCCTTGGTCGCATGCGTGCTGGTCTGTACGACCACCGCATCACCGCGCAGCACCAGCAATGATCCCCGGTGGTTGATGCCGTATTGCGCGGCCAGCGCGCTGTCCTTGTAGGTATCCCAATCCGCCTCAACGAACGTGATCGCCGCATCATAGACGGGGTTTTCCGTCCGCAACGCCTCTAACGCGCGGCCCTGCGCCTGGCAACTGGGGCACCAACTGGCCGAAAAATCTATCAGCACGGTTTTACCGCCAGCCAGTTCAGCCGCCACCAATTCAGCGGAATACACCGCCGGTTCGGCGGCATATGCGGCGGGGCTGGCCAGCATGGCGGCGGTGGTCAGAATCAAAAAGGTACGGCGTTGCATATGAATGCTCCTTTACAGCGATACGGAAAAATCTTGCAGCCAGTAGGGCAGCACGGTGATCAGCCAGGCCTGAATGGTGTGGTGCACCCGGAACAGCAGCATCAGGCCCACCGCCACGAACACCGCGCCCATGATCGGTTTTGCCCGCGCTGCAATGCGCTGCATCAGGGCGCGGCGGCGCTGCAATGCGGCTCGCGCACCATAGCCAAGCGCCAGAATAACGGTCGATACACCTGCGGCGAACGCGGTCATCACGGCCCCCGCCCAGATCAGGTTCTGCCCCTGTGAGGCCAGCGAAATCGCACCCCCCAGCGTGGGGCCGACACACGGGCTCCACACCGCGCCCAGCAGGGCACCGCCAAGGAACTGCCCGCCAAGGCCCGACCGGTCTACCCGGTCAATCCCGGCATCGGCGCGGGCGGCCATGCCAGCGGTGGCAAAGGCAAAACCCGCATTCAGGCGCGGCACCAGCAGAACAAGGCCAAAGATCAGCATCAGCACGGCGGCGGCATCCGACAGCGTATCTGCCGAAAGGCCAATGGTTTGGCCCAAAGTGGCAATGCCAAGGCCAAGGCTGACAAAGGCCACAGACATGCCGGCGGCAAGGGCGACAGGGCCAAGCCTGTGTGCCTGCAAAGCGGTGGCCAGCACAATGGGCAACACCGGCAGAACGCAGGGGTTGATCAGGGTCAAAAGCCCGGCAAGATATCCGAATATCAAATCCATGCCGCTGTGTGCACGGGCCTGCCTGACCTGTCATTGCAAGGTTTCGTGAGGGTTATGTAACGCGGGACCGGGCGATCTGCACGGCATAGATGCCTGCCATCACGATGGCGACGCCCAGAAAATCAAGCGCGGTAACCCGTTCGCCCAGCAAAGCGGCCGCAACGGCGACGCCAAAGAACGGGTTCAGAAAGTGGAATGTGGCAGCGCGCACGGCGCCAATCCGGGTGACAAGGGCGAACCACAACAGCGTGGCCATCAGGCCGGGCACGCAAATCTGATAAGCAAAGGCAAGCATGGCGGGCAGGCCGACATGCGTGGGCAGGGTTTCGTTCAGGGCAGCAATGGGGGCCAGAATGGCGCTGCCCACCAGCATTTGCAAACCGACGATCATCAACAGGTTGCCACCGGAAGACGCGCCTTTGACAGCAAGGGTGGCCACGGCCAGTGCAAACGCGGCCATCACGCACAGCGCCACGCCGGCCGGTTCAACACCGCCTTGCACGCGGCTGCCCATGATCAGGATGACACCACCAAAGCCCGCGCACAGGCCAGCAAGACCCAAGGGCGAAACCCGTTCGCCCCGGAACGCCCACCCAAGCGCGGCAACGATCAAGGGCATGGCACTGGCAATGATGGCGGCAACCGATGCGGGGATCCATTGCAGGGCGACAAAGTTCAGGCCCAGATACAGCGCGTTCTGGCACAGGCCGAATATGACCACGGCCGCGGCTTGCGCCCGCGTCAGACGCCAGCTTTGGCCCAGTGCCAGTGCAATGCCCACGGCAAACGCGCCGGAAATGGCAAAGCGCAGGGTCAGAGTGGTAAAGGGCGGCACGTCGGCCACGATGATGCGCGCCGTGGCAAAGGCGGATGACCACATCAGGGCAAAGGCCAGCCCCATGAAAACGGCGCGCAGGTCCATGTTCAGCCTTGCGGCGGCTCCCACAACTCGATCGGGTTGCCTTCGGGGTCATGTACGCGGGCGAAATGGCCATAGGTGCCATCACCATCCCAATCGGCGCGGGTGTCTACGGCAATGCCTTCGGCCTGAAAGGCAGCGATCATGTCGGGCAGGCCTTCAACGCGCAGGTTCAGCATGAACTGGCGATCTGCGGGGAAATAGTCGGTGGTCGCCTTGAAGGGTGCAAAAACAGTCTGCCCCGCCTCTTGTGCCCAAGGCATGCCGTCGGCGGGCATGTCAAACCAGCGGGCATACCATGCCATCAGTGCCTTTGGGTCTTGTGCGCGAAAGAACAGCCCGCCAATGCCTGTGACCTTTGCCATGCCATATCCCCAACGAAAAAGGTCGCCCCGGATAGGGCGACTCTTTCACCGTCGACGGTGAAGTTCAAGCGGTTCAGCCGTTCACGACGTCTTTCAGTGCCTTGGCGATGGCGAATTTCACTTGCTTGTCAGCAGGTTTGGTCATGGTTTCGCCCGTTGCTGGGTTACGCACCTGACGTTCAGGGCGGGCCTTGCAGGCCACTTTGCCAAGGCCCGGAATGGTGACGGTGCCACCAGCAGCCACTTCGCGCGATACCACGGCGGCAATCGCATCAAGGGCGGCACCAGCGGTTTTCTTGTCGCCACCCATGGCATCGGCCAGTGCGGCCACCAGTTGCGTCTTTGTCATTGGTTTCATCATGGTCGTCATCCCCTGAGCTTGTCCGCAGGTTTGCGGCGGTGGCTTTGTTGCCAAATGTTTCACGCCGTCAAACACAGGTTTTTAGCGGGCAAATCAAGCCCTTTCCGCAGGGAATTGGCGGAAAACCCCCGAAAATGCCTTGGACCTACAGGAAGGCGGTCTCTTCAAAGCTGCGCAACTTGCGGCTGTGCAACTTTTCGATCGGCATTTCGCGCAGGGTTTCCATGGCGCGGATACCGATCTGCAGATGCCGGGCGACCTGGGTCTTGTAAAAATCAGACGCCATGCCGGGCAATTTCAATTCGCCGTGCAAAGGTTTGTCAGACACGCACAAAAGCGTACCGTAAGGCACACGAAACCGGAACCCGTTGGCGGCGATGGTAGCGCTTTCCATATCCAGTGCGACGGCGCGCGATTGCGACAGGCGCTGCACCGGGCCTGAATGATCACGCAACTCCCAGTTGCGGTTGTCAATCGTGGCCACCGTGCCGGTGCGCATGATGCGTTTCAGTTCATACCCCTCCAATTGGGTGACGCTTTCCACGGCATCCTCAAGCGCAATCTGGATTTCGGCCAAGGCGGGAATGGGCACCCAGACGGGCAGATCGGCGTCAAGCACATGGTCTTCACGCAAATAGGCATGGGCCAGCACATAATCGCCCAGGGATTGCGAATTGCGCAGGCCGGCGCAGTGGCCGACCATCAGCCAGGCATGCGGGCGCAGGACGGCGATGTGGTCTGTGGCGGTTTTGGCGTTGGACGGGCCGACGCCGATGTTGACAAGGGTAATGCCCTGCCCGCCCTGGCGTTTGAGGTGATAGGTGGGCATTTGCGGGGTTTTGGCAGACGCGGGCAGCGGATCATCGGCATTGCGGATCTCGGCGTTGCCGGTGGCGACAAAGGCGGTATAGCCGCTGGCAGGGTCGGCCAGCATGCGGCGGGCGTAGGCCTCAAACTCATCCACATAGAACTGATAGTTGGTGAACAGGACATGGTTCTGGAAATGCACGGGGTCTGTGGCGGTGTAATGGGTCAGCCGGGCCAGCGAATAATCAACGCGCTGCGCTGTAAAGGGGGCAAGGGGGCGTGATCCATCGACGTTGAAGGCGCGTTCGCCATTGACGATGTCATCATTGGTGGTGGCAAGATCGGGTACGTCGAACACATCACGCAGGCTGAAATCCATCACCCCTTCCTGCGGAATACTGACGGTGGGGTTGCCGGCCACGGCAAAATGCACGGGGATGGGGGTTTCAGACGGGCCGATCATCACGGGCACGTTATGGTGCTGGATCAGCAAACTGATTTGTTGAATCAGATAGTTACGGAACAGGTCCGGCCGGGTAACGGTGGTGGCATAGGTGCCGGGGGTGGCAACATGGCCAAAGGACAGGCGCGAATCCGTCTTGTCAAAGCTGGTCACGGTCAGGCGGATTTCGGGGTAAAAGGCGCGGATACGCTGGGCGGGTTTACCGCCCATGACAGCGGCGCTGAAATGCTGGGCAAGAAACTGGGTGGCTTGGGTAAACAGCGCCTCAAGCCGGGAAACGGCAGCCTCGGCATCGGTAAAGGCGGCGGGTTCGGCATGGGGCGGGGTCAGGATGGGAAGGATAGGGTCGGTCATATGTCATCTTTGCAATAGGGATTGGGTATCTAACGCATGGGGGCGGCGGTCCGCAAGTGAAGGGTTTGTAACGGCAGGGGCAAGGGATGGGGGCAGGCGATTGGGGCAGGCGAAACGGGCGTATGGCCGGGTGGGGGAACGCGCCGGGTGATGCGCGGCCAAGCCTTTGCGAACGCTGTATTAATTGCCCCATTTAACGAAAGGTTAATGGTATGGTAATGGGCCATATCGGGGCCAGAAACGGGCCAGATAGCGGCGGGGCGAAACGGGTGCGGTCGGGGCGTTAACCATGATGCCCGAATCGGGGCGGTATGGGTGAAGGACGCGCGCAGGATTTGCCGTTGTGGGCAGGGATGGGGGTTGCGGCAGCCCTGCGGGCAGGGAATAGTTGCGGGCATGAACACGCTTCTTTCCCTTGGCCATGGCTATTCCGCCGCCGCCCTTGCCCGTGTGCTGATCCCGCAGGGATGGCGCATCATTGGCACCACGCGCAGCCCCGGCAATCTGAATGCTTTGCAGGCCACGGGTGTGGAGCCGTTGTTATGGCCTGCGGACCTTGGGCCTGCGCTGGCTGAAGCCACCCATATCCTTGCGTCGGCCGCGCCGGACGCAAACGGTGATCCGTTCCTGCAGGCGGCGAGTCAGGTGATTGCCAAGGCACGGCCCGCATGGGTGGGCTATCTTTCCACCACCGGCGTTTACGGTGATCATCAGGGCGCATGGGTGGATGAAGATACGCCCCTGACACCAAGCAGTACGCGCGGCGAGCACCGTGTGCTGGCTGAAGGCCAATGGCTGGCCACCGGCTTGCCCGTGCATATCTTCCGCCTTGCGGGCATCTATGGCCCCGGTCGCGGCCCGTTTGAAAAGGTGCGCGATGGCACCGCCCGCCGCCTGATTAAACCCGGTCAGGTGTTCAGCCGCATTCATGTGGATGATATCGCCGCCACCCTTGCCGCGTCCATTGCCCGGCCAGCCCCCGGCACGGCCTACAACGTCTGCGATGATGATCCTGCCCCGCCCGAAGATGTGCTGACGCATGCCGCATATCTGTTGGGTCTGCCGCCGCCACCGACCATGGATTTCGCCACGGCCGATCTGCCACCGATGGTGCGCAGTTTCTATTCGGAAACCAAGCGCGTCAGTAACCGGCGCATCCGGCAGGACTTGGGCGTGCAGTTGCGCTATCCTGATTATCGTACGGGCCTTGCCGCATTGCTTGCCGGGGGCGGATAACCATACCTTGATCCAAATCCGCTTGACCGCGCCCCGGACCCGTTAGAGGATACCCGCCGATTTTCATTTGCAAAAAGAAGGCTTCGTTATGAAATATTGGACCCTTGGCACAAGCATTTCACTTGGCGCAATTCTGCTGGGCAGCACGGCGTTTGCGCAAGTCACACCGGAAGATCTTTGGACAAAGTTTCAGTCATTTTCCGAAGCGGCCGGGCAAAGCGTGGCCACTGACAGCGTGGAGCGGAATGGCGATACGCTGGAAATTCGCGGGCTTGTGCTGACGGCAAGTGACGCACTGACCTCGGCCACGCAAACCATTGCCGAGGTGAATTTCAAGGATAATGGCGATGGCACGGT
>JAYUZO010000038.1:0-11261 GCA_043751715.1 Rhodobacterales bacterium | reverse complement strand
CCGGGTACAACAGGCAGGCAAACACCACGTCAGACCGAAAATGCATCACATCGTCCCAGCCTTTGCGCAGGGCACGGTGCAGATCCTGCCGGGTCAGCGGGCGGGTGATGACGGTTTCCGAAAAATCGCGCGTCGTGCGGGTGCCGGTGAAAGGCGCACTGAACAGCGAGGCAGTCCATGACAGGGGGTTTCCAATGGTGCGGGGCATGTCTGATCCTTTGGGGTTCAGGGCCCAGAACCGGGTTTGGCAACGTCTCCCGGCACTTGGACCAGTGGCAAAACGTGCAGGCAAGATTGTTCTAGGGCTGACCGTAGCACAGATTATTTTGCCGGTCTGCGCAATTCTGGCTCACGTTGCTGTGGGGCGCCTAGCGTTCGGTCAGCTTCAGCTCGATCCGCCGGTTCGCGGCCAGATCGGCTGGCGCGTCACCATCCACCACCGGCCGGTATTCGCCAAACCCCGTGGCCGCCATCCGGCCCGGCGGAAAGCCCAGATCATCCTGCATGAACCGCACCACCGACAGTGCCCGCGCCTGGCTTAGTTCCCAGTTGTCGGCAAAGGCCCCTGCGCCTGACAAGGGGATGGCGTCGGTATGCCCGTCCACCCGGATGATCCAGTCAATATCGGGCGGGATTTGCCCTGCAATATCATTCAGAATTGCCACCACCCCGGCAATCTGCGCGCGGCCTTCGGGGGCAAGGGTGGCCGACCCTGCCGTGAACAGCACCTCGGATGAAAACACGAACCGGTCACCCACCACCCGCACGCCTTCGCGCCCCTCCAGCAGCGTGCTGAGCTGGCCAAAGAATTCCGACCGGAATTTCGCCAGATCGCGCGCTTCGGCCTCCAGCCGCACCCGCTCGGCCGCCTCCAGATCAGCGCGGCGTTTTTGTTCAGACGCCACCTGTGCCAGCGCCGCGTTCAGTTGTGACCCCAATGCATCCAGCTGCACATTCGCCGCAACATCGCGCGCCGCACTCGCATCCAGCAGGCCCTGCAATTCACCCAATTGCCCCCGCAGCGTGGCAATCTGTTCGTTCAGCAGTGCCATGCTGCGCTGCGCTGCCAGCGTCTTTTCCTGTTCTGCAGACAGCGTCACCTGTGCTGTGGCCAGCAGCGCTGCATCGCGGTCACCCGCCGTTGCCTCCAACGCCGCCTCGGTCTGTGCCGCCGCCAGCAGGGTCAGCGTTTCCTCGGCCCGCTTGCGCTGTTCTTCCAGCGCCAGTGTCATCGCCGTCAGTTCCGTGTCAGACCCCTTGAGCCGTTCCTGCAACGCCAGCAGTGCTGCCCGATCTACCAGCCGTGCCGCCTCGGCGTCACTCAACGCCGTTTGCGCCGACGCCAGTTCGCCTTCGGTTGCCGTATTGCGCCCGCGCAGATCGGCCAGCAGCGCCTCAAGCGCCTCGCGTCGCGCCGCTGCCAGCCGTGCCGCCTCGGCCCCCGCGTCAATCTCGGTCCGCGCTTTGGCCAATGCCAGTTGCAACGCCTCCTCGTCTGAAATCAGCCGCAGCTGTGCCGCCTCAAGATCAGCTACCGATGCGGTCAACGTGCCAACCTCGCCCCGCGCCGCATCGCGTTCCGCCAGCAGCGTTGCCACCTGTGCCTCAAAACTCGCGATCCGCCCCTGCGCGCTGGCCAGCGCACCCGTCAGCCCCGCAATTTCCGCCGCCTTTGCATCGGCATCGGCACGGCTGGCCGTCAGGCTGCCACGCAGGGTGCCGATTTCGGTTTCCAGCCCCGCCGTCCGCACCTGTTCCAGACCCAGGGCCTGCGCCAGTTGGGCCACCTGATCGGTCAGCGATGACAGTTCATTGTCCTGCGTCGTGATCGTGTCGCGCAGCACTGATTGCATCACGGTGAAAATCGTCAGCACGAACATCAGCACCATCAGCAGCGTCGTGACCGCATCCACAAACCCCGGCCAGATCATAGAGGAATCCCGCCGCCCGCGCAGTGCCATGTCAGCCACGCCCCGTGGTATTGGCGCGGTTGGCCTGCCGGATCGCCGCCGTCAACGCTGACAGATCACCGCGCAGATCAGCCACGCTTTCCTGACGGCCCGCTGACAGCTCTTCCAGTATCTTCAGCAATTGCACATCAATCGACCGCAGCCGCATCCGGCTTTCTGCATCCACGCCCGCCTTGCTGTCTTCGCCCGTCAGCGCTGCAATCAGCCGGTCTTGCCCTGCCGCAATCCGCTCCAACGCCGCTGCACCGCCCATGTCGCCCATGCGTTCTGACAGTGCTGCAATCGCCATCGACAGATCGCCCAGCCGTTCTTCCATCATCACCCGGCTGGCATCGGCATCGCCCGCAATCATTTGCAACTGTTCCACCTGCGCGGAAAGCCCTTCCAGCACCTGGCCCAACTGCCCTGCATTGCCGCCATCGCCTTCACCCGAAAACCCCAGCCGTGTGATGGATGACAGCCATTCCTCCAACTCGCGCACAAAGCGGTTCTGCCCGTGGCCCGCGAACAATTCCAGCAACCCCACCACAAGTGATCCCGCCAAGCCCAGCAGGCTGGAGGCGAACGCCGTGCCCATGCCGCCCAGCTGCGATTCCAGACCTGTCATCAGCTTGCCAAACACATCCAGCCCGCTTTCGCCTTCCTGCGGGGCCAGTGACCGGATGGTTTCCACCACGGCAGGCACCGTGGTTGACAGCCCCCAGAACGTGCCCAGCAGGCCCAGAAAAACCAGCAGGTTGATCAGATACCGCGTGATATCGCGGCTTTCCTCGATCCGGCTTTCCACCGATTCCTGAATGGACCGCGATGATGATTGTGAAATCATCGCCCCCCGGCGCGACCGCAACAGCGATGCCAGCGGCGCCAAAAGCGAAGGCGCGGGGGTTTCAACGCCTTGGCGGTTGCGCACGAAATCTTCGATCCAGCTGACCGATTGCATCAGGATCAGCACCTGCCAGAAACAGGTGGCGATGCCGAACAGGAAGACCAGCCCGATCAGCCCGTTCAGAAGCGGGTTGGTGCGCACAATTTCGGCTACCTGATCGTGAATGAACCACGCGCCAAAGATCACCAGTGCCGTGACCACCATCATGGTCACAATCTGCCGGATCGGCTGGCTGAAGGTCACGGCCACCTCGGCCTTTGGGCGTTCTATCACTTGCCTGCTGCCTGCCTGTTGTTTTGCTGCGCACTGTAGCAGGCTGCCCCGTTCTGCCAAGCGGCGTTATGGCAATGCACGCACCCGTGTGACAAGCGCATCAAGTTCAGGGTCGGCAAGGCCAATGTCGGCCAGATGCCGGGCCGTGGCAAACAGGTAATCACGGTTCGGCCCGCGCACACCGTGGCGCGTGGCAATGATCTGCGCCTGTGTTTCGGGCGTCAAAGGCCCGGTGTATTGGGCATGGTCGCGGTTGATGACATAGGTCAGCGCGGGCACGCAGCGGCCATCCTGCAAGGTGATGGTGATGGTTTCCTCCAGATAGGCGGATGAAATCAGCTCGCGTTCGCGCAGGGCCGCGATGGTGGCCTGTTCGGCGCCAAAGGGTATGGCAAAGGCCACGCCCCGGCATTGCGCGCCCGTGGCCCGGTCCAGCGCCAGCACAAGGCCCGGATGGTCTGCCGTACCCCGGTAATGCACCGACCACATGCAGAAACTGCGCTGCCACCCGGCGGCTGTGGCCACCTGCCGATCCGTAAACGCAAAGCATTGGTCCCAGACCAACGACCCATAGCCGAACACCCAAAGCTGATCCTGCATGGCTGGCCCCTTTGCCTTTTGCCTTGTAGACAACACGGCGGGCCCAATGAAAAGAGAGGCCGGTGAAAAGGGGTTGGTGATGCGCAAACTGCTGTGGGCGTGTGGAATTCTGGCCCTGCTGTGGTGTGCCTTTTGGGCTGCGGGCACCTATGCAGTTCGTGCCGGCGTCATGCAGGGCGTGGCACAGGGCCTGCGCGATGGCACCCTTTACGCGCCCCCGGTGGTGGCGATGGCAGGGTTTCCCGCGCGCTTTGATCTGCGCGTGCAGGGCATTGATGCAGGTGATCCCCGGTCAGGCATCCGCTGGCAGACGCCCTTCCTGCAGGTGCAGGCAGCGCTGTGGCGGCCCTGGCATGTGGTGGCGCTGCTGGATGATGATCATGTGCTGACCCTGCCAGACCAACAGCTGTCGCTGGCCGCAGACGACATGCGCGCCAGTATCACCGTCACGCCAGACAGCACGCTGACCCTGACACAATTCGCCGTCACGCTGACGCAGCCGGTGCTGGTATCTTCGCAGGGGTGGCGCAGTGCGGGTGATATTGCCGAGGCGCATGTCAACCTGCGGCCCAGCCCTGCCAACAGCTATGCCATCGTGCTCGCCGCTACCAATATCGTGGCTGACCCGGCCTTTGCGGTGGCCACCGGGCTGGATGGTACCATTGCCAGGATCACGCTGGACGGCACTGCCACATTTTCGGCCCCGTTGGACCGTATGGCAGGCCAGACACAGCCGCAGGTCACGGATATCACCCTGACCAACACGCAGGTTGCATGGGGCGATGTGCAGATGACGGCCACGGGCACCATCACCGCCGATGTCAATGGCTTTGCCGCAGGCCGCATTGATATTGCAATCACCGGTTGGCGCAGCCTTGTAACAGCCCTTGTCGGCACCGGCACCATCACACCCCAAGCCGCCCCCACAGTCGAAGGTCTGCTGGGCGCGATGGCTGCGCAGGGCGGCAACCCCGATGTGCTGGCGCTGCCGTTGATCTTTGCCAACGGGCGCGGCACATTCGGGCCACTGCCGCTGGGGGCAGCACCACGCATGCGGCAGATGGCGGTCAACTGACGATCTGCAGGTGCGTGCCTGCCTTTTGTCCCGAACTTTGCCAATCTTGGCCGCAATTGCCCCCTATGGCGATACCAAAGATTACAGGGGGCGCGCGCAATGGCAAACGGCATGCTGTTAGGGTTTGTGGCAACGGCGGCCACGATTGTGGGCCTGATGGATTACACTATGCAGACCCGCCGCGCTGATCTGGGCTTTGGCGAACTGGGTCTTGGCGCCTATGTCGCCTCGATGGGGACGCGGTTTTCCGGCATGAAGGCCGAACAAGTGGCCGCCGCTGAAACCGGATCATTGCGCCGTCAGGAACACCGCACACTGCTGCCCGAAGCGCCCGAAGGTTGGGTCATGCGCGAATGGAACGAAGGTGATCGCGCCCGCCTGTTTCCATCACGCGAGATCTTTTCCGATAGTGAAGAGCTGCCGGAAGAGTTCAAGCAGGCGCAGGCAGCACTCCAAAGCGATCCCATGTTCCAACAGATGACCGCAGCCAACGAACGCCTGATCGTCGCCAAGGAAAAGGCCGAAATCCGGTTCTATCAGCGGGGTGAAAGCCTTGTGGCGCTGCAGGTGTCGTTCAACCAGATCGCCGGTGGCATCAGCCTGAACGGGTCTTTCGCAGCCGGCGAAATTCAGGATGCCGGCATGAACATCATTGTCGGCAATATGACGGCGATGTCGGCGCGGGATGGGTTTGCTGTCGTCGGCGGCGTGCCGTTTGGCCGCGAACTGGGCATGTTCGGCTTTGACGACCCCGAGGAAGACCCCGCCACCAGCGTGCAGGTGTTTCGTGCGCAGATGGGACCAGAGCTGAAGATCACGGTGCGCGCACTGGCACCCGATGATGATGTAAAGGCCCTGCTGGCGCAGATCGACTTTGATACGCTGAACAAACTGCTGACCACACCGCTGCAAGGTGTTGGCAGCGCCGCCCCGGTGATTGCGCCCGCAGATGAACAGGCCATCGCCACCGCGGCTGTCGACGCCGAAGCCGCAGCCGTGATCGCGCGCGGGCGCGAATCCGAGGCGCAGATGCGCGGCATGGCGGTTGCGATGCAGCAGGATGGTGGCGCAGGCGTGCTTGGCATGCTGATGCAGCGCACCGCCGAACAACGCGCCACCGCACAGGCCGCAGATGAGGCCGCCGAACTGGCCGCCGCCGCTGCACCCCCCGCCGAGGGGTCACTTGCCGCTATGATGGCAGGGGCCGCCCCGGCTGCGGTCGACCCTGCCGCAGCTGACACGGCCGCGACCGCGCCATCCACCCCCGCCGCCGAGGTGCGCGTGCGCCGTGCAGGTGCAACCGATGGTGGCAACTGCACCATGACCGCCACCGGCAAACGCTGTTCCCTGCTGGGCAACTGACCGCCAAAAGCGGTGCCTGCCTGTGGAAATGCCTGCCTGTGGTGATGCCTGCCTGTGGTGACAGGCCCGTTACATCTGTGCGGCAGCTGGTCAGCGTCGCAAGCTGGGTCATGCCCTTCGGCACTGCAAGATCCAGATCGGGTATGCGTGCCACAGCCAGCAGCTTTAGCCCCGTCAATTGCACAACCGCTGATGCGTTCCCCACGGCCACATCGCGCAGAACCAGTTGTTCTACCATCGAACGGGCCGCAAGCGCTGGCAGGCCGGCCACCTGCCCCCCGATGATTTCCATGCGCAACAGGTTTTCAAACCGCCCGCCCATGTCGTTTTCAGCCCGCAAAGGTCGTCGCTCCTTGGCCTTTTGTGCCGCTTTCGGGCAGAAAGGCCACAAAGCCGCGTGAAGGAGTTCCGCCGATGAAAACCCATGTCAAAGCGCTTGTTGTTGGCGGTGGCGCTGTTGGAACGGGCATTGCCTATCACCTTGCCAAGGCGGGCTGGGATACGATGCTGGTCGAACGTGATGAGCTGACGGCGGGCAGCACGTGGCACGCCGCAGGCCTGCTGCCGCTGTTCAACATGGGCTATGCCACCACGCATATCCACAAGTATTCCGTGGATTTCTACAAGGGGCTGGAGGCGGAAACCGGCCTGAACCCCGGCTTTTATGTCGTGGGCAACCTGCGCATGGCGCAACATCAGCAACGCATGGATGAGTATATGCTTTACTCCTCCGTCGCCGAAACCGCTGATGTCTATCACGAATTCCTGACACCCGCGCAGATGGAAGACCGCTGGCCCCTGCTGCGCACCGATGATCTGATCGGCGCGCTGTATCATCCGCAGGATGGCTACATCAACCCGGCCGATGTGACGCAAGCCATGGCCAAGGGTGCGCGGCAGTTCGGCTGCACCTTTGAACGCAAGGTGCAGGTCAACGGCTATCGCTGGACGGGCGCCGAATGGATTGTGTCCTGTTCGCGCATGGTCGAACAGGGTGGCAATCTGGTGGCCGCCGATGAATTTGACATTCACGCCGAACACGTCGTCACCGCCACCGGCAACCACGCCCAACGCACCGCCCGCCTGCTGGGCATCAAGACGCCAGCCGTGGTCGTCGAACACCAATATATCGTCACGGAACCCGATCCCGTGCTGGTTGAATGGCGCAAGACCAACCCGCAGCACCCGGTTTTGCGCGATGCCGATGCCAAATGGTATGTCCGCGAAGAACGGGGGGGGTGGATTTTGGGCCCCTACGAAAAGAACGCCCCCGCCCGGTTCGAATATGGCGTACCAGAAAGCTTTCGCGCCGACCTGTTCCCGCTGGATCTGGAGCGGATTGAACAGGAATACATGTCATTCATCCACCGCCTGCCCAGCAGCGAAACCGTGGGCCTGAAGGATGATTACAACGGCCCGATCTGCTATACCCCCGATGGCAACCCGCTGGTTGGCCCGGCGCCCGGCCTGCGCAACATGTGGCTGGCCGAAGGGTTTTCGTTTGGCATCACGGCAGCGGGGGGCACCGGGCACTACCTTGCGCAACTGATGACCCAAGGTGAGGCTGAAATTGATATGGCGTCGCTTGATCCGCGCCGCTTTGCCCAAAGCTGGATGACCACCGAATACGCCGCCCGCAAGAATGAGGAATGCTACGACCACGTCTTCATCCTGCACCACCCGGATGAGGAACGCCCGGCCTGTCGCCCCTTGCGCACGGCCCCGGTTTATGACCGGCAGAAAGCCTTAGGTGCGCAGTTTGGCCAAGTGAACGGCTGGGAGCGTCCGATCTATTACGGCCCCACCGACGCACCCGAAGATTTCGACCATGACACGCGGTCTTTCCGCCGTGGCGGCTGGTGGCAATATGCGGTGGATGAAGCCCGCGCCATCCGCGAAACCGCTGGCCTGATTGATGCCACGGCCTTTACCAAACACATCGTGCGCGGGCCGGGGGCGACGGCGTTTCTGGATTGGTTCACCTGTAACGCCCTGCCAAAGATCGGCCGCATCAACCTGACCTATGCGCTGACGCCTTCGGGCACCACGCGCACCGAATACACCATCGTGCGCAACGGCGAGAATGACTATTATCTGGTCAGCGCCGGTGCCTGGACAGCTTACGACGCCGACTATCTGCAGAAATCCATGCAGGATTTCATTGCCGCAGGCGGCGCGCACGTCGATATGCACGATGTCACCACGCAATGGGGCGTCTTTGCCATTGCAGGCCCCAACAGCCGCAAGATCCTGTCAGACCTGATCAAGGATGCCGATCCCGCCACCGCCCTGTCGAACAAGCGTTTCCCGTGGCTGTCTGCGCGCAAGATCGAACTTGGTATGTGCCCGGTCAACGCCATCCGCGTGGCCTATACCGGGGAACTGGGGTGGGAATTGCACCACCCGATCGAGATGCAGCGCTATCTGTGGGATCAGCTTCTTGCGGCCGGTGCAAAGCACGGCATGAAGCTGGTCGGTGCCCGCGCGCAAAACTGGCTGCGGCAGGAAAAATCCTATCGCGCGTTTGGCAACGAACTGGGCCGCGATGCCACGCCGCTGGAGGCTGGCCTGCCGCGCTTTGTCGATATGACCAAGGATTTTCAGGGCAAGGCCGCCATGGTTGCCACCGGCATCCGGTCCATGTGCGTGACGGTGCTGATTGACGGGCCTTCGGACACAGATCCATGGGGCAAAGAGGCGCTGCTGGTGGACGGCGTCAAGGTTGGCCGTCTGACATCGGGCGGCTATTCCGTGGCCTTTGGCAAACAGATCGGCATGGGCTATGTGCGGCCCGATCTTGCCGTGGTGGGGACCAAACTCAAGGTCAAGATGCTGCGGGCCGAATGGGATGCTGTGGTGGTCGAAGACAGCCCGTTTGACCCCGCCAATGCCCGTATCCGTGTGGATGGCTGACACCACCGCACAGCATGTCTTGAACCTGTCGTCATCATGCCCCACCTTTTGATCTGATAGGGTGGGGCAACCATGACGCGCGCAGAGAAACGGTTTCATCGGCAGTTTGATGCGCTTGCCCGTCTGGTGCCCGCGCTGCGCCGCCCGCTAGTGATCTTGCGGCGGCGCGGGTGGCGCGTGGTCCGCCTGCCCCTGGCACTGGTGATGATTGCCGGCGGGCTTTTGTCGTTTCTGCCGTTTCTGGGCATCTGGATGCTGCCCTTTGGCCTGTTGCTGCTGGCCGTCGATCTGCCGTTTCTGCGCGGCCCGTTGTCAGCGCTGATGATCCGCGCCCGCCGCCGGATCAGCCAATGGTTGCTATGGTGGCGCAACCGCCGCAACCGCTGATCGTTACCGTGTGCGCTCCGCCAGCCATGCCTGCCAGTCCGCCGCTGACCCGTTGAACACATTGGCATCCGCCGCTCCGGCAATTCCCGGAATCCGCGCCGTGCCGCTGTATTGCCAGAACGTCCAGCGCTGGCTTGGATACACCTCGCCCGGTGTGCCCGCCACCGACCGCAGCCAGAATTCCACCCCCCGCAGCCGCCACAATTCGCGCGCCTCGTAAATATCGGGTGACACATAGACAATCGGTGCTTGCCCATAATGCCGCGCCACCGTGTCGATAAACGCCTGTGCTTCGCGCAGCAGTTCGGCCTGTGGCGGGCGTCGCGTGCAGGTGGGTGAAAACGGCGTCCATTCCAGATCAAGCACTGGCGGCAGTGCCCCCTGTGCGCGCGGCACATGCCGGATGAACCAGCGCGCCTGTTCCACCCCCGACCTGCAATGATACCAGAAATGATAGGCCCCGGTGCGCACCCCCGCCGTGCGTGCTGCGCGCCAGTTATCGCGGAAGGCCGGGTCCAACAGATCACCGCCTTCGGTCGCCTTGATGAACACGAAATTCACGCCATTCGCCCGCGCCGCCGCCCAATCGACCGAGGTCTGAAACCGCGACGTATCGGTGCCATGCACGGCGTATCGGTCGGGACTGCGGCCTTGCCATTCATGCGGATCGGCATCACCGAACCGGGCCGTGGCAACCTGCCCGGCGGGAATGTCAGACGGGGCAGGGGCGCGCGCGCCACAGGCCGCCAGCACAAGGCACATCACCACCACCAGAAATCTGTGCAAAATGAACACCCTTTCAACACTGCTACCCACCATCTGGCCCGAAATCAGCGCCATGTCACCCGGCCCGGCCATCACGTTTTGTGCAAGGGCCCGCGCATCATCCAAACCGCGCCGGTGCAAGCTGCGCCACCACATCGGCCGCCACCTGCGGACCGCGCCCCGCCACCAGATCGCCCAGCAGCCGCGCCGCACCCGCACAGGACTGAAACCCGTATCCCCCTTGGCCTGCCAGCCACAAAAACGCAGGTTCCCCTGCATCCGGCCCGATCACCGGCACCCTGTCCGGTGCGAATGTCCGCAACCCTGCCCAGTTCGCCAGCAGCCGCGTAACGGGCGTGGTCACCATCGCCTCATAGCGCGCCAACCCCTCGGCCAGCACCATATCATCCGCAAAGGCATCATGCGCTGCCATCGCATGCTCTTCGGCGGGCGATACGATCAGCGCCCCCGCATCTGGCTTGGCATACCAGTCCTCACCCGGCCCAAACAGCATCGGCCAACCCGATACATCATGCCCCCCCGGTGCCGGAATGCGCGCCATCGACCGCCGATAGGGCTGCAACCCCAAAGGCCCCACCCCCGCCATCCCAGCCACCGCATCCGCCCAAGGCCCTGCCGCGTTCACCAGATGCCGTGCCGCAAACGCCCCCTGCTGCGTGGTCACAATCCATCCCGCCCCATCGCGCGCAATGTCCGTCACCCCCGCCCGCAGCATGATCCGTGCGCCATTCCCCCGCGCAACCCGCGTGAAATGCAGCATCAAATGGTCGGTATCAATATCCTGCGCATGCTCTGCCATGGCCGCCAGCGCCACCGCACCCGCGTTCAGCACCGGCACCCGCGCCACTGCCTCATCCACCGTCATGCGCGCCAGTTGCATCGCATCCGCATCCGCGCGAAACGCCTCGGCCTGATCCGCTCGCGCCACCATCATCACCCCGCGCGGTGACAGCACCCCCGCAATCCCCGCCAGCACCGGCCCCGTTACCAGACTCAGCGCCACCACCGC
>JAYUZO010000037.1:0-5080 GCA_043751715.1 Rhodobacterales bacterium | reverse complement strand
GCGGTGCCGGGCCAACCGCTCAGCGGGCCGCACCTGGGCTATGTGCGCGGGCCGGAACACCTTGCGCTGAAACCCGATGGCAGCCCTGCGCGCATCGACAAGGCGTTTTCATGGGAAAACCCGTTTTCTGCACACGGCCTGATGCAAATGGTGATCCCGAATGCGCATGCGGGTGACCCGTACCGCATTGATACGCTGTTTTTGTATATGGCGAACATGGCGTGGAATTCATCCATGAACACCAGCGCCGTGATGGATATGCTGACGGACAAGGGCGACGACGGCGAATACATCATCCCGCGCATCATTTATTCGGATGCCTATGCAAGCGAAATGGTGGCCTATGCCGACCTGATCCTGCCCGATACCACCTATCTGGAACGGCATGACTGCATCAGCATGCTCGACCGCCCGATCAGTGAGCCGGGGGCAGCAGGTGATGCGATCCGCTGGCCGGTGGTGGAACCTGACCGTGATGTGCGGGGGTTTCAGTCGGTTTTGCTGGATTTGGGTGTGCGGTTGGGCCTGCCGGGGATGACGCTGCCGGACGGCGGGGCAAAATTCGCCGATTATGCCGATTACATGGTGAACCATCAGCGCCGCCCCGGTGTGGGGCCGCTGATGGGCTTTCGCGGTGATGGCACGGGGGTCGGGCGGGGTGAGCCGAACGCAGGCCAGCTTGATGCCTATATTGCCAACGGCGGGTTCTTTCAGGCGCATGTGCCGGATGATGCCGCGTATTACAAACCGTGGAATGCCGCCTATCAGGATTGGGCGGTGAAAACCGGGTGTTTTGATACGCCACAACCCTATCTGTTCAGCATCTATTCCGAACCGATGCGCAAGTTCCAGCTGGCCGCCGAAGGGCATGGCTGGATACAGCCGCCCGACCATCTGCGCGCGCAAGTGCGGGCGGCGATGGACCCGTTGCCCATGTGGCAGGCGCTGCCCGAGGTGGCGGGCTATCCGGTGCATGCGCTGACGCAGCGGCCGATGGCGATGTATCATTCCTGGGGCAGTCAGAACGCGTGGCTGCGCCAGATTCACGGGCGGAATGTTCTGTATGTGCCGACGAAAATCTGGGAACGCCAAGGGTTTGCGGAAGGCTGTTGGGCAAGGGTCACCTCACCCAGTGGTGAAATTGTGGTGCCGGTGGCGCATATGGCGGCGTTGAACGAAAATACGGTCTGGACATGGAATGCGATTGGCAAGCGCAAGGGGGCATGGGCCTTGGCAGATGATGCGCCCGAGGCGACCAAGGGGTTCTTGCTGAACCATCTGATATCGGAACTGCTGCCGGAAAAGGGTGATGGCATGCGGTGGGCCAATGCCGACCCGGTGACAGGGCAGGCGGCGTGGTTTGATCTGAAGGTACGGATCGTGAAATGCGCGGCCCCGGATGAGGCACAACCGGCCTTTCCGCCAATCGGGCGGGTGGTGCCACAGTGAAGGGGGCGGGCATGAACGAAATTTCTTCAGAAGAAATTTGGCAAATCTTTTCTGAAAAGATTTGGGGCGCGCGGGTGGGGGTGGTGCGATGACCACGTTGCCGGGACAGACAGACAAAAAGCTGGGTCTGGTGATTGACCTTGATACCTGCGTCGGCTGCCATGCCTGCGTGACGGCCTGCAAAGGCTGGAACGATCAGGGGCACGATCAAGGCGGAGGCCTATCAGACCAGAATCCATACGGATCAGACCCTTCGGGCACGTTCCTTAACCGGGTTCACAGCTATGCGGTGCAACCTGCTGATGGGCTTGCACAAACCATCAATTTTCCACGGTCCTGCCTGCATTGCGACGATGCACCTTGTGTGACGGTCTGCCCGACCGGGGCGAGTTACAAGCGCGCGGAAGACGGGATCGTACTGGTGAACGCCGATGCCTGCATGGGCTGCGGCTTATGTGCCTGGGCCTGCCCCTATGGTGCGCGCGAAATGGATGCGGATCAGGGTGTGATGAAGAAATGCACGCTGTGCGTGGACCGGATTTACAACGAGGCCTTGCCGGAAGAGGACCGCGAGCCTGCCTGCGTGCGCACCTGCCCGACGGGCGCGCGGCATTTTGGTGATCTGGGGGACCCTGCCAGTGATGTGAGCCGGTTGGTAGCGGCGCGGGGGGGCTATGATCTGATGCCGGAACTGCGCACGCGGCCCACCAACAAATACCTGCCACCGCGCAAAAAGGATGCGCGCAGCGAGGCGTCGTTGCTGGCACCGTTGCTGGATATTCAGGCGACGGGCTTTGCGGGTTGGCTGGACCGGGTGTTGGGCAAGTTATGAACCCGGCCCCGTCGGTTATCATCTTTTCGGTGCTGTCAGGGGCGGGGTTTGGTCTGTTGGCCATGCTGGGGTTTGGCGCGGTGGTGCCTGCGGGCTGGCTGGCGTTTGCATGGTGGGGTTTGGGCTACGCGCTGGCGGTGGCGGGGCTGCTGGCAGCGACGTTCCATCTGGGCAATCCGAAAAACGCGATCAAGGCGTTTTCGCAGTGGCGCAGCAGTTGGCTCAGCCGTGAGGCATGGGCGGCGGTGGCGACGCTGGCGGTGCTGGCACCCCAGGCGCTGTCGGATTGGCTGGGGTTGGGCTGGCCGCGCATGATCGGGCAGGCGGGCGGGGCGCTGGCGCTGTTCACGGTGTGCACAACGGCGATGATCTATGCGCAGATCCGGGCGGTGCCGCGTTGGCATGACTGGACGACGCCGGCGCTGTTTGTGGGCTTTGCGGTGACGGGGGGGATGATCCTTTCGGGGCAGGCCATGGCGGTCTGGGCCTGTGCAGGCATGGTGGGGCTGCTGATGGTGGCGTTCTGGCGGGGTGACGGGCGGTTTGCGGTGGCGGGGGTGACGCTGGGGTCGGCCATCGGACTTGGGGGGATTGGCAAGGTGTCCGTGTTTGAACAGCCGCATACCGGGGGCAATTACCTGCTGCGCGAGATGATTTATGTGGTGGGGCGCAAACATGCACGGCGCTTGCGGGTGATTGCGGTGCTCTGTGCGGGCATCATTCCGGGACTGGTTCTGATGCTGCCACTGGGGTGGGTAGGCACCGGGGGTGCGGCCATCATCCATCTGACCGGCGCGTTTGCGGCGCGGTGGTTGTTCTTTGCGCAAGCGGAACATGTGGTGGGGTTGTATTACGGCAAAAGGTAAAATGGGCAGATTGCCCATCCTGCATGAGCCGGTCGTAGGACGGGCAATCTGCCTATGTTACGTTGAAAGATAATGCTCTAGCACCGCTTTGGTGCCTGTGGTCTGCACGTCATTCAGCGCGGCTCCGAACGCCGCAATTACGCGCGGGTCACGCCCGACATCACCATAGACCGTATCCATTTGCAGCCACACCGCCGGGTCTGCCTTTGCCGCCGTTGCGCGGGCCTGCAGCGCGTCCCAGTACGGATCATTGGGTGCAACCACCTCACCGGCATCTGTGACACCTGCACAATAATGGCACCACAGTGCCGACAGCAGGATCAGCCCGCGTGGCACCACCCCAGCAGCCAGATTATCAGCCAGTGAGGGCACGATGAATTTCGGCTGGCGGTTGGACCCGTCAAGGCACAGGCGCTGTGTGGTATCGGCGATTTCGGGGTTGGAGAAACGTTCAACGATCAGGTCAAGATAGGCCGGAATGCTGGTGCCGGGCACCGGGGCGACATGGGGCAGGATTTCATCGGTTTCCACCTTGCGCAGAAAGGCGCGGATCAACGGGTGGGCCATGGCGGTATGCACATGGGTCAGGCCCATGAGGGCCGAGGGGTAGGCGATGATGGCATGGCCACCGTTCAGAATGCGGATCTTCATCGCCTCAAACGCATGGACTTGGGTTGTGAAGGTGACGCCGACGCGTTCAAGGGCGGGGCGGCCCATGGGAAAGTGATCCTCCAGCACCCATTGGCGGAACTCTTCGGCGGTCACGGGAACGGGGTCGGTCAGGCCAAAGCTGCTGGCAAGGGCGCGTTCGCGCACGCCCGTGGCGGGGGTGATGCGGTCAACCATGCCATTGGGGAAGGCGACGGATGCATCAACCCAAGTGGCAAAGGCGGCATCCTGCAGGCGGGCAAGGCCGGTGGTGGTGGCATGGGTGACATGGCCGTTGCCGGGCAGGTTATCGCAGGACATGACGGTGAAAGGGGGGGTGCCAGCGGCCTTGCGGGCACGCAGGGCGGCAAGAATGGCACCAAAGGCGGTGCGGGGTGTGGTGGGGTTGGCCACATCATGGGCGATGTCGGGGTGGGTGGCATCAAAACCGCCATCGGGGCCGACGAAATAGCCACCTTCTGTGACGGTCAGGCTGACAATGCGGATGGCGGGGTCGGTCATGGCAGCAATCAGGGGGGCGTTATCATCGGTGACGGGGATAAACCCGGTCATGGCGCCCACACGGCGGGCGGAATTGCCGGCGGGATCAAGGGTGATGACGGTGGACAGGTAATCTTGGGCGGCCAATGCCGCGCGCATGTGGGCATCACCGGCACGCACGCCTGCGCCGAGGATGGCCCAGTCATGGTCAGCCCCAAGCGCGAACAGGTCGTCCAGATAGACGGCCATATGGGCGCGGTGAAAGTTGCCAAGACCGATGTGGATGATGCCGGGGGTCAGCGTGCTGCGGTCATAGCCGGGCAGGGTGACGGTGGCGGTGGCGGGTGCGGCGATGGTCATGGCAACAACTCCAGGAACGACGGGAACGGACGTGTCAGCGCGCGTTTGGACTTAAAGGCGCTTCCCTCCCCCCTTGTGGGGGAGGGTTAGGGAGGGGTGGGTGGGTGCAGAAGGCGGACAGCGCGTTTTGACCAAGGGCCCCCCACCCCTGACCCTCCCCCACGAGGGGGGAGGGGGAGTGGTCTTGCCTGAAAGCGGGTATGGGTGACATGCGGGTGCTGGGGGTGTGGATTGTGTCACGCCGTAGGGTTGCGGACAGCGTGACCTGACCAAGGCCCCCCACCCCTGACCCCTCCCCACGGGGGGGGGAGGGCAAGCGCCTTTGTTTGAACGGCGGCTGGGGTAACAGGTGCACGCGGGGGGTGGCGATTGCGTCTTGCCCGAGGGTTGCAGTCGGCGCGTTTTGACCAAGGCCCCCCACCCC
>JAYUZO010000036.1:0-14156 GCA_043751715.1 Rhodobacterales bacterium | reverse complement strand
GCATGGTTGCCCTGCGCGCCATCTGGCTGATCCTGTCGACTTACAGCTTTGTGTCTGGCCTTGCTGTCATGCCCGTGGCCGATGCCCTTGCCATTGCCTTTGTCGAGCCGTTTATCGTGCTGATCCTTGGGGCCTATATCTTTGGTGATGCTGTCGGCCCCCGCCGCATCGGGGCCTGCATTGTGGGCTTTTGTGGCGCGCTTCTGGTGATCCAGCCCTCTATCGCCGTGTTTGGCTGGGTTGCCCTGTGGCCGCTGGGCACTGCCTTTTTCTTTTCGTTTTACATGCTCACCACCCGCGCCATGTCGGCCCATATGCACCCTGTCACCATGCAGTTGCACACATCGCTGGCCGGCATTGCCATCTGTGTGCCCCTGCTGGGGGTGTTTGACGGATCGCGCATTGCCAGCCTGGATGCCGTCATGCCCGCAGGCTTGAACTGGCTGTGGCTGGTCGGCGTCGGATTCTGGGCCGCCATCAGCCATATCTGCGTGACCTATGCCCTGAAATTTGCCCCCTCTGCCACGCTGGCCCCTTTGCATTACTTTGAAATCGTCGTGGCCGTGGCGCTTGGCTATGCTGTGTTCAACGATTTTCCCAATGCCATGACATGGGCCGGGATTGCCGTCATCGTTGCATCAGGCCTGTATCTGATCCACCGTGAACGCATCAATGCGCGGGTGCGCCGCAACGCGCAGGTTGCCTTTAACGCCTGACCGCCTACCGCCTGACCGCCGCAATCACCCCCGGCAAATAGCGCTTTGGCACGATCACCAGCATCCCCGGCGCGTCAAACACCAGTTCAACCTGCCCCGCAGCCACACGGTTTGATGTGCCAATCCGCCCGTCCGGCGCGAAATCCAGACCCGCAATCGGCCATTCCAGCCCCCGGCTTTGCCCGCTGACCCGCCCCATCGGAAACAATGAAAGCCTGTCACCCACCCGCATGTCCAGCCGCACCGCGCGGCCCGCGTAAAACACTACATCCCGTGGCCCCACCACCACGCAGGGCGCATCGCGCCGCACCAGCGTGTTAAATACCGCAAGGCCGTGGTCAATCCGCGCCCCGGCAAACCCCAATGCCAGCACAAAGGGGGCCGCGACTGACCGCAGCGCCTTGTCAAAATCCGTGCTGTCCTGTTCGCCGATCACATGCAGCCGGTCTGCCGCAATGGCCGCCCGCGCCCGCACAGATATCGAATCGAAATCACCGATCACGGCCTGCGGCATCACCCCTCGCTGCAAACACCGGTCCGCCCCGCCATCAGCCGCCACAACCACCGGGGCCAATGCCATTGCCTGCACCAGATCGCTGCGCGACACAGGCCCGCCTCCCACCAGGGTGATCCCCTCAGGGGATTGGACAATCGTCCGATTCATGCCGATACTGTTCCCAATTAAGGCAAAGTGCAGGGTCCGTGGCCATAATCAATCCTTCAAATTACCCTTGTCTGTCCACGAAATAGAACAGACCGTAGGGGAATAAGGGACAGTGAACTGGCAGAAAGTGGGTGTCCAATGGTCGGGGCAAGCAAGATCCTTACGGTGTCGTATGGCACCTTCTCGTGTACGCTGGAAGGGTTTGATGACCCTTTCAATACGATGCGGGCAATTGCGGAGTATTTCCGTGATCTTGCCGCCGAGGATCGCTATTTCGGCGCTGAACCACCCACACCCGATGCCGCCATGCTACACCGCATTGCTGAACGCGAGGTGCAGCGCCGGGTTGAGGCAAAGGTGCAGGAAAACGGCGTCATTTTGCGGGCGCAGCCTGATGAAGCGCCGGTTGCAGCACCGGCTGTCACGATCACTGTCGCAGATGTGGTGGCACAGGCGGTTGAGCCGGTGGCAGGGGCAGTTGCAGCATTTGATGGCATGCCCGGCCATTCCGATATTCAATATGCCGCCATTCTGGACGCGGCCGACGATGATAGTCTGGAATACAGCCGCTTTGACGTGGCCGAGACCGCCCGGCCCGCACTGCACGAGACGTCGTTTTTGAATGACATGCCCGAAGGCGTGGCTGCCCGGCTTGCCAAGATCCGCGCCGCCGTTGCACTGACCGAAGCCGTCCCGGCACCCGCCGCTGATTCGGACTATGCCGAGGACCAGCACGCCGATGCCGCATTTGCCGCATTTGATACGTTCGACGATACGAGTGTGCCCAGCGTGTCGGACGTGTCTTTTGCCGCACCGGACGATGCCGATGATATTGCCGATCTGGCTGCGCTTGATGGTGTGTCGATCACCGACCTGCCGGATGAAGCGTTCGAGGTTGAGGCCGCAGAGGTTGCGGCTGTTGTCGACGATAGCATCGACACCGGCCCTGCATTTGATGATGTCGCTGCCGAAGAGGCTGGAACCGCTGCGGCAGAACCGGCGACAGACGGCTATGATGATCTGATCGACGATGGTTACCTTGCTGCACCTGATGCCGCGGAACCCATCGCGGAACCGGATTCGTCGGATGATGATGTGCTGGCCAGCCTGACCGCCGCCTTTGCCGAAGATCAGCCCGCCTTGCCCACACCCGCCTTGCCCGTACCGGACGCCGATACCATCGTGTTCAACGATGCCGATGATCTGCTGCTAAACGCCATCATGGCCGAGGATGTGGCTGGCGATGTAGCCGAGGTTGAAGTGGCCGAGGTTGAAGTGGCCGAGGTTGAGGTTGAAGTGGCAGAAGACTTTGCCGCCGATATGGCAGCACAAGACGCGCCCACGCTGCACGACGATGATGCAGAAACGCTTTATACACCAGAACCGCTTGCCGAAATGCCCGCCGCTGCAGATGCCGTAGATGAGGCCCCTGCTGAACCGGTCGCCGTGGCTGTCGCCGCTGCACCTGATGGCAATGACAAATTGCAGCGCGCCCGTGCCCGCATTATCCGTGTGCGCCGTGCACCCGATATTGCCATCGCCCCGCCCGCAGTTGCAGCACTGTCGGACGAGGCCGAGGCCGAATTGCAGCGCGAACTTGCAGCGCTTGATGACGCGGTTGAAGGTGCCGGTGATAGGTTGCCCGCTGATGCCGCCGTACAGGTATCCCCCGCACCAACCGAAGACGCGGATGATGAACTGCGCCGCCTGCTGGGTGCCATGGGTGCAGACGACACCATCATGCCCGCCACGCCATTTGCACCGCCTGCAACCACCACGCTGGATTCAACGGTGCAGGACGATTCTCTGCGCCGCCTGATGGATCAGACCCAGTCAGAAATGGCGCAACCTGCCAACCGACGCCGCCTGTCATCCATCGCCCATCTCAAGGCCGCCGTTGCCGCCACCATTGCCGAACGCTTTGGCAACAAGCCCAAACCGGTAGAAGAGGTTGAGGCCGTGCGCACCGAACCTTACCGCAATGATCTGGCCCGTGCCGTGCGCCCGGTGCGCCCCGCGTCATCAGGGGCGTCTGAACGGCCCACACCGCTGGTGCTTGTGTCCGAACAGCGCATTGACCGGCCTGCCCCTGCTGCGCCCGCCGCTGCCACTGGCCCTGTCACTGGCCCTATCACCCCGGTGCGGCCGCGCCGCGTGTCAGCGCAGGCGGTTGCCGTGCAACAGGCCTATGATGACGAAGATTTTGATGAACACGATCCTGATACCGACAACATCTTTGGTGACAGCAAGGGCTTTTCCGAATTTGCCGACCGCATCGGGGCCACCGATCTGTCCGAACTGCTGGAGGCGGCCGCTGCCTATTCATCTGCCGTTGAGGGGCGCGAGCATTTTACCCGACCGCAGCTTTTGCGCCAGATTGCATCGGTAACCGGTACCGATGTCAGCCGCGAAGATGAATTGCGCGGCTTTGGTGTGCTGTTGCGCGATGGGCGCATCGTCAAGGTCAAGCGCGGCCAGTTTGCGCTGACCGAAGCATCATCCTATCTGAACGAGGCCCGCAAGATCGGCGGCTGACAGCCCGGAATTCGCGGGCTGTTGCTGCCAGCACCCTGCGGCGTCAGGCGAAAGGGTCAGTCCCCTTTCGCCTTTTGCGCATCCGGATCGGACTGAGCAATGCCCCGGAACAACGATCGCAGCGGCATGGCCCAGATGATGCCCAAGCCTATGTAAACCGTCAGCTCCACCAGAAACGAGGGCCGTTCGAACAGATCAACAATGTTGACGGCTGCCACGATATACACCGGCAAGCCGACCAGCAGCACAATCAGCGCCCAGCGTTTGCGGGCCTTGTAACCTATCGCCATATCATTCCCTTCCAGCCGCCGCTTATTGCTGCTTCACCGTCCCTTTGCGCTGAAATCACCGACAAGCGCCCGTCAGGGCCGATGAGCGGCCCATCAATCGGCAACCCTTCAATCAGCAAAAGGATCGGTCACCAGAATTGTATCTTCCCGCTCTGGCGACGTGGAAAGTAGCGCCACCGGGCATTGGATCAACTCTTCGATCCGGCGCACGTATTTGACCGCAGCGCCCGGCAGATCATTCCATGACCGCGCGCCAGCCGTGGTTTCCGACCAGCCTGCCATTTCTTCATAAATTGGCGTGCACCGCGCCTGCGCATTGGCCGCTGTAGGCAGATAATCCAGCCGCACCCCGTCCAGATCATAGCCGACGCAGATTTTCAGCACGGGGAACCCGTCCAGCACGTCGAGCTTGGTCAGCGCAATGCCCTTCACGCCACTGGTGACGCAGGTCTGCCGCACCAGCACCGCATCAAACCAACCGCAGCGCCGCTTGCGCCCGGTGACCGTGCCAAATTCGTGGCCCCGCTCGCCCAACCGCTCACCATCGGCATCCTTCAATTCCGCCGGAAACGGCCCTTCCCCCACACGCGTCGTATAGGCCTTGACGATCCCCAGCACGAAATCAATTGCGCCCGGCCCCATGCCGGTGCCCGTTGCCGCCTGCCCTGCAATCACGTTGGAACTGGTCACATAGGGATAGGTGCCAAAATCAATGTCCAGAAGCGCGCCTTGCGCCCCTTCAAAAAGAATGCGTTTGCCCGCGCGCCGCGCCTCATGCAGCACCTTCCACACCGGCGCTGCATAACGCAGCACCTGCGGGCCGATCTCAGCCAGTGCCGCCATCAAGGCTGTCCGATCGACCGGTTCCATCCCCAGCCCCCTGCGCAACGCGTCGTGGTGCGCAAGCAGCCGGTCTACGCGCAATTCCAGCGTCGCCGCATCGGCAAGATCAGCCACACGGATCGCCCGCCGCCCCACCTTATCCTCATAGGCCGGCCCGATGCCCCGCCCCGTCGTGCCGATCTTGGCCACGCCCACGCTGCCTTCGCGTGCGCGGTCCAATTCGCCATGCAACGGCAGGATCAGCGGCGCGTTTTCCGCCACCATCAGGTTTTCCGGCGAAATTTCCACGCCTTGGACGCGCAGCTTGTCGATCTCCATCACCAGATGCCAGGGGTCCAGCACCACGCCATTGCCGATCACGCTCAGCTTACCGCCCCGCACAATGCCCGATGGCAACAGCGACAGTTTGTAAACCTTGCCGTCAATCACCAGCGTATGGCCCGCGTTATGCCCGCCCTGAAACCGCGCAATCACATCGGCGCGTTCCGAAAGCCAGTCAACGATCTTGCCCTTGCCTTCATCGCCCCACTGGGCCCCCACAACAACGACATTGGCCATGATCTGATCCCTCTGGTTTGAAACCGCCTGTGGTATAGACGTATGGGCCGCCGCGCGAAACACCCAAATGCACGGCTGGACAAGTGCTGCACAGTTTGGCACCTCTGACACACGGGAAAAGGGATCTGATCCATGGGCATACTCCTGCGCTGGCTTGGCGCGTTCATCCTGCTGGCCGCCACCTTTAACCCCACACCGTGGAATTATGTCACATGGGTGCGCGCCAACTGGGCCACGCAAATGCCGCTGGCCGTGTTCCTTGGCCTGCTGCTTGGCGTGGCTTTCATGGTTTATATCGTTGCCACCCTGCGCAGCATCGGCCCCTTTGGCATTATCCTGATCGCCGCCATCTTTGGCGCAGGCCTGTGGGTGCTGACCGACTGGGGCATTCTGAACCTGGCCAACCCCACCCTGAACACATGGCTCGCTCTTGTGGCGCTGTCGCTGATCCTTGGCATCGGGTTGTCATGGAGCCTTTTGCGCCAGCGCCTGTCAGGGCAGGCATCGGTGGATGAGGTGGAGGGGTAGGATGTTCCTGTACCTGACCCTTGGCACCAATGATCTGGCCCGCGCAAAACGGTTTTATGATGCCGTCATGCCCACCCTTGGCCACCAGTTGCGCGCCGTGGAACTGGATGAGGTGGGCTATGGCCCGCCCGCACCTGCGCGCGCCTGCCTGTGGATCACGCACCCCTATAATCAGCAACCCGCCACCACCGCCAACGGGTCGATGCCCGCCTTCACAGCCCCCGATCGCGCTGCCGTGGATGCCTTTCATGCCGCAGGTCTGGCCCATGGCGGCAGTGATGAAGGTGCCCCCGGCCTGCGCCCGCATGGTGCGCATTTCTATGCCTGCTATCTGCGCGATCCTGATGGCAACAAACTGTCCGCTGTATGTGAAACCGCACCCTGACATCACACCCGCGCCATAGCGGGTTGCGGCCCCGCGCCTTTGCCCCTAGATAGGCACATCATTCTTGCCGGAACGCCCCATGGAAAACGTGATCCTGACCATCCACCTGATCCTCGCCCTGCTTCTGGTGGGTGTCGTTCTGCTGCAACGCTCCGAAGGCGGCGGGCTTGGTATGGGTGGCGGTGGCGGTGTGATGACAGGGCGTGGCGCTGCCTCTGCATTGACCCGCCTGACATGGATCTTTGCCGGTGCTTTCATCTGCACGTCCATCACCCTGACCATCCTTGCCGCTGCAGGATCATCCGCCACGTCGGTGACCGACCAGTTCGGTGGTGATGCCCCCGCCACCGTTGAAACGCCCCTTGCCCCCGGCACAGATCTGCTGCCCCCCGCCGCAACAGATGCCCCCGCCGAGGCACCCCTGCCCGAAGAATAGCCCCACCTGTTGCGGCAACACCGCTTGCCGTGACATCATCTTGGGGTTCGTCTTGCGCATTGGCGCGCCTTCCTTTACGTCTCAAATCCCGTGATACCGCGATTCTGCACCGCCGAATCGCCGTAATAAAACGGGGGCTTTCCACATGGCGCGTTACATTTTCATCACCGGCGGTGTTGTCTCATCGCTGGGCAAGGGCCTTGCATCCGCTGCCCTCGGTGCGCTGCTGCAGGCCCGTGGCTATACTGTCCGCCTGCGCAAGCTTGACCCCTACCTCAACGTCGACCCCGGCACGATGTCGCCCTTTGAACATGGCGAGGTGTTCGTCACCGACGATGGCGCTGAAACCGATCTTGACCTTGGCCATTACGAACGTTTCACCGGCGTGCATGCCCGCCAGACCGACAGCATCAGTTCCGGTCGCATCTATTCCAACGTGCTGGAAAAGGAACGCCGGGGCGATTATCTGGGCAAGACCATTCAGGTCATTCCGCACGTCACCAATGAAATCAAGGATTTCCTGCGCATCGGTGATGCAGAGGTTGACTTCATGCTGTGTGAAATCGGCGGCACCGTCGGCGATATCGAAGGCCTGCCGTTCTTCGAATCCATCCGCCAGTTCATTCATGAACGCCCGCGCGGGCAGTCCATTCTGATGCACCTGACCCTGCTGCCGTATCTGGCGGCCAGCGGAGAGCTGAAGACCAAACCCACCCAGCATTCGGTCAAGGAACTGCAATCCATCGGCCTTGCGCCTGATGTGCTGGTCTGCCGGTCTGAACACCCGATCCCGGAAAAGGAACTCGCCAAAATCGCGCTGTTCTGCAACGTGCGCAAGGAACACGTCATCCCCGCCTATGACCTGAAAACCATCTACGAGGCCCCGCTGGCCTATCACCGCGCGGGCCTTGATCAGGCCGTGCTTGATGCCTTTGGCATTACCCCCGCGCCAAAGCCAAATCTGGCGCGGTGGGAAGACGTGATGGACCGCATCAAGAATCCCGAGGGTGAGGTGCGCGTGGCCATTGTCGGCAAGTATACCCAGCTGGAAGATGCCTATAAATCCATCGCAGAGGCGCTGACGCATGGTGGCATGGCCAACCGTACAAAGGTGCGCGCCGAATGGATTGACGCCGAAATATTCGAAGGTGCCGATCCTGCGCCCTATCTGGAAGGCTTCAACGCCATCCTTGTGCCCGGTGGCTTTGGCGAACGCGGCACCGAAGGCAAGATCGCCGCCGCCCGCTATGCCCGCGAGAAAAAGATCCCCTATCTGGGCATCTGCCTTGGCATGCAAATGGCCGTAATTGAGGCAGCGCGTAACCTTGCAGGCGTGGCTGACGCCGGAAGTGAGGAGTTTGACGTGGAGGCCGGCGCGCGCCGCTTTACCCCCGTGGTCTATCACCTCAAGGAATGGGTGCAGGGCAACCACACCGTCCGGCGCAAGGCCGATGACGCCAAAGGCGGCACCATGCGGCTGGGCGCGTATACCGCCACGCTGACGCCGGGGTCCGCCGTGGCCCGCATTTATGGCACCACAACCATCGAAGAACGCCACCGCCACCGGTATGAGGTGGATATCGCCTACAAGGCCCAACTCGAGGGCTGCGGCCTGCTGTTTTCCGGCATGTCACCGGACGGACGGTTGCCCGAGATCGTAGAGGTGCGCGATCACCCGTGGTTTATCGGCGTGCAGTTCCACCCGGAGTTGAAATCGAAGCCGTTCGCCCCGCACCCGCTGTTTGCGGATTTCGTGCGGGCGGCGGTGGAGGGGGCGCGGTTGGTGTGAGGGGGGTAATTTCCCTTTACAGGTAATATCCTTTACAGCCTTAAATGAGTATGATTACCTGAAAGTTGTAGAATGGCTTCTGTAGGATAGAATATGGCATACGCAAGCATTAACTTCGTACATCCTTTCTCTGGCAGTATGAAGGGAGCTCCCGTTGGGTTTTCTTGGACAACATTCTTTTTCGGAGTTTTTCCCAGTTTGTTTCGAGGCCATTGGTCAGGGTTTTTTATACAGCTTTTCCTTGCATTGCTGACTTTCGGTTTGTCTGGTATCGTTTTCGCGTTTATTTATAATAAGATGTATATCAAGCACCTGTTAGGTCAGGGATACAACGTCAGCAGCGCCTCCGGTGATCTCAATTTCATATCGGGACAATTGCAAATATCGCTTCCGCTGAACGAACCCTCGCAAAAGTATATTAACCAATAGGGTCTGTTCAACCTACATCGCCGCCAGCCCGCGAAGGCGTTCATCATTGAAATAAGTGCACCGGACTGGTTTCGGCATGCACAAAAGATTTGGACGGTTGCCACCCAAACTCCTGTCAGATTTGCTCCCCGTCGGCGGGGAGGGTGCCAAGGTGTGTGCTGCAACGCTTGGCCATTGCAGGCGGTCGAGCGGGCCTTAGCGTGCGCTAAATCGCACCATCCGATCCTACCTCCCCCGCCAACTTCACCCCAAGCAAAGCTGACCGCGCCCGAACTGCACTCACGGGGCGGGGGCGGCACAGGTTGCACCCCAAGTGCCCCGTCGCCTCAGCCGCGGTCAGCTTTGCACCCCGGCGGTCATGGGCGATGTAGCGCAAAGAGGGTTGCTGCATCAACGGCCCAGCAAGCGTAGGGTGGGTGCCAACCCACCACCCCCACGCGCTTAAAATCTTCACGACGGCGCAATCCATTGATCACCCTGCGTTTCGCCACCCCAAATCATTACCAAGGTCGCTTGCCAATGTCCCATTCTGAAACCTCTCAACAGATCGCAGCGTATTTGTGCCGTTTTGCCAACGTGCGACTCGCGCAGATCGAAGCTTTTGTGGCAAGGGGCCGGCCCCGCCTGCTTGAGGCCGGTGAAAGCTTTTGCCAGCTGGGGCAGGACCGGCATGAGGTTGCCTTTATCGAGGAAGGCATCGTTCGGTACTTTGCGCTGACCTCTGACGGAACCGACTCCACCAAAGATTTTGGCCTGCAGGGCAGCTTTACGCTGTCTTTTGGCAGTGCCGCTTTGGGTCGCCCGGCCGAAGTGGCCATCGAGGCGGTCGTTCGCAGCAGGCTGATGGTCTGGCCCTACCAGATCCTGCTGGACCTCTACGACACGGATATTGAATGGCAAAAGGTCGGGAGGCGCGTTGCAGAGTTTCTTTATGTCCGCAAGGAACAGCGAGAGCTTTCGTTCCTGCAGCAGGACGCCGAAACCCGGTACCGAACGATGCTGGCGCAGTTTGGCAGCCAGGCCCACGCCATTCCGCAATACTACCTTGCGTCTTATCTTGGCATCCAGCCGCAATCTCTGTCGCGCCTGAAACGGCGGATCGCCGATGAACCCAGGTGAATGACGCTTCATTTCGACCCTGTCACCCTGCCCGCAGTCGTGACCAACAAGGAGATCGAAATGAATACCCCTGCCATGATTGCAATTGCAATGGCGACGGCCATCACCGCCGCGGGCGGCCTTCTGGCCGCGTCATTCCTGCTGGCGCCGCTTCGGCCTGCACCTGCGCTGATCGAGCCGCCACTTGCACCGCTGCAAGCTCAACTGAAAGGCCAACTCGGCCAAACCCGCGAGCCGTTCACCGTGACCCGGATCGCACATGCGTCGGTACTGCTCGACTTCGGCAATGCGACTGTGCTGACCGACCCGTGGTTCAGCGAAAAGACGCACTACCATCATGGCGAACCCTTGGGGATCACCATGGATCAGTTGCCGCCGCTGACCGCTGTGGTGGCAAGCCACGAACACTACGATCACTTCGATATCGCGACCTTCGCAAGCTACCCCGACAAAGCCGTGCCCTTTTTTGTCGGGCCGAACATGGTCGAGGCGGCACTGGCGGCAGGCTTCACCAATGTCCGCGAACTAGCGCCGTGGGAAAGCGCGACAGTTGGTCCGCTGACCATCACCGCTGCCCCTGCAGCCCACAAGGTGCCGGAGGTGACATTTGTCATCCAAGCCAACGGCTCGACCGTTTATTTCGGGGCCGACACGCTGCTCATTCCGGAACTGGACGATCTGGCAAAGCGCTTTCCGTCAATCCAGTTGGCCCTGTTTGCGGTGAACGGGCTTAGCGTGATGGGCCAGCAGGTCGTGATGAACGCCGAAGATGCGGCCCAGCTTGCCGGGCTGATCGATGCCGAGGTCGCGGTGCCGATTCACTACCGCTTTCACGGAAGCTGGTTCACCGATGGATTTATCCTGTCCTACGACGGTACGCCCGAACGGTTCATCACCGCCCTGAAGGACCGCGCGCCTGCGACGAAGGGGTTCATTCTGGAACCGGGGCAGGAATTGCGCCTTGCGCCGTGAGAGAGCCTGGGGTGGCTTGCCAAGCCGCCACCCCCCCGCAAGATGCCTCCTACCGTAGCGGTTTAGCTTCCATCCTACCCCTGACTTGTCAGCTTTGCACCCCGGCGGCAGGGGTGGGGAAAGGGTGAAAAAAGGTTTGCTGCATCAACGGCCCGGCCCGCACAGGCGTGTGCGGGCGTTCGGGGCTGAAAAGGGTCTACTGGATCCTTTTCCCGGCGCAGGCGCACCGCCACCCCGCACTAATCCTGCGCGCGCAGTACCTGTGCTGGCCGCGCTGCCAGTGGCCGCCAGGCGAAGATCAGCCCGGCCACCAGCGTGATCGCCACGCCGCCCAGCACGATGGCAAGGGCGCTGATCCATTCGAACCGGTACTCCCCCTGCATCACAAAGGTCATCACCGCCCAGCCCGCAAGCGAGCCAGCCACAATCGCCACCGCACCCGCAGCAGCCCCCATGATGCCCGCCCGCAGCGCGAATGACCGCAGGATGGCCCCGCGCGTCGCCCCCAGCGTTTTCAACACCGCCGCCTCATAGACCCGCGCCCGTTCACCCGCCGCCGCCGCACCGATCAGCACGATGAACCCGGTCAGCAAGGTGGCCGCCGCCGCCCAGGCCGTAGCGGTGGCAATGGCACCCAGGGCCTCGGTCACGCGGTCAATCGCATCGCGCACGCGGATGGCGGTGATGTTGGGATAGGCACTGGCAAGGTCACGCAGGATGGGGGCCTCGGCCTCGGGCGTGGAATAGACCGTGGCGATAAAGGTATGCGGCGCGCCGTGCAGGGCGGCGGGGTTCATCGTCATCACGAAACCCATGCCTGCGTTGGAAAAATCCACTTCGCGGAACGAGGTTATTTCAGCCTCAATATCGCGGCCAAGGATATTGACCGTCATGGTATCACCCAGCGTCAGCCCCATTTCTTTGGCCTCTTCGGCGGCAAAGCTGATCTGGGGCGGGCCTGCATAATCGGCGTCCCAGAACGTGCCTGCGGTGATGGTACTGGTGCCCGGCGTAGTGGCATAGGTCACACCCCGGTCACCCTGAATGACCCAATGGTCGCCCACCACCTCTTCCGCCGGGCGGCCATTGATGCGGGTGATGACACCGCGCAGCATGGGGGCGTTTTCCACCTTTGATACGGCGGGGTCGGTGGTCAGGCGGTTGAGGAACCCGTCAATCTGGTCGGGCTGAATATCGACAAAGAAATAGCTGGGTGCGCGTTCGGGCAGATCGCGGTCAATAGACGCGCGCAGGTTGCTGTCAATCTGGCCGATGGCTGCCAGCACCGACAGGCCAAGGCCCAATGACAGGATCACGCTGGTCGCCTCGGCGCGTGGCCCACCAATGGCGGCAAGGGCCGCGCGCAGGCCGGGGCGGCCATGGGTGACAGGGGTGCGCGCAATGCGGCGTGCGGCGCGGCGCAGACCC
This sequence comes from Rhodobacterales bacterium, assembly GCA_043751715.1. Classification (GTDB taxonomy): domain Bacteria; phylum Pseudomonadota; class Alphaproteobacteria; order Rhodobacterales; family Rhodobacteraceae; genus JAAFHS01. The sequence goes on along the minus strand of JAYUZO010000036.1, from coordinate 1,464 downwards.
CAGGCGGCAAGGGCAAGGATAAACAGTGACGCGAGCACACCGCCGGTGGTGCCGATGGCCAGTGTCCAGCGGTCAGAAAACCACACCGCCCCGCCAATCAGCACGGCCGCCAGCAGCCCCAGTGCAATCAGATAGGGCGCGCGGGGCAGGCCTGCACTGCCCGCACCCCGGTACAGCGCCGCAGCGCGCACGCTTTCACTGCGGGCAAGGGGCCACAGGGTGAACAAAAACGCGGTGACAATGCCGTAGAACGCAGCCTCCAGCAGGGGCAAGGCGGCAAAGCCGATGCTGGCGGGAAAGGGTAGCGATGCCTCGATCACCGGGGCAAACAGCAGGGGAATGCCCGCACCCAGGATCAGGCCCAGCGTTACGCCCAAAGCCGAAAGGATGGCGATTTGCAGGAAATAGGTCTGAAAAATTGTCGCACTGTCGGCCCCAAGGGTTTTCAGCGTGGCGATGGTGGGGATCTTGCCCTCCAGATACGCGCGCACGGCGGCGGCAATGCCCACGCCGCCGACGGCCAGCCCGGCAAGGCCGACAAGGATCAGGAAAGACCCGATGCGTTCGACAAACCGTTCCACCCCCGGTGCGGCACGGCGGCTATCAGACCAACGCAGGCCGGTATCGCGAAAGGCAGCCACCGCTGCATCCTCCAACGCCTGCAGGTTGGCACCGGGCGGCAGCAGCATGCGGTATTCGGTTTCATAGAGCGATCCGGGGCCGATCAGGCCGCTGTCAGCCAAGGCCGTGGTCAGCACGATGGTGCGCGGACCCAGCGTGAAGCCGCCGCCGGCACTGTCGGGTTCACGCACCAGCACGGCCGAAAGCCGGAAATTGGTGGCACCCAGGGCAAAAGTATCGCCTATGGCCAGCCCCAGCCTGTCAACCAGCACCCGGTCCATGACAGCACCCTGCCCGGCCAAAGCCTCGGCCAGCGGAATTTCGGGTTCCAGCACGACGCTGCCTGCCAGCGGATAGGCATCATCTACCGCCTTGATCTGCGTCAGCGCGTGGTCTGCCGCATCACCCTGCCCGACAACGACCATTGACCGGAAATCCACGATCCCGGACGTTGCGGTGGCGATGCGGTCCATGAAGGCGCGTTCTTCGGGCGTGGCATAGCGATAGGTAAACTCCATCTGGGCATCGCCGCCCAGAATGACCGCGCCCTGATCCTGCAAGCCGGTTTCAATCGCCGCGCGGATCGTGCCGACACCGGCAATCGCCGCCACACCAAGGGCGAGGCAGGCCAGAAACACGCGGAACCCGGCCAGACCGCCGCGCAATTCGCGCCGGGCAAAGCGGGCGGCGAGGGGCAGGCTCATTCTGCGGCCTTGGCAAAGGCTGTGTCGGCAGCAATGCGGCCATCCACCATACGCACCGTGCGGTCGCACCGCGCGGCAAGTTCGGGCGCATGGGTGACCAGCACCAGCGTGGCACCGTGTTTGTCACGCAGGCCAAACA
>JAYUZO010000035.1:0-7439 GCA_043751715.1 Rhodobacterales bacterium | reverse complement strand
GCCGCGTGAAGTGCTGCTGGTGGTCGATGGTCTGACCGGGCAGGACGCGGTGAACGTGGCGGCCGAGTTTGATGGCAAGGTCGGCATTTCCGGCGTCGTGCTGACGCGGATGGACGGCGACGGGCGTGGTGGTGCGGCGCTGTCGATGCGCGCGGTGACGGGCAAGCCCATTCGCTTTGTGGGCCTTGGCGAAAAGATGGACGCGCTGGAAACCTTCGAGGCGGACCGCGTGGCGGGGCGCATCCTTGGCATGGGCGACATCGTGGCGCTTGTGGAGCGTGCGCGCGAAACTTTTGAGGCGGAACAGGCCGAACGCATGGCCAAACGCTTTGCCAAGGGGTTGTTCAACATGAACGACCTTAAGGCGCAGATGGAACAGATGCTCAAGATGGGCGGCATGCAGGGTGTGATGGGCATGATGCCGGGCATGGGCAAGATGCAGGCCAAGGCGGCAGAGGCGGGTCTGGATGACCGGATGATCAAGCGGCAGATCGCGTTGGTAAATTCAATGACCAAGAAAGAGCGCGCCAACCCTGATCTGCTGGCGGCCAGCCGCAAAAAGCGGATCGCGGCGGGGGCGGGGCTGGAAGTGTCCGACCTGAACCGTTTGCTGAAACAGCACAAGCAGATGGCGGACATGATGAAATCGCTCGGCAAGGGCGGGATGATGAAACAGGCGATGAAGGCGATGATGGGCAAGGGGGGCTTGCCCGACCCATCAAAGATGGACCCTGCGCAACTGGAAGAGGCGGCGCGCGCAATGAAGGGCAGTCTGCCAGCGGGGATGGGCGGGATGCCAAAGGGGTTCACGCTGCCCGCGGGCCTTTCGGGGATGATGCGCAAGAAATGATGGTGACGCCGCGCCCGCAACTGGTTGGACTGCCCGTGCTGGAAACATCACGGCTGATCCTGCGCGGGCCACAGGCGGCTGATTGGCCAGCGTTCCGCGATTACAGGTCATCGCCGCGCACGGCCTTTGCAGGCGGCCCGAAAAAGCCACACGAGGTGGCGGAACAATTCGCATCGTTCTTTGGCCACTGGGTGCTGCGGGGGTTCGGGCGTTTCATCGCCGAGGACCGTGCAACAGGGCAGGCGATTGGTCATGTCGGCCCGATGCAGTGGCAAGATGACGGCGAAGTTGAACTGACATGGTCGCTGTGGACGGCGGATGCCGAAGGCAAGGGTCTGGCCACCGAGGCGGCGCTGGCGATGCACGGCTGGGCCTTTGGCACATTGGGCCTGACGCAGGCCTGCGCCGAGGTGCATGATGACAACGCCGCATCGCATGCCATTGCGCGGCGGCTTGGTGGAACGGTCAAGGCTGGTGCGCAAGCGGTGTGGATGCAGAACGCATCGGTGTACCAGTTCACAGGCGGGGTGGCGGCATGACCGGGCCTATCCTGCACACGGAACGGCTGACCCTGCGCCTGCCCGTGCTGGCGGATTTTGAACATCACGCCACGTTCCACGCCAGCCTGCGCGCGGAATGGGAAGGCGGTGCCAAGAACCGCAAGGACGCGTGGAAGATCTGGGCTGGCGATGTGGCCTGCTGGTCGTTGCGGGGTTATGGTGCGTTTACGGTTGAACAGGCCGGCGCCTTTGTCGGCGAAGTGGGAATTTACCAACCCGACCATTTTCCCGGCCCTGAATTCGGCTGGATGGTATCGTCAGACGCCGAGGGCAAAGGCATTGCTTTTGAGGCGGCGGTGGCGGTTCTGGCGTGGGTGCGCGCGACATTTGACTTGCCGCACATCACCTCGATCATCGACCCTGACAATGCCCGGTCCATCGCACTTGGCCTGCGGTTGGGCGGCCAGATTGATGCAAGCCTTCCCGGTGTGGATGCGGGCGATGTGGTGATCCGGCACACTTTGCGGGGGGTGGCATGACCGTTGCCGATTTCCCCCGCCTGCAAACCGCCCGGCTGACCCTGCGTTTGCCGCAGGCATCAGACTTTGACACATGGGCCACCTGCATGGCGTCGGACCGGTCACGCTTTATTGGCGGGCCGGTGGAACGGGCCTTTGCGTGGCGGTCATTCTGCCATCTGGGCGGGCATTGGATGATGCGCGGCTATGGCATGTTCATCTTTGCCGATCCTGAAACAGATGCGCCTTACGGCATGACGGGGCCTTGGTTCCCCGAAGGCTGGCCAGAGCAGGAAATCGGCTGGACGGTGTGGGATGCGGCCATTGAGGGCAAGGGATATGCGCTTGAGGCGGCAAGTGCGGCGCGGGCCTGGGCCTATGGCTCGCTGGGCTGGCAAACGGCGATCAGCCTGATTGATCCGGGCAATGACCGGTCCATCGCGCTGGCACACAGGATGGGTGCGGCATACGAGGGTGACTATACCCATGTGCAGTATGGCCTGATGCAGGTCTGGCGGCATCCGGGGGTGGTGGCATGACGGCAGCATGGCTTCAGGCCCCCCGTGGGCAGGCGACGGCGATTGCGGCGGCGGTGGCGGCAGCGGTGCCCGTGATCACCACACACCGCCTGCGCCTGCGCGCGCCGGTCATTGCCGATTATGCCGCCTACCGCGACGTGTTCATGTCTGACCGCAGCCAGCACATCGGCGGGCCGTTTACCCAAGAGGCGGCCTTTGCCGATTTCTGTCAGGGCATTGCCGGTTGGCTGCTGCGCGGGGCGGGAATGTGGACGCTGACGCTGCAGACGGATGATGTGCCGCTGGGCTGGAATTACCTGTGGCAGGAAATGGGCGACCCCGAGCCGGAACTGGGCTGGGTGCTGACGGCGGCGGCCGAAGGGCAGGGTTTTGCGCATGAGGCGGCGCTGGCTGTGTTGCCGCATGCAATGGCGCTGTTCGGGGCGGGCGGGTTTGTCAGTTATATCGCTGCGGCCAATACGGCTTCGGCCAGACTTGCACTGCGACTGGGTGCGGTGCGCGATGCTGCGGCTGAGGCGGCCAGCACCGAGGCAGATCTGCATATCTACCGCCATACCGGCAAAGGAACACCACAATGACCGATGCCACCCTGCGCGCCGAGGCGCTGCTGCGCGACCACCGCGAAAGCATTGACCGGCTGGATGCGATCCTTGTTTACACGCTGGCCGAACGATTCAAGCAAACGCAGGCGGTGGGGCGGCTAAAGGCGGCACATAACCTGCCGCCATCAGACCCGGCGCGCGAGGCGCGGCAGATGGCGCGGCTGGAGGCGCTGTCACAAGAGGCGGATCTGGACCCGGATCTGGCCAAGAAATTCCTGACCTTCATTATCCAGGAAGTCATCAGGCATCACGAGAAACTGCAGAAATAACCAACCCGTAGGATGGGCAATATTGCCCATCCCACCGTCCAACCCAAGGAGACTACCCAATGTCAATGAAAATCCGTCTGGCCCGTGGTGGCAGCAAAAAGCGCCCGCACTATGCAATCGTGGCAACTGACAGCCGCATGCCGCGCGATGGCCGCTTTCTGGAAAAGCTGGGCACCTATAACCCGCTGCTGGCCAAGGATGATGAAAACCGCATCAAGATGAACATGGAGCGCATCAACCACTGGCTGGGTCAGGGCGCACAGCCGACTGACCGTGTGGCACGTTTTCTTGAAGCGGCCGGTGTGCGCCCGAAGGCCACACGCAGCAACCCCAAATCAGCCGTGCCGGGCAAGCGCATGACCGATCTTGCCGCCAAGAAAGCGGCACGCGCGGCCGCGCCGGCAACGGAGTAACCAGCCGTGCACGGGGCTTTTCCCAAGGCCTTTCGTGACACGCTGCAAGACCTGATGCGGTGGCGGCGCGATGTGCGCCGCTTTCGCACAGACCCGGTTGACGGGGCCGTGCTTGACCGCTGTCTGACAGCGTTCGGGCTGGCGCCGTCGGTCGGTCTGTCAGAACCATGGCGGCTGATCCGGGTGGACAGTGCCGCGGCGCGCGCAGCAATGTGCGCGAATTTTGCGGCGGCCAATGCGGTGGCACTGACCAGCCAGTCAGACGCGCGTGCGGCCACCTATGCGCGGCTGAAACTGTCAGGCATGGCAGAGGCGCCGGTACATCTGGCGGTGTTTTGTGATGATGCGACGCTGAAGGGGGCCGGTCTGGGGGCAGGCAGCATGCCCGAGATGCGGGCCTATTCGGTGGTGGGGGCGATCACGCTGTTCTGGCTGGCGGCACGGGCCGAAGGGCTGGGTGTCGGCTGGGTGTCGATCCTTGATCCGGCACAGGTGGCGCATGATCTTGATGTGCCGGATGGCTGGGTGTTTGTGGCCTATCTGTGCGTGGGCTGGCCCGAGGGTGACCATGATACGCCGGAACTGGAGCGCGAAGGCTGGGAGGCGCGCGCGACGGGGCTGGTGCTGGAACGCCGGTAGCACGTGCGCCTATTGGTGTGCAGGAAAATGACCGCTTATCGTTTCCTTGCGGTCACTCTTCGCTTGCGCCCCGGCGCAGCGTGACCGCAAGGGAACAATCAGCGCGTGCTTTGGCAGCGGCATAAGGCGCGTCAAGCACGAGGCGGATGAATGGAAAGGTCGCAAAGATGATCCCCGGACTAGGCATGCTACGCCGCACCGTCACCGTTGCCCTGTGTGCCGGGTCTTTCTGGGCGGGTGTGCAATTTGCCAACTGGAACCAGATTGACAAATGCCTTGATAGTGGGGGTCGATGGAGTGACAGGGGGGTGTGCGAATGACCAGACCAACAACCGACATGATCTGCATCGGGTCCATCGCCGGATCATACGGCGTGCAGGGTGAGGTGCGGCTGAAATCATTCTGTGCCGAACCCGCTGATATTGCCGCCTACGGCCCGCTGTTCACCGAAGGTGCCAGCCGCAGCTTTGCCATCACGCTGACGCGGCCGGTGACGGGCGGTTACGGCGCGCGCCTGTCGGGTGTGGCCACCAAAGAGCAGGCCGATGCCCTGCGTGGCACGGCACTGTTCGTGGACCGTGCGAAACTGCCATCCCTGCCGGATGATGAGTTTTACCATGCCGATCTGATCGGCCTTGCGGTGCATGACACGGGCGGGGTTGCAATTGGCCGGGTCAGCGCGGTGCACAACCACGGCGCGGGCGATCTGCTGGAGGTGCAGCCGGATGGCCCCAAAGCTGCCTTACTTTTGCCATTCACCCGCGCGATTGTGCCAACGGTGGATCTGAAAGCGCGCCGCGTCATCGTGGATGTGCCCGAAGGGTTAGAGTAAGGCCGGGCATCCGTGACCCGGTCCTGCAAGGGGAAGGGATGAGATGGAAATGCGCGCACGTCTTTTGAAAGGTGCTACTGCACTTCTGTATTTTGGGCCGCTTCTGGCAGGCCTTGGCGGCTATGGCTGGTCGCTGGTGCCAACATTCGCCGCCATCTTCGTGCTGTGGCAAATGATTGTGCGCCCGCAACAGTGGCCGACATCGCTGTCGGAACTGGGCAAGGGTGAATTGTGGGTGGGCATTGCCGCGCAAGTGGCGGTGCAGATCCTGTTGGTGGTCGTGTGCTTTGGCATTGGCCGGGGCATTGGCGGGGCCGTGGGTGCGTTGCCGATGTTTTCGCAAATGCTGCCGCTGTCGGTTTCGTTTTTGTCAATCCCGCTGTGCCGCCTGCTGTGGAACCCGTGGAAGGGTGACACGTTTGATGCCGCGGTCGAGGATGAGGCCCCGCTGACGCTGGACCCGAACAATATCACCGAAAGTCTGGCACTGGCGGGCCGTCTGCTGCAACCCCTGCAGGATATGAATGGCCGGATCACAGAGGTCGAGGCGCTGCGTCACCTCAAGGCAATGGCGAAACACGTGGACCATGCCTGCCTGCGCGATGCGCTGATTGCGCGTGTGGCATCGGGTGCGGCGTCCGAGGCCATTCGCACAGCGCTTGTGGTGCAAACGACCGATCCGGTGCTGATGGACCTGCTGGAGGAAGACAGTCTGACGCGCGTTCTGCAGGTGCTGCCCGAGGATGACATGCTGATCACGCTGTTTGCCACGCGGGTGACAGCGGCGATTGCAGCCGATCATGATCTGGCGGCCTGTGTGCCGGCAGACCTTGCGCTGACCGCCACGGCCAAACGGCTGGGCGGTGATGTGGCCGAACGACTGCTGGGCCTGTCCGCTTTGCGCATGCCGCTGAGTGCAGCCTGAGGATTTGGCTTTTCCTGATGGCGGGGCTTCGTTAGAACCCCGCCATGCAGGATGACACCGCCCCCAAACCCGCAAAATCACATGGCCGGATTTCCATGGCGGCCAGCTTGCACCCGCGCGATCTGATGGCAGAGCCGCGCCCGGTGCGTGGGGCGTGGCGGGCACGCATCATCACCCTGTTTCCTGATGCGTTTCCGGGTGTGCTGGGCCAAAGCCTGACGGGCAAGGCGCTTGACCTTGGCCTGTGGGCACTGGACGCCATTGATCTGCGCACATTCGGCATCGGCAAACACCGCAACGTGGATGATACGCCTGCGGGGGGCGGGGCTGGCATGGTGCTGCGCGCTGATGTGCTGGATGCGGCCTTGGTACAGGCGGCACATGGCACGCCGGACCGGGTGCGCTGGCCTGTGATCTATCTGTCACCGCGTGGGCGCAGGTTTGATCAGGCGATGGCGCGCAGGTTTGCGGCCTGTGACGGCGTGACGCTGCTGTGCGGGCGGTTTGAAGGCGTCGATGAACGCGTGCTGCAGCACCATGCCATCGAAGAGGTATCCCTGGGTGATTTCGTGCTGACCGGGGGTGAGATTGCCGCGCAAGCGGTGCTCGATGCCACCGTGCGGTTGCTGCCGGGTGTGCTGGGAAATGCGGAATCAGCGGTGGAGGAATCATTTGCGGATGGCCTGCTGGAACATCCGCAATTTACCCGTCCGGTGGAATGGCAGGGCCTGTCGATACCGGACGTGCTGCAATCGGGCAACCATGCCGCCATCGCCAAATGGCGGCGCGCACAAGCACAGGCGATCACACAGGCGCGCCGGCCGGATTTATGGGAAGCGTGGCTGCAAAAGCCTTAGTCAGAACCCATCGGCAAGCGCCTGCATCCGGTCAGGTGCCAGCCGGTAGATGCGCATGGTATCAAGGCAATAGGCCCCCAGCCCCTGATAAAACGCCAGCGCCGGGGCGTTCCAGTCCAGGCACCCCCATTCCAGCATCTGGCAGTCACGCGCTGCGGCCTCTTGGGCCAAAAAGGCCATCATCATCTTACCCAGCCCGGTATGCCGCACCGTAGCGTCCACAAAGAACGCGTCGATGAACAGCCCCGAACGCCCGGAAAAAACCGATGATGTCTGACTGAATGCCATGAATCCAACGGCCACACCATCATACAGCGCGAAAATCGCCTCGCTGCGCCCGGTGTCCAGCAACCTCCGTAGGCTGTCGGCCGTCGAGGTCACGTCATTGGGCATGCGCTGGAAATCAGCCAGCTTTTGCACGAACGTCAGCATCAATCCGGCGTCGGCGGGCAACGCGCGGCGCAGCAGGATATGGGCATTGCGGGTGGCGATTGT
>JAYUZO010000034.1:0-16893 GCA_043751715.1 Rhodobacterales bacterium | reverse complement strand
TGGGCCGCCAAGGGTGCCCGCGTCGGCTATCTTGCGCAGGAACCCTACCTTGACCCAAAGCTGACCGCCAAGGAAAACGTCATGCTCGGCGTGGCCAAGGAAACCGCTATCCTTGAGCGTTACAATGACCTCGCCATGAACTATTCTGATGAAACCGCCGATGAAATGGCCGCCCTGCAAGACCAGATCGACGCTGGCAACCTGTGGGAGCTGGAGGCCTCCGTCGGCGTCGCCATGGACGCTTTGCGCTGCCCCCCCGATGATGCCGATGTCGAAACCCTGTCCGGCGGTGAACGCCGCCGCGTCGCCCTGTGCAAGCTGCTGCTCGAAAAGCCCGACATGCTGCTGCTTGACGAACCCACCAACCACCTTGATGCCGAATCCATCGCCTGGCTGCAAAAGCACCTGATCGCCTACAAGGGCACCATCCTGATCGTCACCCACGACCGTTATTTCCTTGATGATATCACCTCATGGATCCTGGAATTGGACCGTGGCCGTGGCATGCCATACGAAGGCAACTATTCCGCATGGCTGGAACAAAAGGCCAAACGCATGAGCCAAGAGGCGCGTGAGGATAAATCCAAACAGAAGGCGCTTGAAAAGGAACTGGAATGGATCCGTTCCGGCGCCAAGGCCCGCCAGTCCAAGGGCAAGGCCCGCATCGCCCGCTATAACGAAATGGCCGGGCAAACCGTGCTTGAACGCGCCTCCTCCAGCCAGATCATCATCCCCAACGGCGAACGTCTGGGCGGCAAGGTGATTGAGGTGATCGGCCTGAAAAAGCACATGGGTGACAAACTTCTGATCGAAGACCTTACCTTCACCATCCCACCCGGTGCCATCGTCGGCGTCATCGGCCCCAACGGTGCCGGCAAATCCACCCTGTTCCGCATGATCACCGGCTCTGAGGCGCCCGATGAGGGGACGATCACACTGGGCACCACCGTGCAGCTGTCCTATGTCGATCAGTCGCGTGATGCGCTGGACCCCGCCAAAAACGTCTGGGAAGAAATCTCGGGCGGCTCCGAAGTTATTCAGCTTGGCGACATGCAGATGAACAGCCGCGTCTATACCGGCGCCTTCAACTTCAAGGGCACCGATCAGCAGAAAAAGGTCGGCCTGCTGTCCGGCGGCGAACGTAACCGCGTCCACATGGCCAAACTCCTGCGGTCGGGCGGCAACGTCCTGCTGCTGGATGAGCCGACCAACGACCTTGACGTCGAAACCCTGCAAGCGCTGGAAGCCGCCATCGAAGACTTCGCCGGCTGCGCCATCATCATTTCGCACGACCGCTTCTTCCTCGACCGCCTCTGCACGCACATCCTCGCGTTTGAGGGCGACGCCCATGTGGAATGGTTCGAGGGGAACTTCGAGGCCTACGAGGAAGACAAAGTGCGCCGTCTGGGGCCGGATGCCTTGGAGCCGAAGCGGGCGAAGTACAAGCGGTTTGCGCGGTGAGAGTTCATGACTGAAACTAACAATTCAATTGAGCAGCTCTTAAGTCGAACGCTTGACAATTTGAAAAATTGCGACCCACCAAATGAGGTTACTCACTTAATAAATAGCTGTTTGGCAATTATAGTTTATACATTTGAACGGACAAAAGAAAGCAGGAGCACCGAAAAACCTTCCACCCCGCAACGGTTTAACCTAGAAACGTCAGATGATGTAAAAAGAAATTTGTACATTTTGCGTCACGCGCTTTCACACGGCAACATTCATTTTAACTCAATAGAGGGCGAGATTTCAGAGATTATAATTTGGAATCGGGATCCATCACGTAGAACACTGACACATTTTGCCGTTGTAAGTGTGGCTAACTTCACAAAAGCAATCAAAGATTTTGCGGATGGAGTTATCCAAGACAAGAAAAATGCCGGGACCAGCGAACTCCCATCGGATGTACAAAAAGCCATTAGAGCAGAGCCAGTCGCTCAGCAAGCGCAGGGTGGGTGAAACCCACGCCTTCCCTCTCCCCCACACCACAGGGCCGCGCCCGACCTCGGGACACCGCGCCGACGCTGGTTTTAGGCGCTTTATCCCTCAACCCAACCCACCGATATTCTACTGGCAACGGTAGCAATGCGCCCTCCCGGGGGGAGGTCCCCTCTCGGCGATTGCGAAGGGCAAGCGCCTTGAGTCCGGGCCAACGGGTGCCTGTCGCAGGCGTTCGGTCAAACACCGCCCGCGCGTTTGCACCCCCGTTCAAACTCCGATTCGCCCATCATGGTTAATCCACCCCCAACCGCCCCGCGCGGCTGGGCCAAAGCTGGCCCTGATCTGGCCCAAAGCCATACCATTCACCCCTCATTAACACCCCGAATTAACACTGCGCCCGCAAGCACTTGGCCCCCACCGGGAACCACCCCAACCCCTCCCGCGTTGTCCCTGCGCAACACCCACAGGAGCACCCCCATGAAAGGCATCCTCGCCTGGGCCATCGGCATCCCGATCCCCATCATCATCATCCTTTATGTCGTTGACGTGTTCTGATCCCCAGCGCCGCCAAACTTCCCCGACCGCGCCACAGTTCCGCCCCATTCGCCCCCTCATCATGTCCCCACAACCCGGAGGCATAGCATGGCAGCGATCCTATCCATCATCGGCGGCACGGCGGGTTTCCTCGCCGCCCTGATCGCGCTGGCCTTCTTCAGCGCCCCCCTGCTGTCCGCCCTTGCGATCTGGGCTGGCACTGGCCTTGCCTTCACCGCCGCTGGCCTTGCCCGCGCGCTGTTGCCCCAGCCTGCACGGGATCATGCCACGCAAGAACTCGCCTGATCCGCGCATTTATCTTGCTTTCGCGCAGGCCCGCGCCACACTCCACCCTGCCGCGTTATCGTTCTCGCCCCCTGTTTCCCACCCGGATCACAGCCGCCGAACCCAAAGCTGACGGGCCAAGCCGCCGCCATTCCGCGGGCGGTGCACAACAGGAAGGAAATCACGATGGCCAAGGGCACCGTGAAATGGTTCAATGAAACAAAGGGTTACGGCTTTGTCGCACCCGAGGGTGGCAAAAAGGACGTGTTCCTGCACATCACCGCACTGGAACGCGCGGGCCTGCGCACCCTGCAAGATGGTCAGGCCGTGACTTTTGATATCGAAGCCGGCCGCGACGGGCGCGAATCCGTTACCAACCTCGCCCTCGCCTAGATGTGAAAAAAGCGCGCGGGGATCACCCGCGCGCACCATCCTGCAAGCATCCAATCTTCAGGCGTGGTTCCACATCATGCGTTCGCGCATCGCATGTTCAAAACCCACCCGCAACGATACCGATGATAGCGGCGCACGCAGGCGCACCGGTTCCACGATTTCCTCGGGGAAGCTCTGCTCATGGCACTGCCCGCCCACAATAATCACCGGAAGGCGCGGATAGGCACCTTTCAGCAGCGCGCAAATCCGCTGCGCCGCCTCATCCCCGCCCACACCATCGGCGTTGATCACAAACAGACCATAGCCCTGCGGATCATCCATCACGGCACCCAGCGCCATGAAACCTTCCACCTCGGCCTCCACCTCACCGCCCAGCCGCGCGAGTTTGCCCGCAACCGCGCTGTCGGCATCGGCACCCGCCAGCATCACCCTGAACCCACGGCCCACCAATGTGGCCGGGACGTAATCTATCGGACGAAAGACCTGCATTTCCGTAACCTTGTTGTTCTTGCCCTTTGTTAACCCTGACGGCCCCCTGCGGCGGAAATGCGGAGGATTCAGGGTTTTTTCGCCCGATCTTGCGCGAACTATGTCCAAATTATGCTGCATTGCCTGATTGCCCCCAATTGCCCACACTGCCATGCTGCCAGCATTGCCTGAACAAAGGTTGAACGCGCCCATGAACGTGTCGATACCCACCCAAACCATCACCCATTGGCCCGAACGTGTTAATCTGGCCGCAGCCTTTCACTGGACAGCCCGCCTGAACCTGCATGAGGCGGTCGCCAACCACTTTTCCCTTGCCGTCAACGCCACGGGTACGCAGTTTCTGATCAACCCCAATGGCCGCCATTTTGCCCGCATCCGGGCCAGCGCCCTGGTTGAAATTGATGCGCTTGATCCCACCACCATGGGCCGCGAAGGCGCGCCTGATCCCACCGCATGGGGCCTGCATGCCGCTATTCACCGCGCCTGCCCACATGCCGTGTGCGTGATGCATGTGCACAGCCCCTTTGCCACCGTGCTGGCCAGCCTTGCCGACAGCCGCCTGCCCGCCATCGACCAGAATTCGGCGATGTTTCATAACCGCCTTGTGGTGGATGATGCCTATGGCGGCATGGCGTTTGAGGCGGAGGGCGCGCGTTGTGCCGCGCTGCTGGCTGATCCCAAGGTGCATACGATGATCATGGGCAACCACGGCGTGCTGGTAATTGGCCGCACGGTGGCCGAAACGTTCAACCGGCTGTATTACCTTGAGCGCGCCTGCGAAACCTACATCCGCGCGCTGCAAACCGGCCAGCCCTTGCGCCTGCTGCCCGACCATATCGCCGAAAAAACCGCGCAGGAGTGGGAGGCTTATCCTGCCTTTGCCACCTTCCATCTGGCGGAAATCAAGGCCTTGCTGGACGAAAGCGGGTCAGCCTATGCCAGCTGACCCCACATGTCGCAACCAGAACAGACCGGCCGCTGCACCGTGCCAATGGTCCGGCAAAACAAGGGGCCATCATGACCAGACCGAACATCCTGATCGTCATGGTCGATCAGCTGACAGGCACGCTGTTCCCTGATGGCCCCGCACCCTTTCTGCAAACGCCGCACCTGCGCGCGCTTGCCGCCCGTTCTACCCGGTTCGCCAATGCCTATACCGCGTCGCCCCTGTGCGCCCCCGCCCGTGCCGCGTTTATGTCGGGCCAGTTGCCCCAACGCACCCGCGTCTATGACAATGCCGCCGAATTCGCCTCGGACATTCCCACCTACGCCCACCATCTGCGCCGCGCCGGGTACCAGACCTGCCTGTCGGGCAAGATGCACTTTGTCGGCCCCGACCAGATGCATGGGTTTGAAGAACGCCTGACCACCGATATCTACCCCGCCGATTTCGGCTGGACGCCCGACTATCGCAAACCGGGGCAACGTATCGACTGGTGGTATCACAACCTGGGCTCTGTCACCGGCGCGGGTGTTGCCGAAATCACCAACCAGCTGGAATATGATGATGATGTCGCCCATCAGGCCACCCAGAAACTTTATGACCTGTCACGCGGTGCCGACCCCCGCCCATGGTGCCTGACCGTATCCTTCACCCACCCGCATGATCCCTTTGTCGCCCGCCGCAAATACTGGGATCTGTACGAAGGTGCGCCCGAATGCGAACCGCCCCCCGGCATGGATTACGCCGACATGGACCCGCACAGCCAACGCCTGATGGATGCCTGTGATTGGCGCGGGCTCACGGTCACGCCAGACCATATCCGCCGCGCGCGGCAAGGCTATTTCGCCAATATCAGCTATGTCGATGACAAGATCGGTGAACTGCTGGCCACGCTTGACGCCACCCGCCAAGAGGCCATCATCATCTTCGTGTCCGACCATGGTGAAATGCTGGGCCGCCGCGGCCTGTGGTTCAAGATGAACTTCTTTGAAGGTGCCGCCCGCGTCCCCCTGATGATCGCCGCCCCCGGCATGCCCCCCGGTCTGATCGAAACCCCCGTCAGCACCATCGACCTGACCCCCACGCTGTGCGACCTCGCCGGTATTTCAATGGCAGACATCATGCCATGGACCGATGGTGAAACCCTTGTGCCCCTTGGCCTCGGCACCCCCCGCACCAGCCCCGTCGCCATGGAATACGCCGCCGAAGGCACCATCACCCCCATGGTCGCCCTGCGTGATGGCCCGTGGAAATTCATCCACTGCCCCGCTGACCCTGACCAGTTGTTCAATCTGGCCACGGACCCCGATGAACACACCAACCTCGCCCCCGATCCTGTTCACGCCGGCACGCTTGCCCATTTCCGCGCCGCCGTCAGCACCCGCTGGAACCTGCCCGCCTATGACGCCGACGTGCGCCAAAGCCAGGCCCGCCGCTGGATCGTTTACGAAGCCCTGCGCAACGGCGCCTATTACCCCTGGGATCACCAGCCGCTGCGTGCCGCATCAGAACGCTACATGCGCAACCACATGGATCTGAACGTGCTGGAAGACAGCAAACGCTTTCCGCGGGGCGAATAACGCCCGCATTCAGCCCGCCTCGCCCTCTACCTCGCGCACGTCCACATCCACCGTCAGGCTGATGCATTCCGCGCCGTCCCCGTCGAAACTGCCCGAAATCGGCGATGCCTGCGCCGGTGTCCGCGTTGTGGCCACCCGGATCAACGCCCGCCCCCCCGTGATCCGGTTTGTCGGATCAAATTCGATCCAGCCTTCCCCCGGCACAAACGCATCTGCCCAGGCATGCGTCGCCCCTCCGCCCACCACAGCATGGCCCGTGTCATGCAAATAGCCCGTCACAAACCGCGCCGCAAAACCAAACCGCCGCGCCGCCTCCATGAACAAAAACGCGAAATCCCGGCAGGTGCCAAGGCCCAGCCCAATGGTTTCTGCCGCCGTTTGCGTGCCCATTTCCTCACGGCTGGAATACCGCAGGCCCCGGTGAATCGCATCGCTCAGGCTTTGCAGAAACGCGAACGCATAGCCCGGCCGGTCTGTGAAATGCGCCGTCAGCCATTGGTCCAGCACATCCCCATCCTGCGGCCTTTGCAGCCCCAGAAACGGATACAGATCGCGCACATCATCATTGGCATACACAAACGGATAGGGACACAGATGCGGCCCCACCTGCGAAAAACTGAAATCCCGTACATAGCGCCGCAGCAACAGCTCACTTTCAATCACCAGCCGGTCTGTCGCATCGTCAAAGCTTGCCTCGGCCACCGAATTACCAAACGTATCAAAATACCATCGCAGCCGCGCTTTTGGGCGAATGGTTAAAAAAGCATCATCCACCCACAAATCATGCCCATCGCGTGGCCGCAGCATCAGCTTGTGCGCGTTCAGCACAATCATGCCGTCATACTGGTATTCAGTGCGGTGCAGAATGCGTAAGATACGGGTCACGGCAACCTTTTCGACACTGGTGCGTTAGCGTGCGACGGGGCACGGCCCTTGCGACACATGAACCATCACCGCCCTTGGTTCAGATAACAAGGAACATCCTATGCTGATCCGCTTTGGCTTTGAAATTGAAATTGAAAGCACCGCACAGGTGCCCATGTTGCTGGCCCTGTCCACACATCGAAGCCTGACCGGCCGGCTGATCGGCCAGGACCGCGTGCGCTTTGCGCCCGATTGCACCAGCACCACCTATGACGACAGGTTTGGTAACCGCATCACCCGCTTTACCTCGCCCGTCGGGGCCACACGCATGTGGTCTGACTGTGTGGTTGATATGATTGCCGTGCCTGATCCCCAGCTGCCCGCCGCGCGCCAGCACAGCATTACTGACCTGCCTGATGACGTGCTGACATACCTGCTGCCAAGCCGCTATTGCGACAGTGACAACCTTGTATCGCAGGCATGGTCCCTGTTTGGCACAACTCCCGAAGGCTGGGCCCGCGTCACCGCGATTACCGCCTTTGCCCATAAGCATGTCACCTTCGGCTATCAGTTCGGCCGCGCCAACAAAACCGCGTCGGATGTGTTTCACGAAAAGACCGGCGTGTGCCGCGACTTTGCCCATCTGTCCATCGCGCTGTGCCGCGCCATGAACATTCCCGCCCGCTATGCCAGCGGCTATCTGGGCGATATCGGCATTCCCTATTCTGGCCCCGGTGATTTTTGTGCGTGGTTCGAGGTGTATCTGGGCGGGGCGTGGCACACGTTTGATGCCCGCTACAACGTGCCCCGCGCCGGGCGCATCCTGATGGTGCGCGGCGCGGATGCCGCCGATGTGGCAATGATCACATCCTTTGGGGCCTATAAGCTGACGTATTTCCGGGTGTGGACCGAACAGCTGGCAGACGGGCTGTCTGATGCCGCCGTGCTGGGCATGCTTGCAACCCGGCCAGAGGCAGCACCGCTGGTGTTCCCAACCGCCGCCACACCGGTTCTTGCCACGACCTGAGGCAGTTTTTGCGCAATTGGTGAATGATTTGTCATGCAGCGGCGCGTCGGGGTGAACAGAAGACGAAAGTAAGACGAACACCAGACGAACACCAGATGCGTGCCAGACAGCAACTTTCGCCCAGTTTTCCCGGTTAATACAGCGTTCGCAACGGGTTAGCCGCCCATGCGCGCATCCGCTAGCACCATCTCTGCCCCCTTCCACCCCATCAACATCGCCGGTGCATTGGTATTGCCCGCAATCAGGTTCGGAAATGCGCTTGCGTCGATCACCCGCAAACCCGCCAGCCCGTGCACCCGCAGCCGCGCATCCACCACCGATGCCGCCGCGTCCGCCCCCATCCGGCAGGTGCAGCTTGGGTGGTACACCGTGCCCGACCGCTGCCTGAAATCCAGCGTCAGCGCCTCATCCGTCACTACCCCCGGCCCCGGCCGCAACTCTTCCCTTATAACGCCCGCCAAGGCCGGTTGTGCCGCCAGATGCCGCAGGAATTTCACCGCCGCCAGCATCTCCGCCACATCATGCGCGGTGGAAAACGCATTGGCCGTGATCACCGGATGGGCCAGCGGGTCCGCACTGCCGATCCGGATCGTCCCCCGGCTGGTCGGGCGACAGTTTGACAACCCGATTGACAGCCCCGACCACGGGTCCGGTGTCAGCACAGGCCGCTCTCCCGCGCGGGGCAAAAGCGTTGAAAAAGCCTGCAAATACAATTGCATATTGGGCCGGTCCAGATCAGCCGAGGTGCGAAAGAACCCCCCCGCATGGTTGATGCTTTTGGCCAGCACCCCCCGCCCCAGCAGCGCCCATTCCACGCCTGCGCGCAGTTTACCCCACCACGGGCGCAGCACATCATTGTAGGTCGGCACCCGCATCGACCATGTATAGTTGATGCCCTGATGATCGCTTAAATGGTCGCCCACATTCGCATTGTCCCGCAGCACCGGAATGCCCAACGATTGCAAAAGCGCTCCCGGCCCGATCCCCGACAGCTGCAGCAATTGCGGCGAATTGATCGCGCCGCCGGCCAGAATAACCTCTGCCCGCGCGCGCAAAACCTGCCGCTGGCCGCCCCGGATATACTCCACCCCCGCTGCCCGACCATCTTCGACAATCACCCGCGTCACCATTGCCCGCGTGATCACCCGCACATTTGCCCGGTGCATCGCAGGCCGCAGAAACGCCCGCGCCGCCGAATTTCTGCGCGCTTGCCTGATCGTCATCTGATAGTTGCCCGCACCCTCTTGCTCCGCCCCGTTGAAATCGGGGTTCCGCGCCAGGCCCGCCTGCCCGCAGGCCTCAAGGTAATTCTCAACCAGCGGGTGCAACCCACTGGCATTGCTTGAAATAAACAGTGGCCCGCCATTGCCGCGCCACGCATCGCCCCCCGCCTCATTGTTCTCCATCGCGCGGTAGGCGGGCAGCACATCGTCCCAGCCCCAGCCCGGATTGGCCCCCCATTCGTCGTAATCCGCCTTGTGCCCCCTGATCCACACCATCGCATTGATCGATGATGACCCGCCAAGGATCTTGCCCCTTGGCCAATGGTCGCGCTGCCCGTCCAGTCCCGGATCAGGTTCGGTTTTGTACATCCAGTTCACCGCAGGGTCATAGAACAACTTGCCATAACCCAATGGCAAACCAACAAAAAACCGCCTGTCGGAACCGCCCGCCTCCAGCACCGTGACCTTGTGTTTTCTCGACGCACTCAGCCGGTCCGCCAGCACACAGCCCGCACTGCCCGCACCCACGATGATGTAATCCGTATCCTGCATCGTGTTTCCCTGGTGCCAGACATTCGCCCGTCCGTCTAGCAAAGGGGCATCACACTTCCTTCACATTCCGCGACAGCGCGTGTCGGGAATCGCGCGCAACCGCCCGATCATGCTTATTTCCTGCTTTCATCCCGGATCACTTTTCCGGGCAGTATCACAGCCTTTCACATGCCAGAGTCGTTGTCTCGCATCGCCACGACGCGGATTTCAACAATCGCACCCTCCCGCCGCAAGCCCGCAACCTCAACCGCCGTCCAGGCCGGATAGGGCTCGCGCGCATAGCTGGACCAGACTGTGTTGAATGTATCAAAATGCGCGCGCAGCCCCACATGATAGGTCGTCATCTCGACAATGTCCGCATGATCCAGCCCGTCCCGCGCCAGAACATCGCCGATCTTGTCAAACGCCGACCGGAACTGTTCAGCCGGGTCAGTGGGCATTGACCCATCCGCCCGCGCACCCGTCATTCCAGTCACAAAGACAAAATTCCCCGCGACCAGCCCCGGCGAAAGGTACAGGCTCCGCGCACCGTCGGCGCGTGCCGGGTCCACCAGTGTCCGACGCGCCCTCACTTGCCCTTCCACACCGGATCACGCTTTTCGGCAAAGGCGCGCGCGCCTTCCAGCTGATCTTCCGATGAATAGAGCCGGTCCACCGTTGGCAACTGCCGCTTGGTCACCCGGTTCATCGCATCGGCAAACCGCAGCGCCTCGGCCTCGCGCACCACTTCCTTGATCGCCGCGTACACCAGCGGCGGGCCGGATTCCAACAGCCGCGCCAGTGCCCAGGCCTTGTCATACAACGCGTCCGGCGCACAGATTTCCTTCACAATCCCCCAGCGATACGCCTCTTCGGCGTCAAACCACCGGCCCGTCAGCAACAGGTCCATCGCCACATGATAGGGAATGCGCTTGGGCAACTTCACGCTCGCCGCATCGGCCACCGTGCCAGACCGGATTTCCGGCAAGGCAAAGGTCGCAGTCGTGGAACACAGGATCAGATCGCAGGACAGCGCCAGTTCCAGCCCACCACCGCAGCAAATGCCCTGCACCGCCGCAATCACTGGTTTGTTCAGGTTCGGCAATTCCTGCAGGCCACCAAAGCCGCCCACGCCGTAATCGCCATCCACCGCATCGCCACCCGCCGCCGCCTTCAGATCCCAGCCGGGGCAAAAGAACTTGTCCCCCGCCGCCCGCAGGATCGCTACGCGCAGCGCGTCATCATCGCGGAACGCCCGGAACACCTGCCCCATGATCCGGCTGGTCACCAGATCAATCGCATTGGCCTTGGGCCGGTCCAGCGTTACCTCCAGCACCGCGCCGTCAACCCGCGTGCGGATCGGCCCCGTTACCAGCATGTCCATCATTCGCCCCTCCAGATCACCGCATCCACCGCCACTGCGCCCGCGCGACAGGCCATCAACGGATTGATTTCCACCTCTTGCACGCCCGCATCAGCCAGCATGCCCTGCACGGCCAGCACCGCCCGCACCACCGCCGCCACATCCGCCTTTGCCCGCCCGCGATAGCCATCCAGCAGCGGCCAAAGCCGTAACCGTTGCAGGGCCGCCGTCACTTCATCACCCGTCACAGGGCAGACCAGCGTCACCGTATCGGCCAGCAGTTCCGTCGTGATGCCGCCAAAGCCCAACGTCAGCGTTGCCCCGTAAACCGCATCGCGCCGCAGCCCCACCAGCAGTTCAGCCATCACGCCCTGCACCATTTCCTCCAGCAGATAGCCCGTGGCCCCCAGCATCGGGTCCTGCCCTGCAAGGCTGATCAATCCCAATCGCACCGCACCGGCTTCGGTCTTGTGCGCAAACCCCAAGCCCTTCAGGGCGTAGGGCGGGGTTAACCCCGCCGTACCCATACCGACGATGGTTGTGGATACCACACCCTTCGGCACCGCTACACCAGCCGCCGCGAGCATCGTCTTTGACCCCGCTTCATCCAGCATCACAGCCTCACGCACCTCTTGCGCCGCCAATGGCCGCCAACCCGGCACCCCCGCAGGCACCTGCGCTGCCTTGATTGCAGCAAGCCCTGTCTCCAGCCCCATCAACGTGCAGATGCCCTGATCCATCAGCGCCACGGCGCGGGCTTCATCAAAATTCTCGGGCATCGAGGATACGGCAAACGCAGGTTTCCCCGTGGCCCGCTGCGCCGCCACAATCGCCCCCAGGGCCGGTTCATACCATGCCGGATCGCAGCGGTCGGTGCGCGGCGGATCAATGATGTATAGCCCTGCGTCATAGGCCTGCAGCATCGTGGTGAACACAGCGCGCGTGCGCGGCCCGTCACCCCAGATGAACGTGTGGTAATCCAACGGGTTCGCCACCGTCACGATCGGACCCAAAATCTCATTCAGCCGTGCCTTCGTGGCCTCCGGCACCGCCGGGAAATCAATCCCGAAAGGTGCCGCCAGATCAGCCACCAGCCCCGCCTCACCCCCCGAACAGGACAGGCTGCAGATGCGTGTGCCAATTGCCCCATGCACATGCATGATCTTCAGCGCCTCAATCAACTCCGACGGCGTGTTCACTTCGGCAACGCCAATCTGGCGCAGAAAGGCGCTGCTGGCCACCCCGCCACCCGCAAGCGATGCCGTATGCGATGCCGCAGCCGTGCGCGAAAGCTCCGTCTTGCCCGCCTTGATGCAAACAATCCCCTTGCCCATCGCCCGCGCGCGTTCCGCCAAGACCGCAAAACCCGCCGCATCATCAATGCCTTCGATATACATCCCCAAGGCCGTGACGCGCGGGTCATCCAGCGCCGCACCCGCAAGCTCCGCCAACCCCACCACCGCCGCATTGCCCAGACAAGCCACATAGGCCACCGGAAGCGCCCGCTTTTGCATGCCCATATTGATGACGATGTTGGATGACTGGCTGATCAGCGCAACGCCACGGTCCACCTGCACGCCGCCATGCTGATCAGGCCACAACAGCGCGCCATCCAGATAATTGATCACGCCATAGCAGTTCGGCCCCAGAATAGGCATGTGCCCCGCTGCCGCCACCAGTTCGGCCTGCAGGGCAGGCTCGCCCGCCTCGGTCCATCCGCTCGCAAAGCAGATCGCGCCCCCGGCCCCCATCGCTGCCAGTTCCGCCACGATACCAATGGTCGCATGGCGGTTTACGCCAATGAACGTTGCATCCGGGGCTTCCGGCAAATCGGCAAGGCCAGGATAAGCCGGTAAGCCGCCAATGTGGGATTTGGTCGGATGCACGGGCCAGACCTGCCCCGCAAACCCCATTTTTGCACATTGCGAGATCACGGATTCGGCCCAGGACGCCCCCAGAACGGCAATATGGCGCGGGCGCAGAAGGCGGTTCAAACGTGTCATGACCTGCGCCCTGCATCAAACGCGGCGGGGGCTGTCTGCCCCCCCGTCCATTGGTTTCTTGAACCAATGGCGAAATCAATGAACGACCCCGAGGATATTTTCAGACAGATGAAACAGCAAAAAGGGCGCCCTTCCCCGACAGTGCAAGGCAGGGTTTCACCCGTCACGGCCATCGGCGTCCCCGCCTGTACCGTGAGATCAACGTGTCTAATCAAAGTTAACATTTCGTTTCATCTGTTCACAAATATCCCGGGGTAAGCCATTGGGTTCGCCATTGGTTCAAGAAACCAATGGACTGGGGAGCTGGCCCTCGCTGACATCAGTTCAGCCACCATGCGCCCGCAGCATTTCGCGGCTGATGATGTGGCGCTGAATTTCGCTCGTTCCCTCCCAGATCCGCTCCACCCGTGCATCGCGCCAGATGCGTTCCAGCGGCAACTCCTCCATCAACCCCATGCCACCATGAATTTGGATAGCCTCATCCGCCACCATTGCCAGCACTTCCGTTGCCTTCAGCTTGGCCATCGCCATGTCGCCTTCCGTGACCGTGCCCGCATCATATTTCCACGCCGCCTCACGCGTCAGCAACTCGGCCGCGCGCAGCTCCATCGCCATATCCGCCAGCTTGAACGACACCCCCTGAAACTTACCAATTTCCTGCCCGAACTGCTTGCGCTGTGCCGCATATTCCACCGCATGGCCTAGCGCCCGTTCCGCCCGCCCAAGGCATGTTGACGCCACTTGCAGCCGCGTCGCCCCCAGCCATTTGCCTGCCACCTCAAAGCCCTTGTGCACCTCACCCAGCATCTGCGCGCGCGGCAGGCGACAATCGTCAAACTCTAGCACGCAGTTGTTATAACCCCGGTGGCTGACGTTGCGATAGCCATCGCGCACCGTGAACCCCTTGGTGCCTTTATCCACCAGAAACGCCGTGATCAGCTTTTTCTTGCCGCGTTTGGTGTCTTCTTCGCCCGTGGCCACCCAGACTATCGCGAAATCCGCCACGTCCGCATGGCTGATGAAATGCTTTGTGCCGTTCAGCACGAAATCATCGCCGTCAACCTTCGCAAACGCCTTCATGCCCCGCAGGTCCGACCCCGCGCCCGGTTCTGTCATCGCCTGACAATCGTGCTTTTCGCCCCGGATGCAGGGGAACAGATAGCGTTCGCGCTGTTCTGGTGTGCAGGCCAGCAGGATGTTGGAAGGGCGCGACACGCAGGTCCAGTGCAAGGCATAGTTCGCCTTGCCCAGTTCCTTTTCATACAGCAGCCATGACAGCGTATCGAGGCCCGCGCCGCCAACCTCAGCCGGCATGTTGGCCGCATACAGCCCCGCCGCAATCGCCTTGGCCGCAATCTCGGCCCGCAGTTCAGGGCGCAGATGGCCAGTGCGCTCAACCTCGGCCTCATGCGGATACAGTTCCGTCTCCACAAAGGCGCGGGTGGTGGCCACAATCATCTGTTGTTCTTCGCTCAGTCCGAAATTCATGGCTTTGTACCGATCCCCCGCCCCGCCCCTTCGGGCAGCGGCAACCCTGCATGGGCCGTTGCCAAAGCTGCTACCCGGTCCAGTATGACCTGCGGTGCTGCACAGGCCTTGCCGCGTGCCATATCCACGTGCAGCAGCATCTGTTCCACCGTTGCCACTTCGGCCCCATCACGCAGCAGCCGAATGAACAGGCGGATGCGCTTTTCGTCGTGTGATATCACCTGCACCGTACCGGTCAGATGATCGCCCACCTTCGCCTCACCCAGATGACGCACATGGTTTTCCGCCGAATAATAGCTGAAGCCTGATGTTACATAAGCCAGATCAGCCCCGATCCACCGCAGGAACGCATCGCAAGCCTCTGACCCGGCGAACAGATACCGGCTTTCCGTCATATGCCCGTTGTAATCGATCCAGCCCGGCAGCACCTGCATCCGCGCAAACTCCACCGGCCCCGCGAGGTCCGCCACTTGCCCCCGCCTGCGCGCGTCATGCTCCAGCAGCACGCGGCCCGCGCCCCAGTTGCGGTCTTTCAGCGCCCGCAGGAACCCGATCAGATTGCTGTCGCGGATACGTTCCAGTTCGCGGATTGTATGATGCCCCGACTGCGCGTCGGATTGGCCTGCAATCAGATCAACCAGTTCATCGTTGAATTCCGGAACATCCATCAGCTTGGTCCAGGGCCAGGTCAGGCAGGGCCCGAACTGCGCCATGAAATGCTTCATCCCCGCCTCACCCCCCGCCACCCGGTAGGTTTCAAACAGCCCCCTCTGCCCCCAGCGCAGGCCAAAGCCCATGCGGATCGCCTCATCAATCTCTTCCGTTGTGGCGACGCCATCCTTGACCAGCCACAACGCCTCACGCCACACGGCCTCAAGGAAGCGGTCGGCGATATGCGCGTCGATCTCCTTGCGCACATGCAGGGGGAACATCCCCAGATCGCGCAGGGTTTCCTTGACGCGTTCGATCATGGCAGGGTCGGTGGCCGCCGAGGGCACGATTTCGGCAAGGGGCAGCAGGTACACCGGGTTGAACGGATGGGCCACGAAGATCATGCTGGGGTCCGCCGCCCCCTGTTGCAATTCTGAAGGTTTGAAGCCCGAAGTCGATGATCCAATGGGAATTCCACTGACCGATTGTTGGATTTGTGCAAAAATGCGGTGCTTCAGGTCCAGCCGTTCGCTGACCGACTCCTGAATGTAATCCGCACCCTCTACCGCCTCGGTGATCGTGCTGGCAAAGGACAGTGCACCTTCCGCAGGCATCGGCCCATCGCTTAGCGCAGGCAAGGCCGCCCGCGCGTTGCGCAGCACTTCACCCACTTTGCGCGCGGCCTCCGGGTCCGGGTCAAAGATGCTGACGTTCCACCCGTTCAGCAGGAACCGCGCGGCCCAACCCCCGCCGATCACCCCACCACCAATGATTGCCGCCTTTTTCGTCATTGCCTGCCTCATCCTGCTATCCCCCCCACCCCAGCCCTCCCCCACAGTGGGGGGAGGGAGGCACCTTGTTCCGCCAATTCCTGCCCTCATGACCCCGGCGCTTCCCCTCGTGGGGAAGGGCCTACCTCGCCGTCGGCGCGCGCTTTTCCAGCCCCAACTTCACCCGCACCTCAGCCGGGGTCAGCACCCGCGCGCCCAGGTCCGTGATGATATCCACCGCCCGTTCCACCAGTTGCGCGTTCGTCGCCAGCACGCCTTTGTCCAGCCACAGGTTGTCTTCCAGCCCCACCCGCACATTGCCCCCTGCCAGCACCGACGCCGCCACATAGGGCATCTGGTGGCGCCCCAATGCAAAGGCGCTCCAATGCCAATCGCCCGGCACATTCGCAACCATCGCCAGAAACGTATGCAGGTCATCCGGCGCGCCCCATGGCACGCCCATGCACAATTGCACCAGAACCGGATGCGGGATTGCGCCTTCGCGGACCAGCTCCTTGGCCAGCCACAGATGGCCTGTATCAAACGCCTCAATCTCGATCCGCACGCCTGCCGCCGTCATCCGCCGCGCCATATCGCGCAGCAGGCCCGGCGTATTGACCATCACGTAATCCGCCTCGTTAAAGTTCATCGTGCCGCAGTCCAGCGTGCAAATCTCGGGCCTGCAATCAACGATATGGGCCACCCGTTCGATTGCCCCCGCCATATCAGACCGCGGCCCCATCCGGCCCATATCTTCGGTGCCCTCAAACAACAGATCGCCGCCCATGCCTGCGGTCAGGTTCAACAC
>JAYUZO010000033.1:0-14250 GCA_043751715.1 Rhodobacterales bacterium | reverse complement strand
CGGTGTCCTGCACCCTTTGGTTCAGAACCCCCACACCTTTGAAATCACCGCCGACCCTTCGCCCACGCCTGACGCCACCCGTTTGACCGGCCCCGCCCCCATCCGCCCCCATGCGCACGACCCCCCTGGCATCCAGTGTCATGCAATCCTTCCGCCCATCGGTACTAAGCGCAGCCCCCAACAACACGAACACGCCCTTGGCTGATATATTCAGCCTCTGGCCCTGTTTTGCCAGCGTCACCCCGCTCAGCATCGTATCGCCGTGCAAGCTGTGCAGCGTAGGTTCGTAACCCACTGTGATGGCCGGGTCCTGCGCCAGCCGGTCTGCCAGTCAGGTTGCCATGAAGGCCGCCAGTGACGTGCCGCGCGCCAGCACATGCACATGATGCGCGTGTCGTGACAAAAACCTCGCCGCATTGCCGCAGCCGATCACCACCACCACCGGGCAATCGCGGCAATAGCGCGCCTCAACCTCGGTTGCCGCGTAAAAGATGCCGGTGCTTTCAAAATCCGCCAGCCGTGCGACCGGCATACGGTGGTATTGCACCGCCCGTCGCCACCACCACCGCCCGCACGATCTGGCCATCGTCTGGCGTCAGGCAGAATTCACCCGCATGATCCGACAAGGCCGCCACCCAGTGCGGCATGGCAAAACGCGTGCCGAACGTCATCACCTGCACCTTGCCCCGCCAGCACAGATCAGCCCCCGAAATGCCCGTTGGAAAGCCCATGTCGTTTTCACTCCGGCCGGAGGTGCCTGCCTGCCCACCAATGGTCAGGTTTTCAATCATACTGGCGCACAATCCTTTGGCCCCGGTATAGACACCCGCCGCGATGCCCGCAGGCCCGCCACCCCACGTTCCAGATGCCCGCTGCAGCGTGCGGCAAATACCGATATGATGATGTCTGACATGTCCGGATTGGCCGCCATCAGCGCCAGCATGGCATCGCGTGGCACCGGCAACACCTGTGTGTGCGCGCAGGCCCGCGTATCATGCAGACCGCGGCTGTTGGCCAGAAACCCGATACCACCCATGAACTGACCGGGCAAAGGGCCGCTTCAGCGATCCTTGATTGCGATTCCGGATCGTACAGCTCCACTTCGCCCGTCAGGATATAAGTCAACTGATCCAACGCCTGACCCGCGCGCAGCATGATGGTGCCTTTGGCCTGCTTCGCTGCCACATGCGCAGGTCACAACCGGCGGCGCACCATGGTGCAGATCTTCGGCATGGCTGCCCAAGACGCTGATCCTTAGGTCCTGCTGCAAAAGGTAACACGGCGGCAGGCAGGTTTGCCGCCCGGCTAGGGCAAAAGTGCCGTGTGGTCGCCCTGCGCCAATGGTTTGCGCCAGACAGAAACGTGCCCGTCGCTGTGCCGCGTCAGGGTGGTGCGCTGCCAGTCTTGCCAGCGGTGTTCCGGCACAAGGCCCGCAAGCTGTGCCATCAGATCAAGTTCGGCCGGCCAGACATAGCGAAACGGGATAGACAGCCGCGTCACCGCGCCATCCCTGATCCGGATGTGATGCGACGTGTAGGTTTGCGTTACCGGATCAAACACATCGGTCCCCCAATGACCCGGCGACCAGGCAATCGCGTGTGCAACCTCGCCATGGGGCAGCCGTTGGATGCGGGGCAGCAGCGTTTCAATCACAAAGCGCCCGCCGGGGGCCAGATGGGCGGCGGCGTTGCGAAAGCAGGCCACCTGGGCCGCCTGCGCTATCAGATTGTCGATGGTGTTGAACACCAGATAGACCAGTGAAAATGCCCCCGGCATGCGCGTGGTGGTCATGTCACCCACCACCACCTCAACCCGTTTGCCCCCCGGCTTTTTGCGCAGCTCAGCTACCATGGGCCGTGAAACATCAATCCCCTTGACCACCACCCCGCGCGCCATCAGGGGCAGCGCGATGCGGCCCGTGCCAATGGCAAATTCCAGCACAGGGCCACCGCCCGCCAGACCCGCCAGCACATACGCTGTCTGCGCGATTACGGCAGGGTCGGTGCCGCCGTGATCGCGGTCATAGGTGCGGGCCACCTCTGCATCAAAAAAGCCGTTATCCTGCATGGTCCTGTCCCTTTTGCCGCGAGGTCGATGTGGCAGCCGCACCTGCACTGGACTTGGCGCGTCAGTGGTCTAGGCTTGATCAGGGCCTATCCTTGGCGGCCAAAGCGGAGTGTATCATGCAAGACCCTTCCATCAACGTGCTTGGCGGCGATTTGCAAGGGTGTTCCACGGCGCCCATGACGGGGTTCTTTCGCACCGGCTGTTGCGATACGGGGCCGATGGACCGGGGCCAGCATACCGTTTGCGCGCTGATGACAGCCGAATTTCTGGCGCTGTCGAAATACCTTGGCAATGATCTGTCGACGCCGCGCCCGGAATACGGTTTTGCCGGGCTGAAACCGGGAGATCGCTGGTGCCTGTGTGCCGGGCGTTTCCTGCAGGCGCATGAGGAAGGGGCAGCCCCAAAGGTGCGGCTGGCGGCCACGCATATCCGCACGCTGGACGTGGTACCGCTGGAGGTGTTGCAGCTTTACGCGGCGGATTGAGGCGCGGTTTTCGCAGGGGCCGCATCGCTGCGCATCAGATCCTCGATGAACAGCGACAGCAGTTGCGGGCGGCCCGTGACGCCAGCCTTGCGGTAGATAGCGTTGGTTTGCGCCTTGACGGTGCCTTCGGATGTATTGCGCAGGGTGGCGATTTCGGCGGTGGACATGCCCTTGATGGCAAACAGCGCCACATCACGTTCGGCTGCGGTCAGGCCCCATGCGCTGAGGTTTTCCTCCAGCATGTCCATGAAATCTGATGATGCGCGGCGCAGGCGTTCTTCGGCCAGATTGCGTTGGCGAATGGTGCGGGTCAGGGCGATGGCTCCAAGGATCAGGCCAAGGATCAGCCCGATGGCAGCCCCGATCTCCATCAGTTCGCGGGTTTGCCAGCTGATGGCGGTGGTGCGCAGGCCAAGCACGGATGACAGGATATCGGATACAAAAAACAACGCACAGGCCGCCTGAACGGCCAGCAGTGCCACAAGAAAGACCGGGCGTTTCAGCACGTTCGCATGACCATGCTGGCAGGCACCGGATCAGTCATCATCGGGTTCATCATCACTGTCATCGTCATTGTCACTGCCGCTACCGGAATTGTCACCACTACCATGGCCGGAATTATCTTCCTCCTCCTCCTCCTCCTCCTCATCGTCCACGTCGTCATCAACATCTGGGTCGTCATCAGGATAATTTTCATCATCACGGTCGCGGCCCGACACACCCCTGTCATCGATGATTTGCTGCCGTGACCTGTTCCCCTGAAAAAGGTCGCGCAGAATTTCGCCCGTGCGTGGGTCAATGATGATTTCGCGGCTGCCATCCGCTGATTGGCCCACAATCCGCGTGCGGCCCAGCCATGTGTTGCTGACGCTGATGCCGCCATAACCCTGCTGGCGCAATTGCTGCACGATCCGGTCAGCATAGCCTTGCGCCCAGCCAGCCGATGGCAACAGCAGGCCTGCACATAATCCAGCAATCAGGTGGCGGCGGTTCATCGGCGGTTTCCTTGGGGCGCTTGGCCCGCTTGTCAGTGAAGTCTTATGCAAACCGCGCCCCTGATACGCAAAGGGGCGCGGCTAAAATCATATCAGGGTCGCGCAAATTGCGCCCGGCTGATGTCAGTTGCAGTCATCACCGCTGCTGCCGCTGCCCGACCCGCTGTTGTCATCGCCGCCATGATCATCGCCATCGTCGGTGTCATTATCGTCACCACCATGATCGTCACCGTCTTCATTGTCGTCGTCTTCATCTTCGTCAGCATCGTCTTCATCTTCATCTTCATCGTCGTCTTCATCTTCGTCTGCCTCATCTTCATCTTCGTCAGCATCGTCTGCCTCATCTTCGTCTTCATCTTCGTCCGCTTCGTCTTCATCCTCGTCGTCATTTTCATCATCATCTTCGCGCACCACCCGCACGAAATCACGGTTGCGTTCGCGCACCGATACGCCCGGCGTCACGTTTTCACCTGCACGCACCGCTTCGGTTTCGGTTTTCAGCACGTCGCCGCTTTCGATATCATAGATCGTTTCAACCTTGGTTTCACCCTTGATCGCTTCGACCTTTATCTGGGTCAGGCCCACGCGCACTTCGATGCGGGTATAGCCTTCGGCCTGATAGGTGGCGATCACCTCATCCGAGGTGATTGCGGCTGCGGCGATCTGGGCCGAAAGCGTCATCATCGCGGCAACAAGGCCAAGTGCGCGCAAGCGGCGCTTCATATGGCGGTTCATCATGGTCTTCATCCTTTGCCTTTGGGCCCTGTTGCCTGTGGAGGCCGGCAGGGCGGTGTGGGCCGCATGTCAGCGACTGCCCCTGAAAGGCCACGCAAATGCCGGTGGGGAAATTGACCACGGGTTTAGGACCCCGGCCATGGGCCAAAGGTTTGCGCGCGTAAACTGTGGTTTAGGGGCGGGTTATGTGGCCCGGTTGGGGCCGGATTCCGGAATGATCTGCTGCGCGATCCCTGCAAGGCATAGGTACAGCGAGCTGACCACAAGGCCCCAATGCGCCCATGATCCGGCGGCAAAATCCACCGAGGCGGCCCAAGCGGCAAAGACCACCCAGGCCAGTGACATGGGCAAGGTGACCCAGTTCCAGCGTTTGGTGCGGGTGGGGTGAACGAATTTCAGGTTGGTAAACATGCAGATGGTCAGGGCGATGACGATGAACAGAATGACCCAGTGTGACGGCGTGGTGGCGAACAGCACCAGCACGACCATGTTCCAGCAGGCGGGAAATCCGGCAAAGCTTTTGTCGGTGGTCTTCATGCGCGTATCGGCAAAATAGATGACCGATCCATAGACAATGGCGATCATGGCGATCCAGCCTGTCCAGCCTTCCAGCAGGCCGGATTTGAACAGGGCGTAAGCGGGGATAAAGACGTAGGTCAGGTAATCAACGATCAGATCCATCAGCACGCCGTCATAGGTGGGCCAGTTCTGGGTCGTGTCATACCGGCGCGCCAACGGTCCGTCGATGCCATCCACGAACAACGCGAACACCAGCCACAAAAACATCATCGACCAGTCGCCCTGCACGGCCGCCAGCATGGCAAACATCGACAAGACCGCGCCAGTGGCGGTCAGCAGGTGCACAAGAAGGGCTTTGATACGGTCGGTCATGACGGTGTGATGGCAAAGAAATGGCGGCGGGGCAAGTCAGGCTATGCCTGCGCTCGCGGATGGGCGCGGTCATACACCTCCATCAGGCGGGCGGCATCGACGGCGGTATAGGCCTGTGTGGTGGAAAGCGACGCATGGCCCAGCAGTTCCTGAATGGCGCGCAGATCACCGCCAGCAGACAAAAGATGCGTGGCAAAGCTGTGGCGCATGGCATGCGGCGTGGCGGTGGCCGGCAGGCCCAGTTGCAGGCGCGATTTCTCCATCACAAGCGCAATCAGACGCGGGTTCAGCGGGCCACCACGCGCGCCGCGAAACAGGGGGGCGGTGGGCGTAAGATCATAGGGGCACAGGCGGGCATAGGCGGCCGCGGCATCGCGTGTGATGGGCAGGGTGGGAACGATACGTTCCTTGCCACCCTTGCCCCTGATCCGCAGCGTTTCGGGCAGGGGGTGGGCGGCCCCTGTCAGGCCAAGGGCTTCGGATATCCGCAAACCACAGCCATACAGCAGTGTCACTACGGCCATATCACGCGCGGCAATCCAAGGCTCCAACGCCTGATCGCCGACGGTTGCAATCATGTCGCGCGCGCCATCTTCGGTCAGCGGGCGGGGCAGTTTGCGCCGGTATTTTGGCCCGCGCGTGGCCAGCACCGTGGTGGCATCGCCGCCCTGCCGGTCTGCCAGCCATGCGGTAAAGGACTTGACCGCCGACAGGCTGCGCGCAAGCGAGCGGGCCGATACACCCCGCGTGCGTTCAGCGGCCATCCAGGCACGCAGATCAGATTGTGCAATGGTGACAATGGCTTGCGTGCCGGTAGCACCCCCCTGATGCTGGGCCATGAAATGCAGATAGCCCTGCACATCACGCGCGTAGGCGGTTACGGTATTGGCGGCGGCCCCGTTCAGCGCGCGCTGGTGCGTCAGCCAGTCCTGCAAGGCCGCCTGTGCGGCGGGATGCAGAAAGGCTGTGTGGGTGGTCATGACAGCCAGCGCCGCATGGTGCGTTCGAACACGGCGGCAAGGAATGACAGCAGGTCAGTGCCTTGGGTCGGTTTGAAATGATGCGGGTCTTCGGCCCCGAGCACGAGCATGCCGGGCAGGCGGCCCTTGCCGAAATCCAGCTTCAACAGCGCCTCGGACCGGATATAGGGGCTGCGTTCGCCGTATAACTGATCCGACAGCGGAATGGTTTGCCGCAACGTGACGGGGCGGAGGGAGACGTTGCGGCCACCGGCGATGTAATCGGCAATAAAGCCGGGTTCGGCCACGAACAGCACATCACCCAGCTGCCGCAAGGCCGGTGCATCACCGCCTTGAACGGATTCCAGCACCAGACGGATGCTGTCAACACGCAGGGTCTGGGCCACCTCATCCAGCGATTTCAAAAAGTCCTCAAACGCAAGCGGATCAAGCATTTGCAGGACGGCGCGGTGCACGGTGTTGGTGCCGGCAAGGTTTTCATAAGCGGCGGCAATGACGGTGCGGTGGGTATCTTCCAGCCGGTCAAGGCGCGTGGAAAGGCGTTCCATCGCGATGCCGCGCAGATCGACGATGTTGCTGCCCATGGCGCGGGTGTTGGCGGCGATCAGCGCATCCATCACATCGCGGTCTTCCAACAGCGTTTCAGGTTCCGCAATGATGCGGTCGCGCAGGTCTGGGTTCAGCATGGGTTGGTCTGCTCTTTTGTATTTTTCCGACATTATACACGGGAAAATCCATCCGTCACCCCGCCCGATTGCACGAAACGAACGCGTGGCTTTTGTGCCTATGGGCTGTGGGGTCAGATAAGTTAACCGAAGATGAGCGGCGTTGACTTTGTGGGGTCACGTTGCGGGCCAAGCCCTTGCGGGCGCTGTGTTAATTGGGAGTGTTACCGAAAAGTTAAGCGTATGGCTTTGGTATGGTTCCGGCCCAGCTTTGGGCCAGACGATTTGAAGGCATTGGGGGCGTTAACCATGATGGGGGAATCGGGGGGGCTTCGAAACCGTCTGATGGGGCTTCCTGTGGAAGCACCATCGGTTTCGTTGGTCAAATCGGCAACGATTTGGCCAAGGGGTTCTCAACAATCCAAACGCATGTAATCTGACCGTGCCTGCCCCGGCGGGTGCGCTTGTCGCACCTGCCTTGCGGGGGGCAGGTGCGGGCAGATTTGTCACGGGCCAAATCTGCCTGAACCTACAACCGTCGGTTCAGGATTTCGAATGACAGAGTTTTCTATGGTCTTGGCCCAATCGGCCATGAGGAGTCGGGCTGAAGCCCGACCTACGCACGTGGGGGGCAGGTGCGCGCAGATTTGCCAAGGGCCAAATCTGCCTGAACTACACACCGGTGTTCAGGGACTTCGGATTACAGAATCTTCTGCCCGGTTTTCGCCCAGTCGGCCATGAACTGCTCCAGCCCCTTGTCGGTCAGCACATGGCTGGCCAGTGCCTTGATCACGGCGGGGGGGGCGGTAATCACATCTGCGCCGATCAGGGCGCAATCCTTGACGTGGTTGGCGGTGCGGATGGAGGCTGCCAAAATCTGCGTTTTGAAATCATAGTTGTCATAGATCGTGCGGATGTCGCCGATCAGATCAAGCCCATCAAGGTTGATATCATCCAATCGCCCGATGAAGGGGGATATGAACGTGGCCCCGGCCTTGGCCGCCAGCAGCGCCTGATTAGCCGAAAAGCACAGCGTCACGTTGACCATGAAACCTTCGCCTGACAGCACCTTGCAGGTTTTCAACCCGTCCCATGTCAAGGGCACCTTCACGGCGATGTTGGGCGCAATCGCTGCGAGCTTGCGGCCTTCGGCGATCATGTCATCGGCCTTAAGTGCCACCACTTCGGCCGAGACGGGGCCAGAGACGATGCCGCAGATTTCGCGGGTGACTTCCAGAATATCCCGCCCGGATTTCAGGATCAGCGAAGGGTTGGTCGTGACGCCATCCACCATGCCAAGCGCGTTGAGTTCGGCAATGGCTGCAACATCAGCGGTATCGACAAAGAATTTCATGGAATGCGGTCCTTCGATGGGTTGTGCGGGAATGGGCTGGGGTTTACCCCAAAGCAGGCGTTAGGGAAAGGTCGCATTGGCGTGGTCGAGCGGGTGTATCAACCGGGCGAAGTGGTGGGGGTGCTGACCACCGAACCCT
Source organism: Rhodobacterales bacterium (assembly GCA_043751715.1). Lineage (GTDB taxonomy): Bacteria > Pseudomonadota > Alphaproteobacteria > Rhodobacterales > Rhodobacteraceae > JAAFHS01. The sequence goes on along the minus strand of JAYUZO010000033.1, from coordinate 5,939 downwards.
TGGGCCGCGTGCTGGATTACAAATCGCCCGAAGGCGGCTGCGGCACGGGTGATTTTGTCGAGGTGCCGCTGGGGCCACGGCGGGTGCTGGGCGTGGTCTGGGGGCCGGGTGAAGGCACGTTTGACCCGGCGAAAGTGCGCAGTGTGGGCCGGGTGCTGGATGCGCCGCCGATGCGGGCGGAGTTGCGGGCGTTTCTGGCGCGTGCGGCGGATTACACGCTGACACCGCTGCCCGCGATGCTGCGCCTTGCGACGCGCGCGCCGGGCCTTGGCGATGCGCCATCGACGCGGCGGGTGTATTCCTTGGCCACGGCGGCACCCAACCAGATGACGGATGCGCGGTTCCGGGTGATTGAGGCGCTGCGCAGCTTTGGCGGGGCGGCGGTGACATTGGGGGAGTTGGTCGAGGCGGCAGCGGTGACGTCATCGGTGGTGAAGGGGCTGGTCAAGCTGGGCGTGGTGCTGGAGGCGGATGCGCCGAAGGATACGCCTTTTCCGATCCTTGATCCCAAGGGGCTGATGCGGCTGGAGGGGGATCAGGTGGGCGCGGGGGATGCGCTGGTGGCGTCTGTTGCCATGGGGGGCTACGGGGCGACGCTGCTGAAAGGGGTGACGGGTTCTGGCAAGACGGAAGTGTACCTTGAGGCGGTGGCAGAGGCCTTGCGCACGGGCAAGCAGGCCTTGGTGCTGCTGCCGGAAATTGCGCTGACGGCGGATTTTCTGACGCGGGTGGAGGCGCGGTTCGGGGCGCTGCCTGCGGAGTGGCATTCGGGCGTGACGATGACGGAACGCAGGCGGGTGTGGCGGATGGTGGGCACGGGGGGGGCGTCACTGGTGGTGGGGGCGCGGTCGGCGCTGTTCCTGCCGTTTCAGAACCTTGGGCTGATCGTGGTGGATGAGGAGCATGATACGTCCTACAAGCAGGAAGAAGGGGTGCTGTATCACGCGCGGGATATGGCGGTGCTGCGGGCGGCGATTGTGGGCTGCCCGGTGGTGTTGGCCAGTGCGACCCCCAGCCTTGAAAGCTGGGCGAATGTGGAGGCGGGCAAATACGCGCGGCTGGACCTTGGGTCGCGGTTCAACGCGGCAGCCATGCCACAGATGCGGGCGATTGATATGCGCGGTGAGAAGCTTTCGAATGATCGGTGGATTTCCGACACGCTGGCGCATGCGGTGACGGGCGTGGTGGGACGGGGCGAACAGGCGATGCTGTTCCTGAACCGGCGGGGTTATGCGCCGGTGACGCTGTGCCGGGCCTGTGGCAATCAGGTGGGGTGTGATCACTGCGACGCGCGGATGGTGGAGCACCGGTTTCAAAAGCGGCTGGTGTGCCACCAATGCGGGGCGACGAAACCGGTGCCGGTGGCCTGTCCTTCGTGCGGGGTAGAGGGGCGGATGGCGGCGGTAGGGCCGGGGGTGGAACGGCTGGGTGAGGAAGTGGCGGCGCGGTTTCCGCAGGCGCGGGTGGCGGTGCTGAGTTCGGATTTGTTCGGGACGGCGCGGGCGCTGAAGGAACAGATCGTGGCAATTGCAGAAGGGGGCGCGGATATCATCATCGGTACGCAGATTGTGGCCAAGGGGCATAACTTTCCGCTGCTGACGCTGGTGGGGGTGATTGATGCGGATCTGGGTTTGCAAGGGTCTGATCTGCGGGCGGCGGAGCGGACGTTTCAGCTGATGCGGCAGGTGGCGGGCAGGGCGGGGCGGGTGGCAGAGCGGCCGGGGGTGGCGCTGCTGCAGACGCACCAGCCGGAGCATGGGGTGATACGGGCGAGTTTGGGGGGGGATGAAGAGGCGTTCTGGGCGGCGGAGGCGGCAGAGCGGCGGGCGGCGGGGGTGCCGCCTTATGGGCGGATGGCGGGGATCATCCTGTCATCGCCCGATGTGGCGCAGGTGTTTGATTTCGCGGGTGAGCTGGCGCGGCGGGCGGAGCCGCTGACGCGGGTAGGGGCGCAGGTGTTTGGGCCGGCCCCGGCGCCGATAGCACGGGTGAGGGGGCGGCACCGGGTGCGGCTGTTGGTGAAGGCAGAAAAGGGCGTGGCCTTGCAGGCGGCGATTGCAGCATGGGTAGGGCAGTTGCGCCTGCCTGCGAACATGCGGCTGGCGGTGGATATTGATCCGCAGAGTTTTCTGTAAGGGGCCGCCGTCCCTTGGGGGATTGACCCCCGCGGAACGGCACTGCCGTGGTTGGGGTCTGTGACGGTGGGATGGGCGGGACCGTGGGGTGCCTTCGGCGAGGATATTTGGGCAATATTGAAAGGGGGAGGGGCGGCTTCACCTTTCCGGGATTGCGGGTGTCACAGTGGTGGCGTTTTGCGTGGTGCGGCCTATATTGGCGGCACAGATCAGGAGGGTGAGCGATGTTTTTCATGTCCCGCAAGGCGAGCGAGATGGTGCGTGAGGCGGATGCGCTGCCGGGGCGGGCGGCACCCCTGCCGACGGCGGACACGCATTTCCTGACGGGGATCCCTTTGAAATCGCCGGTGCCTGCTGGCATGGACGAGGCGATGTTCGGGATGGGCTGTTTCTGGGGGGTGGAGCGCAAGTTCTGGCAGGTGCAGGGCGTGTGGCTGACCATGGTGGGCTATGCGGCGGGCTTTACGCCGAACCCGACCTACAAGGAAACCTGCACGCAGATGACCGGGCATAACGAAGTGGTGCGGGTGATCTTTGATCCGGCGATCATCAGCTATGACGGGTTGCTGAAACTGTTCTGGGAAGGGCATGACCCGACCCAAGGCATGCGGCAGGGCAATGATGTGGGGTCAACCTACCGGTCGGGCATTTATACCTACAATAATGCGCAGGCCGATGCGGCGCGGGCCAGCAAGGCGATCTTTGCAGAACGGCTGACGGCGGCGGGCTATGGCGCGATTACCACGGAAATCCTGCCTGCGCCGGTGTTCTATTATGGTGAGGATTATCATCAGCAGTATCTGGCGAAAAACCCCGATGGCTATTGTGGTATTGGCGGTACGGGGGTGACGTGCCCGATCGGCGTGGGCGTGCAGGCCTGAAAGGGTTGACCGTTTTGCGGGCGGGGTCTATCCCGCCCGGAAAGAAGGATGCGCCATGCCAACCTATACCGCCCTGACCACCTTGCCCGGTGAAGATGCAGCCCTTGGCCTTGCCGATGCGCTGGAAAAGCTGGAGCCGGAACCAACCGGTGTGGGCGTGTTCGAGATCGAAGACGGGTCGGAACTGTGGGAGGTGGGGGCCTATTTTCTGGAGCCGCCGCCTGCCGTGATGCTGGATGTGCTGGCACTGGCGTTTGGGGCCAAACCCTTTGTCCTGTCGGAACTGCCCGAGGTAGATTGGGTGGCCAAGGTGCGCCGCGAACTGGCCCCGGTGGAGGCCGGGCGGTTTTTCGTGTTTGGCAGCCATGATGCCGACAAGGTGCCCACGGGGCCGGGCCGCGTACCGTTGCAGATTGAGGCGACAGTGGCCTTTGGCACCGGGCACCATGGCACGACGCTGGGCTGCCTGCGCGCGTTTGACCGGCTGGCGGATCAGGGCGTAACGCCCGCGCGTGTGGCCGATATCGGCTGTGGCACCGCCGTTCTGGCCATGGCGGCTGCGGCCATTTTGCCGGATGCCGTGGTGATTGCATCTGACATTGATCAGGTGGCCGTGGATGTGGCCCGCGTCAATGTGGCGATCAACGGGCTGGAGGGGCGGGTGACCTGCCTTGAGGCGGCAGGCTTTGCCCATCCGCAACTGCAGGCCACGGCCCCCTATGATCTGATCTTTGCCAATATCCTGAAAGGGCCGTTGGTGGAACTGGCACCCGATATGGCGCAGCACTGTGCGCCGGGTGGCATCATCATCTTGTCGGGCCTGCTGGTGGTGCAGGCGGATTCGATCCTGTCGGCCTATGCGGCACAGGGGTTTGCGTTGGACCACCGCGAGGATCTGGGGGAATGGTCGGCGCTGACGCTACGTCGTGAACAACGGCCCCTTTAAGGCCGCAGAACACAAGCTGATCGCATTTTTCACGAAATGCCTTAATTGCGCCACAATCACCGCGCAAAACGAACAAAGGCGGGGGCCACTATCTGAGGTATGGATATGGCAGACCCGAATCTTGTAGACTTTTATGGGCGCGTTGCGCGGATCGAAAAAGATCATGCGCGCGGCTATGGCTTTGAAGCGCGCGGCACACTTGGCCGGTCGGCCTATATGCGGCGCAAGAAAAAATCCGCTTTCCGTTTTGTCCTGCCGATAATGGCCGTGATCGCCTGTGGTGTGACCGTGAAAGGTTTCATTCACCAGCAGATTGGCGGCAGCGTGTATGACGAACGTGTGGCAACCCTGATGGATGGTGAAGGCTTTGACCGTCTGGGTGGCTATCTGATGACGGCCGACATCATGACGATGTGGGTATCAGACAAGCTGGATTCGACCATGGGCACCGATATCTGATCTGACATTTTGCAACGTGATTGCGGCCCGGGGCATCTGACATGTCCGGAGCCGTTGTGCATTGTGTGATGGCGCTGCGTATGCGCGGGGCGACAAAAGCAAAGGCCGCCTTCCTGTCATGGAAAGCGGCCTGTCATCACGGATCGTGACGCGCATCAGCGCAGATCAGAATCGCGCTCCATCAAAAGCGGGGACGGATCCCGATCGTTTCGATATCCCCACGGCACAGCCCGATATCATCAAGCTCGCGGTTGGAGAGTTTGCCCAGCGCGGTGCGGGTCATGCGGGCATCGTTCCAGCCTTTGACGGCGACGATAGCTGCATCTGCAATCTGGACGAAACGGTAAGTGGTGATCGCGCCAAATGGCGCTGGGCGGGTCATCTCGGTAGCGGCCATGGCGTGTTCCTTTCAAAAACGGCTCATTCCGGGGGCATTCACCCCTGTGCCTTGCTAATTAGGTGGGCAGCCTGAATATGGCAATCCATGCGCCCGCAAGGCCGGGTTGCACGGCGCGCATGCCTGCCGTCACAATTTTGCCATCTTTTACAACGGCTTTTGCGGTTTGGCCGGGGTTCTGTCGCTTTTGCGCAGTGGCAGGTCGGTTTGGGCTGGGGCGGCCGGGGCTGGGGCGGTCTGGGGGCAAGCCCATGAAAGCGGATGACACGTGTTCCCGTTTCGTGCTAATTGATGAAAAATTGAATGAAAAAGGGGCAGGCATGCGCGTTCTGGGAATTGATCCTGGCCTTCGGAACCTTGGGTGGGGGGTCATTGACGTGGCAGGATCGCGCCTTACGCATGTGGCGAACGGCATCTGCCATTCGGATGCGGGCGATGGTGACCTTGCGTTGCGGTTGGTGGCGCTGTTCCGGCAGCTGACGGATGTGGTGGCCAAGTATGCACCCGATGCCGCGGCGGTAGAGCATACGTTTGTGAACAAGGATGCGGTGGCGACGCTGAAACTGGGGCAGGCGCGGGGGGTGGCACTACTGGTGCCAGCGCTGGCAGGGCTGACGGTGGGGGAATATGCGCCGAACCACGTGAAGAAAACGGTGGTGGGTGTGGGGCACGCGGCCAAGGTGCAGGTTGACCATATGGTGCGGATACAATTGCCGGGGGTGCAGATTGCCGGGCCGGATGCGGCGGATGCGCTGGCGATTGCGATTTGCCACGCGCACCATCTGCAATCGGCAGGAAGGCTGGATGCGGCGCTGCGGGCGGCGTCATGATCGGGCGTATCGCAGGGCGGCTGGAATACCGGGCGGGCGACCATGTGCTGATTGATGTGCGGGGGGTGGGCTATCTGGTGTATGTGTCTGACCGCACGATGGCAGGGCTGCCGGGTGTGGGCGAAGGGGTGGCTTTGTATACGGACCTGCTGGTGAGGGAAGACCTGCTGCAATTGTTCGGCTTTCCCACCATGCTGGAAAAGGAATGGCACCGGCTGTTGATGACGGTGCAGGGTGTGGGGGCCAAGGCGGCAATGGCGATTTCGTCGGCTTTGGGCACGGATGGTGTGG
>JAYUZO010000032.1:0-15920 GCA_043751715.1 Rhodobacterales bacterium | reverse complement strand
GCTGGTGGTCAGCAACACGGCGGGGGAGTTATAGCCGTGTTCGGCCTGACCCAGCAGATCAGTGGCGCAAAGTTCGCCGTCCACCGTATCATCGGCGATGACCATGGTTTCGGTGGGCCCGGCAAACAGATCAATACCGACACGGCCATACAACTGGCGCTTGGCCTCGGCCACAAAGGCATTGCCGGGGCCAACGAGCATATCCACCGGGCGGATCGTGGCGGTGCCGATGGCCATGGCGCCAACGGCCTGCATGCCGCCAAGGACATAGATTTCATGCGCGCCACCCAGTTGCATGGCAGCAACGATGGCGGGGTGGGGTTCGCCGTGCACAGGGGGCGCACTGGCCACAATGCGCGGCACGCCGGCGACAGCGGCGGTCAGCACAGACATATGGGCAGATGCGACCATGGGAAACTTGCCGCCGGGCACATAGCAGCCCACCGATTGCACGGGGATGGTGCGGTGGCCAAGGATCACGCCGGGCAGGGTTTCCACCTCGATATCGGTGATGCTGGCCCGCTGGGCCTGCGCGAACCGGCGAATCTGGGTCTGGGCAAAACGGATATCTTCCATATCGCGCGTGCTGACCTTTTGCATGGCGGCGTCGATTTCAGAGGTAGTCAGCAGAAAGGATGGCCGCGCATAACCATCAAATTTCAGCGAAAGATCAGCAATGGCGGCATCACCGCGCGCCGCGATATCGGCCAGCGTGGTTTCAACCACCGCGCGCACCTGCGCGTCATCCTCGGCGCGGTCAGCCTCGGGTTTGCCGGATTTGAGGTGGGTGATCATGGCGTGCCTTCCGGATGTGGCGGGATGCGGGTGGCGGTATCAAACGATTCCCACCCTTCACCTGCGAAAACGTCATGGCCAAGCTGCGCAAGGACATGGGCAAAATCGACGGATACCCAGTTGTCCCGGATGCGGCCTGCGTCGATGTGCCAGAAATCCATGTAGGGGATGATCACCCGCTTGCCGGTGGGTGCGATGCCCATGAACGGGCCGGAATGGGTGCCTGCGATATGGCCAAAGCACGAGACCCAATCACCTTCGGCGATGACCTTGTGGGTGTTGTAGCTGCGGTCGGTAAAAGCCGCGCGCAGGGGCAGTTGCCAGTTGGCGCGAAAGGCGGGCAGGCCGTGTTTGGTGCCGCAACCGGCGTTTCCGATCCAGCGGAAATCATCATGAAAATAGGTGTCCATGTCATTGGCATTGGCGGCCAACGCCGCCTCCATGCGCAGGATGACCTGGCGTGACGCCTCGGTCTGTTCGGCGGGGGTCATGCGGTGATCCTGTGGCCGGTGGCGGTGTCGAACAGGTGGCAGATATGGGCGGGCACCGATGCATGCACAATATCACCGATGCCGGCGCGATAGTCCTTGGCGGCCTTGATGGACACAAGTGCGCCTGCGATGCGGTAGCTGATCATTGACGCCTCACCCAGCAGTTCGATGGCATAGACCGGGGCTGCGATCTGGCCGGATGGGGCGATCTGCGCATCTTCGGCGCGAAACCCAAGGGTGACGTTGCCGGTATGCGTACCGGGCAGGCCATCGACGCGGATGCCCTCGGCGGTAAAGCTGCCATGCGCCAGCGTGCCCGCGATCAGGTTCATCGCCGGGCTGCCGATAAAGCCTGCGACAAAGGTGTTGGCGGGGTGATCGTAGATGTCGGTGGGGGTGCCGACCTGCTGAATCTCGCCTTTGTTCATTACGACCACGCGGTCGGCCAGTGTCATTGCTTCGATCTGGTCATGGGTCACGTAGACTGTCGTGGTTTTCAGTGTGTGCTGCAGGTTCTTGATCTGGGCACGGGTCGAGACGCGCAGTTTGGCATCAAGGTTGGACAAAGGTTCATCCATCAGGAACACGGTCGGTTTGCGCACGATGGCGCGGCCAAGCGCCACGCGCTGCCGCTGGCCCCCGGACAAGGCGGCGGGGCGGCGATCGAGAAATTCGGTCAGTTCGACCATTTCGGCGGCGCGCATGACCATATCGTGGTGCTGCGCCTGTGGCACCTTGCGCACCTTCAGCGGGAAGCGGATATTTTCGTAAACAGTCATGTTGGGGTAAAGCCCGTAGGACTGAAACACCATGGAGATATCGCGATCCTTGGGTTCCAGATTGTTCACCACCCGGTCGCCCAGCCAGATTTCGCCTGATGTCACATCCTCCAACCCCGCAATCATCCGCATGGTGGTGGATTTGCCGCAGCCCGATGGGCCAAGCAGCACGAGGAATTCCTGATCCTTGATATCAAGGTTGAAACCTTTGACGCCGATATAGTCACCATAGGCTTTGGTCACATTGACCAGACGCAATTGTGCCATGACCTATCCCTTGACTGCGCCGGCGGTCAGGCCGCTGACGATTTGACGTTGAAAGAACAGCACCAGCACGAACAGCGGGGCCATGGCCGAGACGACGGCGGCGACGGCATACATCACCTTGTTTTCGGCCTGCACCGAGCCGAGGAAGCTGGCAATCTTGGGCACCATCGTCTGATTTTCCTGCGTGAGCAGCATCGAGGTGACGGTGAAATCATTGTAGGCTAGAAGAAAGCTGAACAGGCCAGTGGTGACCACGCCGGGCCACATGACGGGGATGATCACAAGGCGAAAGCCCTGAAACCGGGTGCAGCCATCGACCATGGCGCTTTCATCCAGATCCTTGGGGATGGACAGAAAAAACGAATGCAGCATCCACAGGGTAAAGGGCTGGTTGATGGCGACCAGCACGATGATGGTGGTGGGCAAATAGCCCCAGACGCCCATCTGAAAGAACGGAAGCAGATAGCCGGATACCAGTGTCACATGCGGCATGGCACGAAAGATCAGGGCGGCGATCAGTATCCAGAACGTGTAGCGAAAGCCCGACCGGGCAAGGGCATAGCCGCCCAGCGTGCCGATGGTCAGCGAAATGACAACAACGCAAAAGGTGACGATGGCGGTGTTGATGACAGCGGCCCAGAACCGCTGCTGCACCCATGCGCCTTGATAGCCGTTGCCGGTAAAGGCGGCGCTGGTCTGGGCAATGGTCTTGTCACCGCGCAGGGCGGCGGTCCAGTCGGCATAGGAAAAGAAATCAGCCTCAACCTTGAATGATCCCCACAGTGTCCACAAAAACGGAAAGGCGGCGGCGATCAGCCACAGGGCGACAAAGCCAAGGCACAGGATCTTGACGGGCAGGGGCTGACGTTGCGCGCGGTTCATCATGGCCATCCCCCTAGTGCGATTTGCGGTTGAAGGCGCGCGATGTGCGGATCAGCACCGGCATCAGCAGGATGACGACGCCAAGGATGGTCAGCATCGACGTGGCGCCTGCAGACCCATACAGCGGCGTTTCAGCGCCGCGCAGATCATTGTAGATCAGGAATGACAGTGAGGTGGCGTTCGCTTGGGCCGAGAAACCCACGATGGGTTCCAGCACGCGGAAATTATCCATCAGTTGCATCAGCGCGACAAAAGTGGTCAGCGGAATCAGATGCGGGATCACCACATAGCGCACGCGTTCCCACCGCGACGCGCCATCAATCATCGCGGATTCCAGCGTATCCTGCGGCACGCCCTGCAAGCCTGCGTAAAACACGATGAAACTGAAGGGCGCGGAATGCCAGACGCCGTAGACCATCAGCACGGTCCAGGTCAGCGTGGGTGAGGCCTTGAGCGTAAGCGATGGATCACCCATCAGGCGTTGCAGGCTGGCCCCCAAGATACCGTTACTGTCAATCATCCAGAACAGCACGAGCGAGCCGATCAGCGGTGTGACGATCATCGGCAGCAGCGAAAAGAATATGACGGGGCCCTTGATCAGGCCGGGAATGGCGTTGACGCCAAGGGCGATGAAAAAGCCCGTGATGATCACCAGCGGCGTGACGATAAAGGTATAGGACAGGGTAAAGGCCATGGCCTTGTACAGGGGCAGGTTCATCAGACCGGATGCAAAGGCGGCAAGGGTGGGGGTGGTTGCCCACAGCTGGCCAACTTCGGTGACGGCCAGATGGCTGGAGTTGAAATAGGTGCCGAACCCGTTGAATTTGCCCATCGGTTCGGCATCACGCAGGGCCTGCATGGCGGGGGCATCAACACGCAGTTCCTTGGTGCAGCTGAATGGATCGCAGGTTTCAACCTCGGTCATTTGCTGGGCGTGTTCAATGAACAGCGACTGGTAGGCCACCGATAAAATCGGCAGGGCAATGAACAGCACCATCACAAACAGTGACGGCATGACGAACATAAAGAATGTGCGGTGCGGCATGCGTGCGTCCTGTCAGGGGCGGCGGTGAGGTATGGGGAAAGACGGGGCGGGGGGGGCTGGCATGGGCAGGATAGCGCCGCCGCATGCCAGCCGTAAAGCGGGGTTTATTGCAGGAAACCCGCTTCTTTTGCGGCGGTGTTATAGGCCGTGGTCACATCGGCCAGCGCCTGTTCGGCGGTTTCCCGACCCTGCATGAATTCGGCCAGATTATCACCCAAGGCCGTGTGCAAAAGCCCCATGTAGGGCAGCATCGGATAGGGGCGTGCGCCGGCCTGCACGGTGGCAAACACTCCGACGGCAGCCGGGGTGGGTTCGTACCCGGCAATCAGCCAAGCGGCTGCGGTGGGGTTGGCTGCGGCCACCTCGGGTGCGATACCGGCCATCATCGCCTGAAATGAGGCCTCGGCATCTTCGTCGCTGATGTTCTTGGCGATGGTAAAGCCATCCCACCACAGCGTGGTGGCAGGCGTTGTGCCACCGGCCACGGTGGGTGCGGCGGCCAGAACGGTATCGGCGGCCACATCAGGCGCGGCACCGGCTGTATCAATCAGCGCGCTGGCGCGTGACCCCCACATGTTCTGCATGGCAGCACCGCCCCCTTCCCAGACCGTGCCAAGGCTGTTGGTTTCGTAGGTCATGTATTCCGGTGCCATCGTATCAGCCAGCGCCTTCATCATGGCCAGTGACGCCAGCCCTTCGGCCCCGCCAATTGCAAGCTCCGCGCTGCCGGGCTGAAAGAATTCAGCGCCATGGCCGGAATACATGTTCACAAATTCCTGTGCCAGATCCCAGCCAGGCTTGAAGCTGGCCACAACGGGGCTGGGTATGGTGCCCGCCGCCTTTAGGGCCACGGCAGCGGCAAGCACCTCTTCATAGGTGGTGGGCGGGGCAATGCCTGCGGCCTCGAGCACGGATTTGCGGTACATCAGGTGCTGCGCGTTGGCCATGAAGGCAATCGCCATGATCTGACCATCGATCTTGATCAGCTGGTTGGGCTGCAACTGCTGGCCGTATTTGGCGACCAGATCATCCAGCGGGCGCACAAGGCCATCATTCAGCAGGGGCACGAGTGACCCGTTGGCGACAATAGCCACCGTATAGGCGGCAGGTTCGGTCGACAGGGCGGCCACCTGAATGGTCTTGTGTTCGGCGGTCTGGTTGGTGGTCACCTCAACCGTGTCGGATGCGCAGGCGGCGGCTGCGGCATTCACCACCTGCAGCGCCAGAAAATCATTCGACAGAATGCGCACCGACCCTTTTGCAATGCCGCAATCGGCATGGGCAAGGCTGGTGGTTGCCATCAGGGCAGCAAGGGCAAGCGAAAAGCGGGTGGTATGTTTCATATCCATCTCCTGTTGAGAGCTGTGGGGGGACGCCGGCCATTTGTGCCGATTGCTTTTGGGCCGGACAGGCCAGCAGGATGAACAAAATCTTGCCCAGGTAAGTCTGGGGGTGACGTTACGCTAACTGTGTGTGAATACGAATGCAATATGATTCCTGCATAGGCTTGCAATCTGGGTTGAAGGCGGGTTTTGTGGGGGCAGGGCAACAGGGGCATCGACATGGACAGTGTGCATTTGCGGAACAAACGGCAGATTGCGGCGGCGCTTGCGGCATTGGCCGAGGCGGGACCGGCGGATGTGGCGGGACTGGTGGACGCATTGTATGCGCCGGGGGCCATGTGGCGGGGGGCGCATCCACTGAATGTGCAGTCGGGCAATGTGGCCGGGGTCTGGCAGGGGCTAAAGGCGGCGTTTCCAGATCTGGAACGGCGCGATCTGATCGTGACAGGCGGGGCCTATGAGGGGCGCGCCTATGTGGCGATGGTGGGCCATTATTGCGGAACATTCCGGGCGAACTGGCTGGGCATTCCGGCAACGGGGGCACCGGTGTATTTGCGCTACGGCGAGGTGCATCAGGTGGTGGATGGGCGGATCGTGCAATCAAACTGCCTGTGGGATGTGCTTGATCTGATCCGGCAGGCGGGGTTCTGGCCGCTGGCGCCATCACTGGGCGCAGAGGGGATGTGGCCGGGGCCGATCACGGGCGATGGGCTGGTATTGCGGGAAACCGATGCAGGGCAATCGGCGGTGAACCTTGCACAGACGCTGGCGATGCATGCCACATTGGGCGCCTATGATGACCTGAAAGGCGAAGGGCGCGCGGGGCTGCTTGCGATGCCGCAACGCACCCACTGGCACCCGAAGATGATGTGGTACGGCCCCAGTGGCATTGGCACAACGCGGGGGTTGCAGGGGTTTGTGGATTATCACCAACTGCCGTTCCGCCGGGCATTTCCCAAACGCAAGGGCGGCGGGCAGTGGGATGAGATTTCGGCCATGAAGGCGCAGCACGGGGGCGGGCATTACATCCGGATCGGCGATGGGCCCTATTCGGTGACGGGGGGCTGGCCATCGGTGTTTGCAATGCATGTTGGCCCGGATTTTCTGGGGGTTCCGGCAACGGGCAAGGCTGTGACAATGCGGGTGATGGATTTTTACCTGCACGATCAGGGGCTGATCCGCGAAAACTGGGTGCCGCTGGATGTGCTGGACCTGCTGTTGCAGATGGGGGTGGATGTGCTGGCGCGGATGGAACCGATCTTTCGGCGGGGGGCTAGCTGCGGTACCGCATCAACCCCAATGCCACCATGCCCATCACCAGATACCCCGCCAGCACCGGCACCAATGTGCCGTCAAACAGGTTGCCGATGATGGCCGCCGCACACAGGCTGACCAGCGTCTGCACCGTGGCCTGCACGGCCGCCGCCGCCCCGGCGATTGCCCCGAACGGGTGCAGCGCCATCGCAGATACATTGCCAAAGGTCAGCCCAAGCGCAAACAGCGTCACCGCGTTGCAAGCCAGAAACACGCTTAGCGACAGGCCACTGGTTGCACATTCAGCCGTCAATGCCAGGGCTGACCACAGGCAATGCACGACCAGGGCCATGGAGCAGATTGCCCGCATCGAATGGGTTTTCAGCAGCACCCGGTTCGTGATGGTTGCTGCTGCCATGAAAATTGCCAATGCGCCAAACCACACCGGATACAGCGCGCCCGTTTCAAACACGCCGTGAAAGATTTGTTCGGATGAATTCACATACCCCATCAGCGCGCCGTAAATGCAGCCTGCCGCCACCGTTACCGCCATGGCACGCGGATGGCGCAGCACCGCCACGGCGGCCGCGCGCGTGGCCGACAGGCTGAACGGCGGGCGCGTGATTGTGCGTTCGGGCACCAGCAGGATCAGCGCCAGCGTGGCCCCCCAGCCAAACAGCATGACCAGCAGGCGCCAGTCGGCCACCAGCAAGATCAACTGGCCCAGACCGGGCGCCAGCACCGGCACCATGATGAAGATTGACATGATGGCAGACATCAGCCGCGCCATGGCCGCCCCTTCAAACCGGTCACGGATCATGGCCACCGTCACCGTGCGCGGCCCGGCCACGCCAAAGCTCTGAATGACGCGTCCGGCCAGCATCGCCTCATAGCTTTGTGCTGTGGCTGACAACAGTGATCCTGCGGAAAATACGGCCACCCCCAGCAGGATGGCCCGCCTGCGGCCCCAACTGTCAGACAGCGGGCCGTAAACCAGCTGCCCGGTTGCAAGGCCCAGAAACAGCGCCGTGATCACCCATTGGCGGCGGTTGCCATCCGCCACGCCCAGTTCGGACGCCATGCTGTGCAGGCCCGGCAGAATGGCGTCAATCGACAGGGACACCAGCGCCATCAGCGCACAGGCGGTGGCCACAAAGGCCGGACCGGCAGCAGGGGGGGCGGGCGCGTGCGCCGCAGGGATCACGGCAGCACGGATACCTGATCGGCCATCTGCGCCAGTTTCACCTGCATTGACAGGGCAAGCTGATCATACACCTGCCATTCATCGACAATCTTGCCGTCTTTGTAGTGGTAGTGCGTCATGCCCATGATCTGTACCCGTTTGCCGGTGGGCGCGCCCAATTCGTGCAGCAGGCCGTAGCCGATATGGTGCCCCTCCATGATCCAGCGCACCGCCACCTTGGTGCCGCCTTCGTCACACGGGGTTGAACAGATGTGCTGTGGCTCATAGCTGCAATCGGGGATCGACCCCACCAGCCCGATGGTCTGGTGCATCACCGCTGCTATGCCGTAAAGCTCGGCCATCAGCGGGCCGTGGTATTGCACGGTAGGTGCATAGACATCCTTGATCTTGCCGAACATCCGGCGGTTGAACACCTCATGCAGCCAGGATAGCGTGTCACGTTCCAGATCAGTGTTGGCGATGGACAGGTCGGCCTTGGAGTCGGGCGGATACTGCCCGATCATCCGGCGGTTTTCACCGATATCAATCGACAGCAGGCCCTTGTCGAAATAGGTCTGCGCCATGCGCGTGGCATAGGCCTGCGTATCTAGCCCCAGCTGTTTCAGGATGGCCAGCTGATCAGACGCAATCCATTCGCGGTAGATCTTGTTTTCAAATATCATGCAGTCGGCCACGGTGCGCGATGTGAATGTACGCCCGGTGGGGGGGCCGTAATGGCCGTGCTGGGTGTGCCGCCCAGTGCCGGTGACAAGATGCGAGGTGTAGAACCCCTTTTGATCATCACCATTCCAGATCACATGCGTGGCCATGCCGCGCCGTTCGGGCAGGGATACCAGCCGCTGAATGGTATCGCGTACCACCTCTTCGCGGGTGTAAAGTGTGCCGGTGGTGGAATACAGTACGCAGTTGTGGGTGTAATGCGTGTAAATCAGCCCGACATCGCGTTCATCCCAGATCAGATGGGTGCAACGCACGATGTAATCGACGATATCGGTGTAGATGTCATCATACCCCTGCATCGGCTGGGTACGCGGGCGGTCTGTGGGCACCAGATCAACAAAATCATGACGTTCGACCTGCATCACCTGCGGGGTGACGCGGGCCGGGGTGGTGGTCTCGTTGCGGGGGATATCAGCAGGGGACATGATCGCTCCATCACCGGTCGGCGGGTGTGGGGTGGGCCGGTGTGGCGCAAGGTTTACATGCTTTGAATGCGTATGCAATGGCAGAGCGGAGCAAAGGTGAAGGCATAGGCATTTTGCGGCAGCGCGCCTGGCATGACACAAGCGCACCGCCTGTAAAGCCTGACCTGTCATGCTGCGCGGTCAGCGCGGGGTGCTTGACTTGTCGTTTGGCCAAGCCAGCTTTCGGTGCATGAAACCTCCACCCCTTGACCCCGCGGTGATCAGCGAAATCATCGAAATGGCGCTAAGTGATCATGCCAGCTTTGATGCGATCCGACATCTGCACGGACTTGGCCCTGATGCGGTGAAAGCGTTGATGCGGCAAAATCTGAAAACTGGCAGCTACCGCGCGTGGCGCAGGCGGGTCCGGCAATTTTCGGACCGGCGCGAGGTGTACAAATGAACGCAGGGCTGCACCCTTGGGCGGCTGATCTGGCGGAACTTTATGCGCAGGTCTGGATACGGCTTGTGCGTGGCGTGCGCGACCGGCGCGCGCCAACCCGCCACCCGACCTTGGCCACGGTCACGCCAGAGGGCAAGCCGCAGGCCCGGACGGTGGTTCTGCGCGCAGCCGACAAAGGCACGGGAATACTCGATATTCACACTGATCTGCAATCGTCCAAGGTGGCGGGTTTGCGCGCCACACCCTATGCCGCATTGCATGTGTGGGACGCGGCTGCGCGCCTGCAAATGCGCCTTGAGGCCACGGTTACGATCCTGACAGGGCCGGATGCCGCCGCCATCTGGGCTGCGGTTCCGGATGCGTCGCGCCTGTCATATGGCAGCCAGCCCGCACCGGGAAATCCGATTGCGCAGGCGCTTGGCTATACAAAGCAGCCGGATCCTGTGTCTTTTGCCGTCCTGCGGCTGACGGTCCAAACGATTGATGCCCTGCATCTGGGGCTGCACCATCGCCGCGCCCGGTTTGATCGTCATGCAAATTGGACCGGGGTGTGGCTTTCGCCCTGACGCCACACCTTGCGTGGTCTGTGCTGCAGCCTGACCCATGACGTGCCGATCAGTCCGCCGGGTGGCGTACCGCCGACAGCCACCGGCATAGCGGAATATGCGCACCCCTTGCATGCCAGAACCCGACAGAACCGTTGGCTTGCGCCGCAGAAATCCTATGCGATGTTACAGCGCATGCCGGGGCGCGCAATCATCCGGTCCAGACCGGTGTGTTTGATCAGGTTTTGCTGACGGGTATTGTGGTAACTGGCACGGCCAAACACGATCTGAAATGGCGCGCTCTGCGTCACCTTGCAGCTTTTCCAATCGCGGATCGGGCAGGATCATTGCGATGGCCGCGCCTGAAAGCGTCCGGCATTTTCGCCACGACTGTAAACCTCGGTCCCGTCACCGCCGCAGCTGTGATCAAGGCCGCATGACCCAGTATGCTGGCCGCTGGAAACAGCTGGTTTTCAATCGCGACACCCACAGTCATCCGCCCACATACGACCCAGCACGTGCCTGACATTTTGCCGGGCAGTGACATGCTGCCCATGTGCGCCCCACCACAGAAGGTAGCCCACTACCGCGCCATTGTGCGTGAACCGCTGTTGCACCCTGCGCCAGCGTTCGTCAGATGTCAGGCAAATGGCGAGAACTGACGGGCTGATCCAGCGGTGCGAAAGACACCCGACAAGGCATGCGTGGTTCAGTAAAACCCAACCTCGCGTACGTCGATCCGGGCGTCATGGTCGCGTCCGTAGGCAACGACCGCCACAGATGTCAGGCTGCCGGGGTTGGGTTCAGTCGGCAGCAACGCGCCTGATGCGGTGAACGCATCCAGCGGCAGGCGCACCTCGCTCCAACTTTCTGCAACATCGAACCCGGCTTGATAATATTGCCATGGCAGCGGCGTGCCCCCGGTCCGCAGATGGATAAAATAGCGTTGGGCGTTGCCACGCACGATCAGCAGCACGCCGGTTGTGCCATCGGGTGGCGGGCTGGTCAGGTCAAGCCGCATCTGGATGAACCCGCCCCGGTTGGCCGTGCTGACCCGGCCCGTCATGCGCGCAAAGGGCATGGCTTCATCCCAAAGGAAGGCGACAGCGCCGGTGGATACGCCGCCCATCACCTGATCAGTGAAAAACCGCCAGCGGGTTTGCGGCTGCATGGTGAAATCCTCGATGGTGGTCTGCGGCTGATTGTCAGCCACCGCAGGCAGTGGCAGCAGGGCAATCGCAAGAAGGCATATGAAAAGACCGTACATGCCCAAGCCTACCAGTGCTGTGTGCCGGGCGCACCCTTGATCTGGCCGTCCAGATTAGGCGTAACCCAGCCGCCGTAAAAGCTGCCCGGTTGCGGAATGACGCGCAGATCGCCGACCCATGCCTCGTCCATCAGCCCGGCATAGAAGGCAACATAACCCGCAAGGGCGGCAAAGCGGGCGGTCGGTTTGTCATAGGCCCATGCCGCACGCGTGGCGGTCTTGCCGCCTGCGATGACGTCATAATACCGCGCCGCGCCTTTCCATTCGCACAAGCTGGTGCCGATGGCGGGGCATAGCATGGCGTGAACATCCGCGGGCGGCAGGTAATAGCTGGGGGCGTGGTGGGTTTCCAAAACGCGCAGGGCGCGGGTGGTATCGGCCACCAGAACGCTGCCCAGCCGCAGGATGATCCGCTGCGGCACCGGTTCCAATGCCGGAGGGCGGGGGTAGGATTGCACGTTTTCGCGGGCCAATGCGGTCATGCGTCACCTCAGGGGTTTGCGGGCGGTGCCCATGTATAGGATGGCGGTCAGTGGCAGCGGGCCAAAGGTCAAATCGAACCGGCGGTTGATTCCGCGCGGGCCAAGGCCGGTGATCGCGCCCGGCACCAACCCCGCGTCTGTCATCGCACGGCGCAATTCGCGGGGTTTGATGAACATGGCCGGGTCATGCGTTCCGCGTGGCAACAGGCGCAGCAGATCTTCGGTGACGGTGATGGTGGCAAGGCGCGCCAGTGGGTTTCGGTTGATCGTGTCAAACAGGAACAGCCCGCCGGGGCGCAGGGTGCGCGTCACCTCGGCCAGAACGCGGTGCAGGTCGGCCACATGTTCCAGCACATCAACGCAGACCACGGCATCGAAACTGGCGTCATCATACGGCAGCGCCTCGCCCACGCCCACGTCATAGGCAATGCGCAAACCTGTCGCGCGGGCATGGGCGCGGGCGGCGGCAATGGCGGCGGCGGCGGGGTCAATCCCGGTGACATGTGCGCCGCGCGCAGCCAAGGCTTCGGCCATGAATCCCCCGGCGCAGCCCAGATCCAGCACCGCCTTGCCCTGCCAGTCGATCTGCCTGTCGAACCAGCGCAACCGTCCGGGCACCAGGTTTTTCAGCGTGCGCACCCAGCGGATATCATCTGACCACCAGCGATCGGCCACGGTGTCATAAATTGTCAGATCATTGCGCATGGGGGTGGTCCTTGGGGATGCGGGGCAGGGCATAGGGCACTGTGGCGCGATACTGATCGAACCGCTTGCCATAACGTGCAGCAAAGCGGCGTTCCTTCAGGCGGGGGGCCAGCAGGCAATAGGCGGTAAAGGCGGTGGCCAGCACCAACTGATCCGGCGTCCAGACCGGCGGTGTCCACAGCGTCAGGGCAAAGGCCACATAGATTGGCTGGCGGATCAGGCGGAACAGGCCCGCTGTGGGCATGTCGGGAAAGACGGGGCGCATGCGGGCCAGCAGCGACATCCAGCCAAGCGCACCGGATTGCACCTCGGCCCCTGCATCAAAGCTGGCTTTCATCAGGATCAGCCAACTGATGGCATAGGCGGTGGTCATTGCCCAGAAGGCCGCGCCTTCGGCCTGCCACCAGATCATGCCGGATGGTGTCCACAGCGCAAACAGTGCCAGCAATTGGGCGGATGCGATGATGGCATAGGTGGTGGTGGCCAATGTCTGCCCGTGCGGGCCGGGGACAAGGCGTGCCAGAATGCGCTCGCCGCGCGCTGTCAGAAACAGCGAATGGGCCAGCGGAAACTGGATGATCAGTCCTGCATTGGCCAGCATCGCCCATGGCCATGGTACGGTGCCAAGGCTTTTGCTCAGGCCAAAGAACATCGCGAGGACCATGGCCAGCACACCTGCGGCAAACAGTGCATGGCACAGCGCACCAAAGGTCAGCGCAAGGGCGATGCGCCCCGCCCCTGCGGGCGGGTGCAATGCTGCGCGGATCAGGGTGATCAGCCGGGCGATGCGGGGGTCATGCAACATGATCAGCCTTGCGCCAGCAGATCGGCGGCAATGGCGGTGCCGCTGTCCCATGCGGCCTCAATCCGCGCGCCAAGGCACCAGTCGCCGCCCAGATACAGGCTGGCATCAGCGCTGCGCAGGAATGGCTGGCCTAGCGGCTGCGTGACCCTTGCATAGCGCCAGCGGTGTGTGGCGGCGTGGGTAACCGCGCTCGCGGAAACGCCCAGCCTGTCACACAACAGGGGCAACATCCGTGCCGTCAAGGTGGTGGGGTCATCCTCCAGATATGCCGTGCTGAACGCTTCGCCCGCCTGCGCCACCCACAGCGCATGCCCCTGCGGGCGGTCCGGCTTGGTGTTGTCTTGCGCGATCCATGCTAGCGGGTCATCGCCATCCTTGCGGGTGATGAAGGGGGCGGGGGCTGCGGTTGCCGCCATCAGCGTCAGGCATGGGGCGATGCGCACCGCGCCAAGGGCTGCGACCAGCGGATGACCGGCACCCAGCAACGCCGCCGCCTGTGGGGCGGGCACGGTGATGACAACGCGGGCGGCGCGCAGGGTGCCGTTGCCCAGATGCAGCCGCCAGCCGCCAGATTCCGGTTCCAGCCCGGCCACCTGCGTGTTCTGCCTGACCTTCAGCCCCGCCCCTAGCGCCTTGGGGATGGCTGACATGCCCGGTACGCCAACACCATGGCTGCGTCCGGTGTCACCCTCCCAATCGGCCAGCGTGCCCGCCGTTGTCATGGCATCCAGCACAGCGGCAAAGCCTGCGCCACGCGCTGTTACGTATTGCGCGCCATGGTCGAATTGCAGATCGCCCGCGCGGCGCGTGGCCACGCGCCCGCCAATGCCGCGCCCCTTGTCCAGCACGATGGCGGCCAAGCCTGCATCGGCCAGTCTGCGCGCACAGGCCAGCCCGGCCATGCCTGCGCCAATGATGATGACGGGCGTCATGCGGGCAGCACCTGTTCAAGGATGCGGGGGATCGCTTGTTTCACCTTGAAAAACCCCGCCGTTGCATGGGGCCAGATGGCCGTATCCCAATCACGCCGCCATTCGCACAGGGTTATCCCGGCCGCTGCAAGCGAGGGTTGCGCCTGATCCAGCCAGTCACGCAGCGGGCCGCGCGTGATGTAGGGCGTGGCAATCTGGGTGGCCCCGGCGGCTGTGGCCCATTTCGCCAGTGCTGCAGGGTCGGCGGCGTGCAGCACCGTGGGGGCGGCGTTGACGTAGTGGGCGGCATCGGCTAGCGCGCCCGCCTCAAACGCCAGAACCAGATCTGACACCGGCAGGGGTGATCGCAGGTGGCTGGCTGTCAGGGTGGCAGTCGTGCGGATATCAAGGGCTGCAAGGTTGAAATCCGCAACGCGGCAATCCTCATCCGTGATCAGCAGTGCCGTCGGGTGGCCGGGCCGGGGTGCGGTAAAGCTGCGCAGGGGCAGCACGGATGGCAGGCCGTCAGGCTCGGTCGCCTCCAGCCCTTGGGTCACCTCGGCCAGATCGGACGGGCGCGGGGTAAAGCGGCCGTTGGTAAAGGTGGCGATGTTCTGGGCATCGGCGGGATAGGGCTTTCCACGCGTATGCAGGCCCGCGACCCAGCGCCAGCCAAGGGTGTTGGACGCGGCATCGCCATCCAGCAGGTGGCGGAAAAAGAAATCAGCGCCCAGCCGCCATGGCAGGCCAAGGGTGAAAATCCAAATGGAGGCGAACCACATCCGCGCGTGGTTGTGCAGATAGCCTGTGTCCACCAGTTCGGTGGCCCATGCATCAAAGCAGTCCAGCCCGGTCTGACCGTTTATGGCCCGGTCAACATCGCGGCGCAGGCGGCGGTCACGGTCAAGGGCTGCCAGATCAGCGTCAAGGCCCTGAACATAGCTAGCCCAGACCTGCGGGCGGCGTTCCAGCCAGCCCTTGAAATAACCACGCCAGATCACCTCTTGCACGAATTTCTCGGCATCTTCGGGGCCATGTGCGGCCAATGCCGCCGCCACGGCATCCTGTTCCAGCACCAGCCTGCGCCTGATATAGGGTGACAGCACCGACACCGCCTTATGCGCGCCGGGGCCGTGGTCGGTGTTGCGGCCATTGGCATAGCGGCGGCCCATGCGGGGGATGAAACCTGCCAATATGGCGTCGCCATGGGCACGGGTGGGGGGCCAGTCTGTCATCGGGTTATCCTGTGAATTCATCGCGGCAATAGCGTTCCACCATTGGGCGCAGTGCAATGCGGGCCTGCAATTTGGCGGCCATCAGGTACATGCCGCCAATCTTGCGGTGCAAAAACAGCGTGGCGGCGGGGGGCACATGGGCAAGCTCGCGGTCATTGCCTATGGCAAGGCCCATGTCGCGCAGGGTTTCCAGCAGCGTGCTGGTGCCGAAATCAAAGGGCCCTTCCTGCCGGACCGGGCCCATGGCGGTGGCAAACATCGACTGGATCAACGCCTGATGATGGGGGGCGGTATCCGCGCCAAAATATCCGATGCGCAGCATG
>JAYUZO010000031.1:0-6500 GCA_043751715.1 Rhodobacterales bacterium | reverse complement strand
AGCCGCGCGCCAGCACGGGCCACAAACCCACCCAGCGGCGGATTGATTTGCTGGCGATCGAACAAAACGCCTGGGCACTGGCTGCGCGCGATGCGCGGTGCGTGGTGGTGGGCACGCGTACGGAAATGGATTGGGCAATACGGCGGGGGCGGATGGTGGTGTGGGCACCGTCTAAGATGGTGCTGGATGCGGTTGATGGGCCGGTGGGCGCTGATCCTGTATCGTTGGTGCTGTGGCTGGCCGGGGTGATGCAGGCAGGCGTTGTGCAGGTTCACGGCGATGTTGCAATTCCGGCGGAACCCTGCGTGCCTGTGGTGCGGGTGGCGCTTGCCCAAGGCCGTGCAACGGCTTAACGCCTGCATATGGAATATTTTCGCCCGATTGCGATGGTTGATGCGGCGCGCCCCATGGATGCACATGTGCTGGCCGGGGGCTGGTGCTGGTTTGACCGGGTGGAGGTGATCGCGCGGCATGTGGCACCGCGCGTGGTGGCGGCGGCCGATGTGCCGCAGGATGTGCTGACACGGCTGACGGCCCCCCGCGCGGGTTTTGCGGGCCTGACATGGGATGTGCCGCGTCTGATCGGCATTTTGAACGTCACACCTGACAGCTTTTCTGATGGCGGGCGTTTTCTTGGCACCGATGCCGCACTGGCGCAGGTGCGGGCGATGGAGGGCGCAGATATCCTTGATATCGGCGGTGAAAGCACACGGCCGGGGGCGGTGTTGGTGGACGTGGCCGAGGAAACGGCGCGCACAGCCCCGGTGATTGCAGCCATCCGTGCGGCAGGCATCACCACCCCGATCAGTATTGATACGCGCAAGGCTGCGGTGGCGCGGGCCGCAGGGGCCGATATCGTGAATGACGTGTCGGCGCTGACCTTTGATACAGGCATGGCTGCGGTGGTGGCCGCGGCGACCTGCCCGGTCATCCTGATGCATGCGCAGGGCACACCGCAGACCATGCAGGCCAACCCGCAGTATGATGATGTTGTGCTGGATGTTTATGATTGGCTGTCTGCGCGCATTGATGCGGCGGTGTCGGCTGGCATAGACCGCAGCCGCATTGCCATTGACCCCGGTATCGGTTTTGGCAAGACCGCGCGCCATAACCTTGCGCTGTTGCAACGCATGTCGATGTTCCACGGCCTTGGTTGCGTGGTGCTGCTGGGCGCAAGCCGCAAGCGGTTTATCGGCACGATTGGCGGGGCAGATGATGCACAGGCGCGCCTGCCGGGTTCCATTGCGGTGGCCCTTGCAGGGATCGCGCAAGGCGTGCAGATGATACGTGTGCATGATGTAGGTGAAACGCGGCAGGCCATGCGCCTGTGGTTTGCGGTGACAAAGGGGGATGCGACATGAGCAGAAAACTGTTTGGCACCGATGGCGTGCGGGGGCGTGCCAACACCTATCCGATGACGGCGGAAATGGCGCTGAAACTGGGTGCTGCCGCCGGGCGGTTCTTTCGCCGTGACGCAAGCAACGAACACCGCGTGGTGATTGGCAAGGATACACGCCTGTCGGGCTACATGCTGGAAAACGCACTGACGGCGGGGCTGACGAGCACGGGCATGAACGTGCTGCTGCTGGGCCCGGTGCCCACGCCTGCTGTAGGGTTTCTGACACGCAGCATGCGCGCGGATCTGGGCGTGATGATTTCGGCCAGCCACAACCCGCACCACGATAACGGGATCAAGTTCTTTGGCCCCGACGGCTTCAAGCTGAGCGATGAGGCCGAAGCCGAGATCGAGGCTATTCTGGCGGGCGACATCCAGCCGGCCAAGGCCGAAAACATCGGGCGCGCCAAGCGGATTGAGGACGGACGCGGGCGCTATCAGGAATTTGCCAAGACGACATTTCCGCAAGGGTTGCGGCTCGATGGCCTGAAGGTGGTGATCGACTGTGCCAATGGTGCGGCCTACAAGGCGGCCCCGGATGTGCTGTGGGAACTTGGTGCCGATGTGATCCGGGTGGGGGTTACACCCAACGGCAAGAACATCAACGAAAACTGTGGGTCAACGCATACCCATACGGCAGCCGAGGCAGTGGTGCTGCACCATGCGGATGTCGGCATTTGCCTTGATGGTGATGCCGACCGGGTGATGATTCTGGATCAGCACGGGGCGGTGGCGGACGGCGATCAGATCATGGCGCTGCTGGCCACGCGGTGGGCCAGCGAAGGGCGGCTGAAAGGCGGCACTCTGGTGGCCACGGTCATGTCAAACCTGGGGTTGGAGCGGCATCTGGTGGGCCAGGGTTTGCGGCTGGAACGCACGAATGTGGGCGATCGCTATGTGGTGGAGGCGATGCGCGCCGGCGGTTGGAACCTTGGCGGGGAACAGTCCGGGCACATCGTGATGACGGATTACGCAACCACGGGCGACGGGCTGATTGCGGGCTTGCAGTTTCTGGCAGAAATGGCGCGGACGGGGCAGCCTGCGTCTGAGCTGATTCGGCAGTTCGACACCGTGCCGCAGATGCTGAAAAACGTGCGCTACGCGGCGGGGCAAGAGCCGCTTTCCGCAGCGTCGGTCAAGGCGGTGATTGCTGATGCAGAGGCAGCATTGGTGGGCAAAGGCCGGCTGTTGATCCGCAAATCGGGGACAGAGCCTTTGGTGCGGGTGATGGCGGAATGCGAGGACGAAGGCCTGCTGACAGCAACGGTGGACGGGATCGTGGCGGCGGTGGAGGCGGCGGTTTAATTCGCGTTTGCCGCCCCCCACCCCCAGCCCCTCCTCCCCACGGGGGGGAGGGGAGGCACTGTGTCTGAACCGGTCAGATGGCGGTGAATGCGTTGTCGACGAACAGATGCGTGCCGTTCACGAAACTTGCCTCATCGGACGCAAGGAACAGCGCTGCCTGCGCCACCTCTTCGGGTTTGCCGATGCGCCCCTGTGCGGCCTTGATCGCGGCCTCGGACACATCAACGCCAAGGGCTGCCAGATCACGCACCTCGCGCAGGCCATGGGGCGTTTCGATGAAACCGGGGCAGACGGCGTTGCAGCGGATATTGCGGTCGCGGAATTCAACGGCAATGGCGCGGGCGAACATGTGAACCGCCCCTTTGGTGGTGTCATACAGCACCTCCATCGGGGTGCCAGCAACCGCGCTGATGGATGATGTGCAGACGATGGAACCACCACCGGCAGCGATCATCTGGGGCAAAACGGCCTTTGTGGTCAGAAACATGCCTTTGACGTTGACGGCATGCAGCCAATCCCATTCTTCCTCGGTCGTGTCCAGAAACGGCTTTATCACAATGGTGCCCGCATGGTTGAACAGCACGGTGATGGGGCCAAAGGCGGCGGTGACGGTGCCCACGGCGGCCGTGACCTGGGCGGCGTTTGACACATCAGCCTGCACGGCAATGGCCAGGTGGCCAGCCGCGCGGATACCCTCGGCTGTCGCTTCGGCGGCGGCAAGGTTATGATCAAGAATGCCAACCTTGGCGCCTTCGGCCGCAAACAGGCGGCTGGCAGCCCCCCCCATGCCGGTGGCCCCACCGGTGATCAGTGCCACTTTGCCCGCAAGTCTGCCCATAAAGCCCCCAATACAAACGGGCGGCCCGATCGGGACCGCCCGCGAGTCGTAGGGCGGGGTTTACCCCGCCGTCAACATCAGTTCCGCGCTTTGTCCACCATCTTGCCCTTGGAAATCCACGGCATCATGTCGCGCAGCTTTTTGCCCACCAGTTCGATCTGATGTTCGTCATTGCTGCGACGCGAAGCCTTGATCGTCGGCTGGCCCACCGCGTTTTCCAGCATGAAATCGCGCACGAATTTGCCGGACTGGATATCCGACAGCACGGCCTTCATCCGCGCCTTCGTCTCATCATAGGGCAGGATGCGCGGGCCGGAGACGTACTGGCCGTATTCGGCGGTGTTGGAGATCGAGTAATCCATGTTGGCAATGCCGCCTTCATAGATCAGATCGACGATCAGCTTCACCTCATGCAGGCATTCGAAATAGGCCATCTCGGGTTCATACCCGGCCTCCACAAGGGTTTCAAAGCCCATGCGGATCAGCTCGACCAGGCCACCGCAAAGGACGGCCTGTTCGCCGAAGAGGTCGGTTTCGCATTCCTGACGGAAGTTGGTCTCGATGATCCCCGAACGCCCGCCACCGATGGCCGAGCAGTAGGACAGACCGATTTCCATCGCCTTGCCGGTCGCATCCTGATGCACGGCCACAAGGCACGGCACGCCGCCGCCCTTGGTGTATTCGCCGCGCACGGTGTGGCCGGGGCCTTTGGGGGCCATCATGATGACATCGACGCCCTTTTTCGGCTCGATCAGGCCGAAATGCACGTTCAGGCCGTGGGCAAAGGCGATGGCAGAGCCTTCCTTCAGGTTGTCATGCACGTATTTGCGGTAGGTTTCTGCCTGCAGCTCATCCGGCATGGTGAACATGATCACGTCGCACCACTTGGCGGCCTCGGCGATATCCATCACCTTCAGGCCCTCGGCTTCGCACTTCTTGGCCGATGCCGAACCGGGGCGCAGGGCGACGACCACGTTTTTCGCGCCGCTGTCGCGCAGGTTCAGCGCGTGGGCATGGCCTTGGCTGCCGTAGCCGAGAATGGCGACCTTTTTGTCCTTGATCAGGTTGATATCGCAGTCACGGTCATAATACACGCGCATGGGTGTTCTCTCCTTTGGTTGATGGCGGGAAGATAGGGAGTTTTGCGTACTGATGGCTGCAAAAATTGACAAGATACGATTTTTCTGCAAAAAATCATGCGCAGTTTTTGCAATATAAGGAATTTTCATGCCACTGGATGATACCGACCGCCGCATCCTGCGCCAATTGCTGGCAGAGCCGGGCGTGGCGACCCAAGTGCTGGCCGAGCGGGCGGGGGTGACGTCTGGCACCTGCTGGCGCAGGCTTGAACGGTTGGCCGAGGCGGGGGTGATCAAGGGGCGCAGTGCAGTGATCGACTGGCGGGCCTTGGGATATGAGGTAGAGGTCAGCTTGCGCTTTACGCTGGATAAAACCGATCCGCGCGCGTTCGATGATTTTCTGGCGGCGGCGCGCGAGGTGCCGGAGGTTGTGGCGATCGAGACGTTTCTGGGCCGGGTGGATGTGCGGCTGAACGTGATTGCCCGCGACATGACGCAGTATCAGCAGATTTACCGCAGCCGCATTCTGACCCTGCCGCATATCGCGGATATCGAGGCGCTGATGCTGATTGCGACGATCAAGGATGGTGAGGCGTTACCCGTATGATTGATCTGGATGACACAGACCGGGCATTGCTGCGCGCATTGGTGGCAGATGCGACCGAAAGTGCGGGGTCGTTGGGGCGGCGGTTCGGGCTAAGCCAGCCTGCGGCATGGCGCAGGATCAAGCGGCTGGAAGATGCGGGGGTGCTGGCGGGCCAACGCGTGGTGGTGGATAAACCGGCGCTTGGGTTTGGCGTGACAGTGTTTCTGGGCATCAAGCTGGCCACGAAGGGGCGAGTATCTTTGGAGGATTTTGAACGCGCGGTGACGGCGATCCCGGAGGTGCAGGTGGTGCAGCATGTGCTGGGGTTGTTTGATTACCGCCTGCGGGTGGTCGCGCGGGATATTGCAGATTTCGAACGCGTGCTGCGGCGGCGGATCATGACGCTGCCGGGGGTGGGGCAGGTCGAGGCGAATGTGCTGCTGACCGAAGAGCGCAGGCCGGGGCCGCTGGGGTAGCCCGTGATGCGCCTGGTCGGGTCTGCCCGCCATGCAATCAGCCTTGTGGCGATCCCCGGTCAAGTTGCCTTGCCGCAAACAGCACGCCGTAGCCGCCTGCCACAAATCCTGCGGTCAGGCCAAGGATGTTGATCGCTGTGCGCAGGGGGCCAAGCTGGCCCGCATCAATGAACGGATAGGCATAAAAGCCCGTGATCTGGCCCCGCAGCAAGGCATAGATGCAATAGGCCAGTGGCAGTATTGTCCACCACAGGGGTGCTGTGGCGCGCAGGGGGCCCTTGGGGGCAAATCGCAGCCACCAGAACAGGCCAAGCAGGGGGGTTGCCGTGTGCAAACCCTGATCTGCCCACCAGGCAAAGCCTTGCGGTGCCCAGATGCCGGCCAGAAGCAGATGATACACCAGCCCGACCGTGCCGATCCACAACACCAAACCACCATTCCACAACGCCGAGCCCCGGTTGCCTGTGATGGCCACCCGCGCAAAACTGCAGGCAAAGATAAGGTTGGTCAGAATCGTGAAATACCCGGTCAGCACCACAATCACCTGCAGGGTGCCGGACATCTGCGGCAGCTGCGATGTGACAATGCCCTGCGCCAACAACGCCGCAACAGCGGTTGCAGCGATCAGGGCAGCAGAAAGGCGCGCGGTGGGTTGCATGATGATGATACTGACGCCCGTACGGCAGAAAAACGGTTCTGCGTAAAACGCTAGCGTCAAACCGCCCACATAGCCAGACCGCGCATTGCTGCATCGGACCGCGCGGGGTTCTGCGGCCAACAGCGCCAATGGTCACAGGGGGCGTGCAGATTCGTGGTGGAG
>JAYUZO010000030.1:0-4488 GCA_043751715.1 Rhodobacterales bacterium | reverse complement strand
GGGCAAAGACATGATCGGGGCGGAAAAATGGTAAATAAGGTGGTTTCATTGTCGGCCTTGATGTTTTTGGTAGCATGTGGCGGCAACCCCTTCGCTGTCGAGGAAGAGTTTCCGGAACCGACGGAAGAGCTGGGCGGCACGACGAACCCGGCGGCAAGTCGGCCCATCAGCCGGTTCGAATTGCGGGACTCGCAAGGCGGCGGCTATGTGACGGATACAACGTACGACGCGGCGACCGGAACGTTTACGGTTGATGGCCTGCCGTTTGACGGGATCAACGAATACAACGAAATCACGGTGCCGGGTATCACCACGCCATTTGATCTGTATGAACCCAACCCGATTGCCGAAGACACGGTAAATGGTATTCCGGTTGATGTGTTCCTGCACCGCGCGGTGCGTGGGCAAAGTACCAGCGGCGATACCAGCTTTGCCATCATCCGCACCGGGCAGTACATCAACTTTGGTTTTGGCGGGTTTGTTTTTGAACGCAACGGGTCAGTCACACTGCCGCAGGCGACAGGCGCAAGCTCGTTTGCTGTTTACAACGGCGATTATGCTGGCGTGCGTGATTTCACCAATCGTGGCGGACTTGAATACGTGACCGGCAATATGAACATCACCATCGACCTTGGCGATTTTGACGGCAGTGGCGCGATCATCGGTTCGGTCACGAACCGGCAAGTGTTTGATCTGAATGGCGTTAATGTGACACCGCAGATCGTTGCCGCGCTTGCCGATGACTTTGACAACGCCGCTCTGACCGCACTGCCTGCGATCAGCTTTACCGTTGAAGAGGGTACTTTGTCGCCCGCCGGTGAAATCAGCGGCACAGCCCGCAGCTTTCCCGCGAATGGTGACGGCATCAGCGAATTGTGGGAAGAGGGCCGGTTTTATGGCGTGATTTCCGGGGCGGGTGCTGATCAGGAAGTGGTTGGCGTCATCGTTATTCAGGCGACCGATCCACGGTTCGGTAACGCAGCTGGGGCGAATAATGACCCACTTGGCGGCACAACCAACTCGGTGGTCCGCGAAACCGGTGGCTTTATCCTTTACCGCTGATGACCCGATTTCGGTGCATTGCTGCAGCCGCTGCGCTGGCCCTGCTGACGCAGCCGTTGTTTGCGCAAACTGTTCAGCTTGACGCAGAAAATCTGCGTGTGCTGGCAGTTGCGACGCTGGAACGCGGTGATGCGGCGTCTGCGCTGGATATGGCCGATGCGTTGCTGCGGGCTGATCCAGCTGATCCGGCGGCGCTTGTCATCCGCGCCCGCGCCCTGCGCGATCTGGGGCAGACCGATGCAGCGATTGCCACCGCCATACGCGCATGGAATGCCGCCCCTACGCCCGGCCTGCGTTACGCTGCGGCCCTGGCACGCGCACAGGCCCTGGCGTCGGACGGGCAACGCTTGCGCGCGCAATTGTGGCTGCGCCGGGCCGCCGAAATTGCCCCGGATGCGCGTGCACGCACGTTGGCAGAGCGGGATTTCGACTATGTTCGCGCCCGCACAGCGCTGCGGCTGCGTTTTGACCTTTCGCTGCGGCCGACGTCGAACTTGAACAACGGATCGTCGCAGTCAACCCTGACGATCCCCGGACTGCCATTCGTGTTCGATATTGATGGCGCAGGGCAGGCGCTGTCGGGCTGGAAGGCCACCTTTGGGGTTTCGGGCCGCTACCGTCTTGCCACAACACCGTCGGCAGAAACCGATCTGACGTTTGCACTGACGCAGCAATCGGCCATTCTGTCGGCCAAGGCACGCGCGCAGGCCCCGGCTGTGAAAAGCAGCGATTTTGATTTTGGCGCAATCGAAATCGGCATCTCACGGCGCTGGGCGGCAACGCAGGCCACGCAACTGAACGCGGGTCTTACCCTTGGCACCAACTGGTACGGCGGGGCGGCGCTTTCCAATTACGCGCGCCTGACATTTGGCACAGCGACGGCTTTGTCAGACACGGCAAAGCTGGATCTTTCGCTGTCTGCCGAACGTCAGAACCGCACCGACAACGACATCAACAGCGCCACGATCCTGGGGGCGAATGCGGCCATCAAACTGCAATTGGCCAATAATGATCAGGTGCAGTTCACGCTGAATTTGCGCGATACGCGGTCAGATTCCATTGCCGTTGCGCACCGCGCGGCGACGGCCAGCGTGACATGGGCATTCGCGCGCCCGGTCTTTGGCACCGCACTCAGCGCCTCGGCAGATGTGGCGGCCAAGGATTATGACCGGTCGCCCTATGCGGTCGATGGACGGCAGGACCTGAAACTGGGTCTGTCACTGGACGCCACCTTGCGCAACTTTGATTATCTGGGCTTTGCGCCGGTGGTCAGCCTGAATGTCAGCGAGACGCGTTCAAACATCAATCTGTATGATGCGCGCGATGCCAGCATCGGGTTCAGCATCACGTCAACGTTCTAGGCGTCAGGCCATACAACGCAATGCCGTTTCAGGCATGCACCACACGTAAGTTGCCCACACAGGAGAACCCCAATGACCATCCGATATCTGCACACCATGGTGCGCGTCAAAAACCTTGAGGCGTCAATTGCGTTTTACGCGCTGCTGGGGCTGGAGGAGACGCGGCGGATGGAGAATGACGGCGGGCGGTTCACGCTGGTGTTCATGGCACCGCCCGGCCAGCCGGATTGCCCGGTGGAATTGACCTATAACTGGGATGGCGATGCGGGGTTGCCGTCGGACGGCCGCCATTTTGGCCATCTGGCCTATGGCGTGTCAGATATTCATGCCACCTGCGCGCATCTGGCGGCCAACGGCGTGGTGATCGCCCGCCCGCCGCGCGATGGGCGCATGGCGTTTGTCCGGTCGCCCGACAATATCAGTGTCGAAATCCTGCAGATTGGTGAGGCGTTGGTGCCGGTGGAACCGTGGCTTTCGATGCCGTCAACCGGGCATTGGTAACAGCCGAAAGGCGGGGGTAACAGCATAAGGGCGGGTGCATTGCTGCACCCGCCCTTTGTACGGCCCCCATCAGAAAGGGGAAAGGACCGTTACTGTGCGCCGAGGATCACCTGGATCTGACCGGCTGGGTTTTCGCCCGAACGCAGGTTTTCGGATGTGGCGAACAGGGCGTGCAGACGGCCGGCCTGCGATGCGGTCAGGTTCGACAGGTCAGCGCCGGGGACCAGACGGTTCACTTCAACCGCGATGGCGCTGGACACGCCGCCGGTGGCGAATGCTGCGGTGCCGGCTGACAGGGCGATGAGCGAAGCAAGGATGATCTTTTTCATGGTGTGTTCCTTTAAGAGTTTGAAGGGACAGCGTGTTTGCCGTCCGGTGAAGCCAATATCGCTTTGAAAACACGAAAGAAAAAGCCCACGCCCCATCACGCCAGCTACCGGTTTTGTGAACTGCCGTGCATCTTGGCAAGGGCTGGCCTGCGCCGATTGAAACACTTGGGGTCGAAATAAGGGGGTTTTGCGCACGGCTGATCACGGGCTGCACACGGGGCTGTGAGATCCCGTGAAAAAGCACGTTAAATCGGAATGTGCGGCTGAATTGTGCAAAAATGCACTGAAACTTTTTGGGTGACGGTTTTGAAGAAATGGGTCGGTTTTGGCGCGTTCAGGCCGGGTTGCGCGCCCAAATGGTCACGGCATCGACACCGGTTTGAAACGTGGATTTCAGCGTAAAGCGGTTTGTTTCAGCCAGTGGCACCGGCGGCAACACGCCCACCGCGGCAAAACCCGCACCGCCAATGGCGATTCCCGCGGTGAACATCACCACCTCATCGACCAGATCAGCGGCCAGCAGGCTGGCCGCGAGTGTGGCCCCGCCTTCACAGAACACCCGCGTGATCCCGCGTGTGGCCAATGCCTGCAACCCCTCACGCGCCGTCAAACCCCCGGCGGCGATCAGCGTGGCCCCCGTGCCCGCCCAATCCCCCGCCACAGCACCTGTCGCATGCAGCATCCACACCGGCACATCCCGCGCTGTGTGCCCCAACCGGCCCGCAGGCGACGTGCGCAGGCCACGGTCCATCACCACGCGCACCGGCGGGCGCACAGCGCCCATGCCGCGCACCGTCAGATCAGGATCATCCGCCACCGCCGTGCCCGCCCCCACCAGCACCGCGTCATGGCGAAGCCGCATCGCATGCACCGCGCGCCGCGCGCCCGCGCCGGTGATCCAGCGCGAAGACCCGTCGGCCAGCGCCGTGCGGCCATCAAAACTGCTGGCGAGTTTCAGTGTCACAAAGGGCAGGCCCTGCGTCACCCGTTTGACAAAGCCCGCCGCCACCGCCTGCGCCTGATCGGCACAGACCCCTTCGGTCACCGCAATGCCTGCCGCCCGCAGCAGCGCATGGCCCCGGCCCGCCACGCGCGGATCGGGGTCGGTCATGCCTGTCACCACGCGGGCCACGCCAGCTGATATCAACGCCTTGGCGCAGGGCGATGTCTGGCCATGATGCGCGCAGGGTTCCAACGTCACATACACCGTAGCGCCGCGCGCGGCATCGCCTGCC
>JAYUZO010000029.1:0-2006 GCA_043751715.1 Rhodobacterales bacterium | reverse complement strand
CTGCCGGTGCCGGTGCAGGCGCTGTGCCGGTCAGGGGGGCGGGGGTCGGGCTTGCGGGTGCGGCAGGTGCGGGCGCGGGTATGGTGCCCGTGGTGGGCGCGGGCGGGGGGCTGGCGGGTGCGGCAGGTGCGGGCGCGGGCGTGGTGCCCGTGGTGGGCGCGGGCGGGGGGCTGGCGGGTGCGGCAGGTGCCGCAAGCGGACAGGTTGGTGCAGGCGGGATCACGGGCGCGGGCGCAGGTGCGGCAGAGGCTGCCGGTGCAGGTGCTGGGCGTGTGCCGGTTCTGGCGGCTGGGGCAGGCAGTGCGGCGGCAACGGGCGCGGGGACGGGTGCTGTGCCGGTTCTGGCGGCTGTGGCGGGCAGTGCGGCGGCAGCAGGCGCGGGGACGGGTGTTGTGCCGGTTCTGGCGGCTGGGGCGGGCAGTGCGGCGGCAACAGGTGCGGGTGCGGGCACCGTGGGGGTGCCGGTTGCGGCCGCCCCAACCATCCGCCGTGCCGGGGTTTGGCGCGCGGCCCCGGTGATGGCAGGCCGCTATGGCAACCACGTGGTCGCGGGTGCGTGGCCTGATCGGCAGATGCCGGGCCGTTATGTGCCGCAGGTGGCCGTGGCAGGCACATATCAGCCCCAGCGCAGGTTTGATGGCACATGGAGGGCCGCATGATGGATGATCCGATCAGGATGTATGAGGCAGATGGCCTGGCATTGCAGGTGGCGATCCAGCCTGTGGCCCCCGCAAGCACCGTACCCGCCTTTACCGGTGGCACGGCCGAGGTGCATGCGCGCGCCAAGGGCGGGGCTGCCATCGCAGGCGTGGCCACGATCACCGGCGTGGCCGAGGTGACGGTGGTCTTTGCGCCATGGTCCCTGCCGCGCGGTGATTACAGCCTGCATGTGCGTGCGGGCCCCCCGGCCACGGCCATTCAGACGGTGGGCGACTATGATCTGCAGGTGCTGCTGTCTGCCAAAACCGGCCCCTGAAGGGGTGGTTCAACAGGGGATGCAACCCCTGTTCAACACGGGGTTCCGCGTTCACAAACCCCCGCCGACCAGCACGAACTTATGGCCGCACCCCCGCCCTTGCGGGCTGGCCCAGAAGGTTTGATTCGGATGAAAACAACGTTAACACCCATTGCCCCAGCGCAGCCTGTTGCCCCCTATCTGGGTGGCAAGCGTAACCTTGCAAAACGCATCTGCGGCATCCTTGATGCGCTGCCCTGTGCCACCTATGCCGAGCCTTTCGTGGGCATGGGCGGCATCTTTCTGCGGCGGACATCGCGTCCGTCTGCCGAGGTGATCAATGACCGGGGCCGCGATGTGGCGAACCTGTTTCGCATCCTGCAGCGGCACTATCCGCAGTTTCTGGATCACCTGCGATTCCAGCTGACGACGCGGGTGGAATTTGAACGCCTGACGGCAACCGACGCCGACACGCTGACCGATCTGGAACGCGCGGCGCGGTTTTTATACCTGCAACGCACGGCCTTTGGCGGCAAGCCATCAGGGCGCAATTTCGGGGTGTCGGCGGATCGTCCAGGGCGGTTCAACCTGACGACGCTGGAGCCGATGCTGGAAGACCTGCACACGCGGCTGGCGGGGGTGGTGATCGAATGCCTCGACTGGGCAGATTTCATTCCGCGCTACGACCGGACGGGCACGCTGTTCTACCTTGATCCGCCCTATTGGGGCTGCGAGACGGACTATGGCAAGCTGCTGTTCGACCGCAGCGATTTCGCGCGTATGGCGGCAGTGCTGGCGGGCATCAAGGGGCAGTTCATCATGAGCCTGAATGATGTGCCACAGGTGCGCAGCATCTTTGCCGGATTCGACATGGCCGAGGTCAGCACGACGTACACGATCAGTACCCAGCGCGGCGCAGCCCCACCACGGGCCGAGCTGCTGATTGCAAACTTCAGCCTTGTAGGGCGGCTGTAACAGGGCCTTCAAGGCAGGCTTAAGGGGCCGTCAGGAAGTGATCGGATTGAAGCATTCTTCGCAATCTTCGATCACT
>JAYUZO010000028.1:0-19585 GCA_043751715.1 Rhodobacterales bacterium | reverse complement strand
GCAGACCCCGTCCGCGCCGTTTTCAGGTGCAGCCGCCCGGTACCGCAGGTCGGGCACACGCGCGGATCAGACCCATCGCTGCGCGAAGGGTACAGATGTGGTGACAGGAAATCATCAATCTTTTCCAGCACTTCACTGATCCGCAGATCAGCCGTTTCCGCCACGGCGGCCGAAAAATCACGCCAGAACCGCGCCAGCACTTCTTTGTAATCCCGCTCACCTGCTGACACGTCATCCAGCTGGCTTTCCAGATCGGCGGTGAAATCATACTCCACATAGCGCTGGAAAAAGTTTGACAGGAAGGCTGTCACCAGCCGCCCCTTGTCTTCGGGGAACAGGCGGTTCTTGTCCTTGCGCACATATTCGCGGTCCACGATCGTGGTCAGCACGCTGGCATAGGTTGACGGCCGCCCGATGCCCAACTCCTCCATCCGTTTGACCAGCGTGGCCTCGGTATAGCGCGGCGGCGGTTGGGTAAAGCTTTGGTTTGGCGTCACTTTTCGCTTGTCCACGCCTTCGCCTTGCATGATCTGCGGCAGGCGGCCTTCGTCATCATCCTCTTCATCGCGGCCTTCGTCATAGACGCGCAGGAACCCGTCAAACAGCACCACCTGCCCGTTTGCCCGCAGACCCACCTGCCCGTCAGGGCTGACGATCTCAACAACCGTACGTTCCATCCGCGCCGCCGCCATTTGGCTGGCAATCGTGCGTTTCCAGATCAGGTCATACAGCTTGCGCTGATCGGCTTCGGTCAGGCGCAAGGTATCGGGGCTGGCCGCCATTTCCGTAGGCCGGATACACTCATGCGCTTCCTGCGCGTTCTTGGCCTTGTTCTTGTACATGCGCGGGCTTTCGGGCACATAAGCTGCCCCGAACATGTCCTTGATCACATCGCGCGCCGCCATCACCGCTTCGGGCGCCATATCAATGCCATCGGTCCGCATATAAGTGATGTGCCCCGCCTCATACAGTCGCTGTGCCGCATTCATGCAGACCTTGGCCCCCATGCCGAACTTGCGCGACGCCTCTTGTTGCAGGGTCGATGTCATGAACGGCGCATAGGGGTTTCGGCTGGCTGGCTTTGCCTCAACCGACTCCACCTTGAATGTTCGATTTGTGATAGCCTGCACCGCCAACTCCGCCGCCTCAGCCGTCGGAATATCGAATTTTGACAGTTTCTTGCCACCCAGCGTGACCAGCCGCGCCTCAAATTCCTGACCCCGTGGCGTGGCAAGTAGTGCCGCCACCGTCCAGAATTCCTGTGCGCGGAACGCCTCGATCTCCATCTCGCGGTCCACTATCAGGCGCAGGCACACCGATTGCACGCGGCCCGCCGAACGTGACCCCGGCAGCTTGCGCCACAGCACGGGTGACAACGTGAATCCCACCAGATAATCCAAAGCGCGGCGTGCAAGATAGGCATCAACCAGAGGCTGATCCACCTGCCGGGGGTTCTTCATCGCCTCGGTCACGGCGGCCTTGGTGATCGCGTTAAATGTGACCCGGGTGACCTTGGCCCC
Organism: Rhodobacterales bacterium; assembly: GCA_043751715.1. Classification (GTDB taxonomy): domain Bacteria; phylum Pseudomonadota; class Alphaproteobacteria; order Rhodobacterales; family Rhodobacteraceae; genus JAAFHS01. The sequence goes on along the minus strand of JAYUZO010000028.1, from coordinate 18,065 downwards.
CTTTTTCAGGCTGCTGGCCAATGCGGCCTGCAAATGCCAGCTGATCGCCTCACCCTCGCGGTCGGGGTCGGTGGCCAGGATCAGGTTCTGATCCGTCTTCAACGCCTCGGCAATCGCGCGGACATGCTTTTTGCTGTCAGCCGCGATTTCCCATGTCATCTCGAAACCAGCGTCCGGGTTGACCGACCCATCCTTGGGCGGCAGATCGCGCACATGGCCATAGGACGCTAGCACTGTATAGTCGGACCCCAGATATTTGTTGATTGTCTTGGCCTTGGCGGGCGATTCGACGACGACGACGGGCATCTCTATCCTTTCGGGAAGGCCTTGCAAGGCGGCCTTACATGGGATCAGGCCCCACACTTTGTCAATGCGCCAAACCCGCATGCCTTGCCAAACGCCATCAAAGCCGCGCATGTTGGCTGTATATTCACCTGTATGTTGACGGAAATCCCCATGCTGCGCAGCCTGTTTGCAACCGTGATTTTCCTGACCGCCCTTGGCCCGGCGCAAGCCTGGGAAACGCCTGCACGCGGATCGGCGGATCGGCGTGGCCTGATGGAGGCCATGCGCCCACATGCCGAGGCGCTGTTTGGCGCCCCCGTTGAATTTGTCATCCAGGAGGCGCGGGTGGATGGCACCGTGGCGCTTGTCATGCTGCAGCCCCAGCGCCCCGGTGGCGGTGCGATTGACGTGGCGCGCACGCCTTTCGGCATCACTGAAAGCTATGATCCGGATTTCATGGATGGCATCCGCATGGATGCGTTCCTGCAGAAATCCGGTGGCACCTGGGTGATGATGGACATGGCCGTCGGGGCGACGGATGCGTGGTTTGCCAGCACATCCTATTGCGGCGTTTATGCTGCCGTCGTGCCCGAGGCTTGCTGACTGTCAGTTGACCCGGCTTAGCAGCCCACCCGCCTGCCGCTGAATCTGTCCGTCCAGCTCCAGCGCAATCAGCGCAGGTGCCACAGCAGCAGATGGCATCGCCAGATCACGGATCAATTGATCTTCGGCCAAGGGGCTTGGCCCCAACCGGTCAAGAATCAACTGGTGCACCGCCGCCATATCGGCCAGCGGCCTTTGCGGTGTGGTTGGCGTCGGCACCGCCGCGTGTTCTGCCACCACACGCTCTGCCCCCGCCACCACGCCAACAGCCTCCAGCACATCCGCCGCATGGCGCACCAGCGTCGCGCCATCACGGATCAGCATGTTGCAGCCCGCTGCGCGCGCATCAAACGGGTGCCCCGGCACCGCCAGCACATCGCGTCCCAGATCGGCCGCATCGCGCGCTGTAATCAGGCTGCCCGACTTGGCCGCCGCCTCCACCACCACAACGGCCCGCGCCAGCCCTGCCACGATCCGGTTGCGCTGCGGGAAATGCCGTGCCTGCGGCTCCAAACCCGGTGGCTGTTCAGATACAAGGCACCCCTTGGCTGCAATCTGCGCCGCCAATGCCGCGTGTTCCGGCGGATAGATCACATCCACCCCGCCCGCCATCACGGCCACCGTACCCGTCTCCAGCGCGGCCTCATGCGCCGCCGCATCAATCCCGCGTGCCAGACCCGATACCACCACCTGCCCTGCCCCGCCCAACACCTCTGACAGCCGCCGTGCCATCCGCAAGCCGAGTGACGATGCATTCCGCGCGCCCACCATGGCCACCATAGGGCGCTGCAACAGGCCTGCATCCCCCCGCACCCACAGCACCGGTGGCGCATCCGCAATGTCCATCAATGCCGCCGGATAGCCCGCCTGCCCGTGCACCAGCAGCCGCGCCCCAAGCGCATGCCCCGCCTTCATTTCCGCCAGAACCACGCCCCTTGGGCAAATCTCATACCGGTCCACCCCTGCTGCCGCCGCAATGCCCGGCAGTGCAACCAGCGCCGCACGCGCTGATCCATGGTCCGCAATCAACCGATGAAAGGTCGCAGGTCCAACCCTGCGAGAGCGAATGAGGCAGAGGGCATCTAACGGATCATCGTCCACCAGGGGTGTGGGGTGGGGTGTAGGGTAAGACTGAAAACCCGCCATGCTCACCTCGCCTCATTCGATTCGGACATTGCGCCAATTGGGGTTAACAGACGGTAAAGATTTCCTTTCCGGTTTTCTCTTTGTAAAAATACTCACTGCGCCGTCGGCCCCGCAGATCACCAGTTGAAACCCGGCAGATTTTTGATCAAAATACACACAACATCACAGGAGCCCGCCATGCTGAACGCCGAAGTCGCCAAACGCCGTGAAACAGCCGTCTCACGCGGGGTGGGCATGATGACGCAGATTTACGCCGACCGCGCGCTGAAGTCTGAAATCTGGGATATCGAAGGCAACCGCTATATTGATTTTGCCGCCGGCATTGCGGTCGTCAACACCGGCCATTGCCACCCGCGCGTCATGGCGGCTGTGGCCGAACAAATGGGCCGCTTTACCCATACCTGCGCGCAGGTGCTGCCCTATGAAAACTACATCCGGCTGGCCGAACGCCTGAATGACGCAACACCCGGCGATTTCCCCAAGAAAACCGTGTTTGTGACCACGGGCGTCGAGGCTGTGGAAAACGCCATCAAGATTGCCCGCATCCACACCGGGCGCAACGCGGTGATTGCCTTTGGCGGCGCCTTTCATGGCCGCACATTCATGGGCATGTCGCTGACGGGCAAAGTAGAACCATACAAAAAGGGCTTTGGCGCGATGATGCCGGATGTCTGGCATGTGCCGTTCCCACAGGATGTGCACGGCATCTCGACCGCCGATGCGATGGCAGGCATGACCAAGCTGTTCAAGGCAGACCTTGATCCGGGCCGCGTGGCGGCCATCATCTTTGAACCGGTGCAGGGCGAAGGCGGCTTTTATCCTGCCCCGGCCGACCTTGTGCGGGGCCTGCGCAAGCTGTGCGATGACAATGAAATCGTGATGATCGCCGATGAAGTGCAAACCGGCTTTGCACGCACGGGCAACCTGTTTGCCATGCACGGCTATGACGTATGCGCCGATATCACCTGCATGGCCAAGGGGCTTGCCGGTGGATTGCCGCTTGCTGCGCTGACGGGGCGGGCCGAAATGATGGATGCGGCCAACCCCGGCGGCCTGGGTGGGACGTATGGTGGCAACCCGCTTGGCATTGCCGCAGCCCATGCCGTTTTGGATGTGATCGCCGATGAAGGGCTGTGCGACCGCGCCAATGTGCTGGGCAGCCGGCTGAAACAGCGGCTGGAGGCCATCCGGTCAACCACCCCGGAAATCGCGGATATCCGCGGGCCGGGCTTCATGGTGGCCGTGGAATTCGCCAACCCCGGCACCCATGAACCCGACGCCGGTTTCACGGGCCGCGTGCGGACCGAGGCGCTCAAGCGCGGCCTCATCCTGCTGACCTGCGGCGTTTACGGCAATGTCATCCGCTTTCTTGCCCCCATCACCATTCCGGACGCGCATTTTGCCGAAGCGATGGATATTCTGGAGCAATCGGTGGCGGCGGCGCGCATGTAAGTCAGGCTGCACATTGCCAGAATGATGGTGCGGCAGGGCCAGCCCATCGCTCCCTTTCGGGCGCTATTTGCTGGCAACCAAGCGCAGAACGCCTGTTAGGGGGCGATGAGCGAGCCTGTCAAGCGACCAGTCTATGTTGGCGGGCCGCCATCACCCCGCCTGTTCCGCCCCCACCACCGGTGCCTGAACCCTGCCGATCCGCTCATCCACCATCAAAAATACCAATTCCGTCCGGTTCGACACCCTTACCTTGCGGTAGATCGCCGCGCTTTGCGCTTTGATCATGCCTTCGCGTGTCCCACGTAGCCGGGCGATTTCCACGATGGACACGCCCTTGATCGACAACATCGCCCCGTCATCCAGCCCGTTGCACTGATCCCCGCCAGCATGGCAATCAGCGCCACAATCATCGCAGCCCCCGCCAGGTTATGCCCCTGATGCCGCACTTCGCGGCCCCGTGCGACGTCGCGCAGATAATACATCCGGCCGTGCGACCCCGGAATGAAGCCGACAAACCGCGCGTGATGCGCGCCCACCAAGCCCCAGACCAGCCGGAATGCAATCAGCTCCATCACCACATAGCCCAGCTTGCGGTGCAGGCTGCGTTGGTCTGCCAGCAGATAAGTTGCCAGAACAGAACTGACCAAGCCCCAATGAAACAGGCGCGCCCCGATATCCCACACCCTGACCATGCGTTGGCCAGATGTTGGGTTTGCGTAGTTCAATCGCGATGCGCCTGTCATGATCAGACCTCAGGCTTCGATACGGTCAAGTTCGGCGCCAGTGTTCGGGTCATAGAAGACTTCCCTCTTCGCGCCGTCGACCTCGCCATAGATTTCGTGGCACATCCCGTCATTCACCTTGAATGACAGTACCTTGCCACCCGATTCTTCAAACGCCTTCAGCGATTCCCACATCGGTTTGGCCGCATCACCGGGGGTGCACGCGTGTTCGGCAAAGGCGGGGGCTGCTGCAAACAACAGGATCGCCGGGATCAGGATTTCTTGCATCAACATACCTCATGGGTAACCGAGGTGGGTTACCGGGGCAATCAGGAAGGACACCCCGCACCAGCCGTCAAAGCAGGCAAGATGGCCGCCCACCATTGCACCAGCGTGCAGACCGAACCGCATAAGCCCAGGTTTACGGCGGGCATTTGCCGATGTTTCCCCAATTCGGCGCGTCAGTTGACGGGCGAAGGGGTGTGTGTGGCGGCTTTCCGCAGGCCATGCGGCAAAGAGGCGCCGGGTGGACACCAACAGGGAACCAAAAGCGGCGGCGCTGCGTTACCCTTTGCGCATATCCCAAAACCCAGATGAGGTTCCGATGAAGAAGTTTCTGCTGACACTGCCCTTGCTGACACTTGCCCTTGCCGGCTGCCAGACCGAAGGCCAGAACGCCGCTGCCGGTGCACTTGGCGGTGCCGCCCTTGGTGCCGCTGTATCCGGTGATGATGACCGCGTGGTGGGGGCAGCCCTTGGTGCCGCCGCAGGCGTTGCCGCATCTACCCTGATCCGCCCGACGGGCACGTCCAACCGCTGCCTGTACCGCGATCAATATGGCCAGACGTTTGAGGCGGCCTGCCAGTAAGCTGCACCCTGGCCCTTTGCCACCCGGCAAGGGGCCAATGTCCCGGCCGCCCTTGCCGTCTTTCAAGTGCCGTCTTTCATTGACAGACGAAAGCCCCGCTTCAGAACGTGGCCTGCAGGCAATGCTGGGCAAGCGGGCGGCAATGGTGGTCTATACATATTCCGTCTGGCTGGTGCTGGCATCGGTGGCCGTAGCGCTGATGGCCACGTTCACCGGCCTGTTTCTGACGCGCGGCCTGCAGGCCCAGCCCATTGGCACGCGGCAAATCCGCATCGTCATGGCCGCCATCATGCTGGGTGGCGGTATCTGGACCATGCATTTCGTCGCCATGCTCGCCATGCGGTTTGAAACGCCGGTCTCTTATGAACTTGTCCGCACTATCGCCTCGGCGCTGATCGCCATCCTGCTGGCGGGCGTGGCGCTGCTCGTCATGCATTTTGTAACCCGCCGCCCTGCCACGATTGCCGGGTCGGGTGCGCTTTTGGGCATTGGCATCGTGGTCATGCACTTTGTCGGCCTGTCCGCGATTGAGGGCTGCCTGCCCGTGTTCAGCCCCGGCAGTGTGGCCTTGTCTGCCGTACTGGCCATTGTGCTTGGCATTGCGGCCATTGCCATTGCCTATCACCAACGCACCGAACGCAATATCCTGCTGGCCACCGCCCTGTTCGGCACCGCTGTCGCCGTTGTGCATTTTACCGCCATGGCCCAAACCGCCTTTGCCACAGCGCCTGCCGGGGCCACACCCCAACAGCTTGACACCACGCAGGTCGCCGTCTTTGTTCTGCTGGCCGTGTTCGCCATATCGGGTGCATTCCTGTTGTCAGGTGCCAGTCTGATGGCCCGCACGCCACAACCACGCGTTGATTCCATGGCCAGACTGGTGCCCGAGGCCCCGCTGGTTGAGGCAACCATCACCGCAGCGCCCTTGCGCCTGCCCTATGAACGCGAAGGCCGCACGCATCTGGTGGCGCTTGACCGCGTCACAGCCGTGCATGCCGAAGGGCACTACACCACCGCCTGGCTGGATACCGGCCCGGTGTTCTGCCCGTGGTCCATAACTGAGGCCGAAGGCCGCCTGCCTGCCGGTTTCATGCGTGTGCATCGCAGCTGGATCGTGAACATCGCGCGCGTGGCGGCCTATGAAAAGGCGCGCGACCACGGCTATCTGGTGCTGCAAGGGGTGGCCGACACGCCCCGCGTGCCGGTGGCGCGCAACCGCACAGCCGCTGTCAGAGAGGGGTTGGGATTGTAGGATGGGCAATCTGCCCATCTTGTACGCCGCTTACCGCCGCCACAGCCAGGCAAAACCTGCAAACCGCCCCTGCAGTTTGGCCAGAACCCGCATGCCCCGCCCCGGACGCAGCACCACGCCCGATGCCAGCCGGTCCACCACCACTTCCACCGGGCAGGGATGTCTGCTGACCGGGTCGTAATAGCGCGGATAGGCCACCAGCGTGGCATGGACCAGCGTTGCCAGATCAGGCCGCGCCACGCGGCGCGCGGGCACCGGGCCCAGATCAACCGTCAGCCCCCAGCCCGCATAAAACGGCGCACCCAGACAGGTCACGGGCTTGCCCCGGATCAGTGCCTCAAACCCCAGCAGGCTGGTCATGGTCCAGACCGCATCACATGCCGAAATCAGCGCCACCGGGTCTGCTCGCGTGGCCACCACATCTGCCAGCCCCCGCGCTGCCAACCCCCGTGCCATCAACGCCCTCGCATCCACCGCCCCCGGCCGCAAACCTGCCTCCACGTCCGGATGTGGTTTGTACACGATCACAGCACCCGGATTGGCCGCCCGTACCGCCTGCAACAATCCCAGATTGGTGCGCACATCGGCTGCCCCCAGCCGGATGGATGCGTCATCTTCTACCTGCCCCGGCACCAGAATGCGCGTACCCGCCGGCAGGTCCAGCAGCGCACCGCCCAGATTATACTTTGACACAGCCCCCGCCCGCAGTGCCGCCATCAACCGCTCTGCCCGCGCACGCCCACCGGGCGGCAGGGGGGCCGCGATCAGATGCTCCAGATCACTGTCCCGCGTCGGGTCATAATAAATTCCGCGGCTGTCCGTCACCAAAGACATGGGCGGCACCAGTTCCGCCCCAAGACCGCGAGAGCGCAAGAACCCATCCTCGACCCGCCGTACCAGGGGCGCTGTCAGCCCCACCGGCTCCTTGCCCGCCCAGATCAGCACCGGACGCCCCAAAGCCGCTGCCCGCCCCGGATCAGCCTGAAACACCAGCGGCTTTTGCTGCCCGAAAACCGCCTGCAACCGCCCGCGTTTCCACAGCCGCATGCCCATCGCCACATGGCCTGCACGATCTTCACGAAACGCACGCGCCTCTGCCTCCAGCTGATCCACCGCCGTTTCAAAATCACAAAGCCGATCACGACATGGGTCATACCAGACCGGCACCACTATCATCGCTGCCGCAAACATCTGCACCGGCGTCAGCGTGCGCCCCCGCCGCGCCACCGGCTGACGGTCATCCGTCACGCCCCAGCCTGCATACCACGGCTGGCCAAAGATCACCGGGCAGTGGCCTGCCAGCACCGCCTCCCACCCCAGCTGGCTGGAAACCGCGTACACCGCCACAGCCCCCGTCAGCAGCTGCCATGGCGATACCGCAGCCGTCAGCAAATCCCCATCCTGCGGCCCGAAATGCCCGGCGCGAAAACCTGCCTGCGTTTCCGGATGCGTCTTGATCACCACCCGTTTGCCCGGATAGTCCGACCGCGCCGCTGCCAGCATCTGCGCAAATGTTGCCGCCGTTGCCCCGCCATGCCGGATCGACGCATCCCCCCGTGTCTGGTCAATCACCAGCACATAGCCCGCCTCGGGCACCGCCAACCCCGGATCATGCGTGTTGTATTTTGACAGATCAGCCGCCCACAGCCGCGCAATCCCCAGGTCCGCCCGCGCCAGCAGGCCCGCGTCATTCAAGGGATCGGTCGCCAGTACCTGTTCCAGCCGCGATGGCGTACTGGCATCAAAATGCACCCCCAGATCATCCAGCATCAGGCCCAGCGGCGCATCGCCCGCCCGCCCCGGCTTGACTGACCGCAGGAACGCATCCTCAACCCGGATCAGCGGAACACCGGCCCGCGCCGCCACCGCTTCACCCCGCCCCGCATAGGGCGACCGCCCCCAGACCACCACCGCGTCCCCCGCGCGCGGCCAGCCCAGATGCAGCGTATGTCCTGCAAGCGTCAGAATCCGCCGCAGCCGCACATCGCGCAAAAACCCGGCGTTGTAATGGAAAAGCCGCCGGGGCATGCGCCCGGCGGCCTGATTTTCGCCTGCCGTCACTGGCCTTAGCCGCCGGATGCGGTGGACGAGATCGAAGATGCCGCCCCCGCTGTGCCGGAAATGGCGGTCAGTGTTTTCTGCCACTGCACGAACGGTGCTTCGGTCACATAGACCGTGTCACCATCGCGGATTGCAAAATCGCGCGCCTCGAACATGCCGGTGGGTTGCGTCAGATCTAGCACATAGACAAACCGCTGGTCGCCCTGCAGATCGTTGCGCCCTAGCACCGCATTGGCAATTTCCGCCGGTTCATTGCGGAACACGAACACACCCGTCGGATCAGCCAGTGATGTGTTCAGCCCCCCCACCGTGGCAATCGCTTCAATCGCGCTTAGGGTTTTCGTCTCGAACGGCACAAGGTTCTGCGCACCCGTGGCGCCCAGCACCGCGAACGACCGCGTGTCCTGTTCGACTATGATCTTGTCACCCGGCCGCAAGGCAATATCCAGACCCGGATTTTCATACAGATCGCTAAGCCAGATCTTGCCCGTATGCCCGCCGCGCGTCACCCGCACCAGTGCCGTTTCCGGTGGAATGGCAACGCCGCCCGCTGCCGCCAGCATCGCGCTTAACAGCCGCGTCGGGCGTTGAATAGGATAGACCCCCTGCCCGGTCACTGCACCCGAAACGGTCACGGTTGACCCATCACCCGCTGCACGTTGCACGGTGACCTGTGGGTCAGGCGTCTGCGTATCCAGCTTGCGCGTGATCGCCTGCCGCAGGCCATCGGGCGTTTGGCCCGCCGCGCGGATACGGCCCGCATAGGGCACAAAGATGTACCCCTCGCCGTCAACCTGCACCTGATCCAGCAGTGATACCCGCTGGCCCGTGTTGCCAAGCAGCGGGTCATCGCGCACGTTTTCAAACACAGTCAGCACCAGCGTGTCGCCCGCATTGATCGTGTCAGACCCCACCACCCCCGCATTGCGGAAATCCGACCCGAACCCAAAGGCCGGCGTCACGCCCGCCGCCCGCGTCACCCGGCTGTTCACGGTGACCACAAAGGCGTCACCCTGTTCCAGCACGGACCCCGCAAAGATCTCGCGTTTGTTTGGCCCTGTCCGGGGCAAACCGCAACTTGCTACCATACCAACCACGGCGGCAAGGGTCAGGGCTTTCGCCCCCCTTGATACATACTTATTCACTGCTCGGGCTCCTTTGGTGGAGTTTTACCTCAAGTTTTGCTGACAACGCTAACCAAAGACTAATGATTTGGCAAAACCCGATTGCAGCTGTCAGGTCACAAGGCGCAACTGTTGCCGTGGTGCCGCATTGCCGGATGTGAGTGAATCATACGGATCATCGGCTGACAGCATCATGTCCACCACTTGTCGCATCAACGCCCTGCGCCCACGCGATGAATAGTAGCCACCCGGTATCTGGCTGGTTTCCAGCAGGTAATGCCGGTAATCGCGGTAAGCCTTGCTGTCAGGGCGTGAGGCTTGGGCAAAGAACTCTGGCAGGCTTTGGGTTGATACGAATTCCGGTTTGGCATAAACCGCCGCCCCAAACACCTTCAGCGGCAATCCGCGCCACAGCACCTGCTGGCCCGCCGTCGAATTGACCGTGACCGCCGACCGCGCATCATTCAGCAGGCGCGCGAGTTTGCCGCCCCGGACAAAGTGAATGCGTTTTTCTACTCCGTGTTCGCGCGCAAGCCTGCGGATTTCGCGCAAGATTTCCACGCGGCCATCCTCCAAGGGGTGCGCCTTGAACACCAGATGGTGGTGTTGCGGCGCGCCAGTGGCAAAGCCTTCCATCACAGTGGTCAGAAATTCGGTCATCGACCGGAACGGCGAATGCTTTTGAAAACTGGCATCATGCGCCAGTTGCAGGATGACAAGGTGATACGGAAAGCCGCCATTGCGAATGCGGAACGTCGCCAGTGCACGTTGCCAGCGGTGCAAAGGCATCAGGATCAGGCGTTTGAGATACAGCAGGAATTCCTGCCCCACGGTGATATCGCGGTGCGGGCGGAAATTGCGAAAATCCCAGAACCCCGTCAGCACGAACCAATGATACAAGGCCCCCCAGAACACATGCTGGCGCATGTCACCCCAATGGCTGGGCGCATCGGGCAGGTCCATATCGGCCTTTGCCAGTGCCGTACGCATATCGGCCACCGACATGTCCATTAGCCGCGAATGCCCGTTCGATCCGCCGCGTTCATAGGTTACCCAATCGGGGCGCAGATAGCCCTCTTCGAACACATGCACGGTGATGCCTGCGGCGCGGGCCGCAGCTACCGCTTCGGCATGAATGGGGCGCGTATCGCCATACAGCACCAGATCGGTCACGTTCTTTTCGGCCAGAACCGCCGCAATCGTTGCAGGCCAATCCTGTGGCACCCCGCGATAGGGTATGAACGTGGCCGTCGTGGGCCAGAACGCACGGTCGCCCCGGTTGAACCCCACGCGCCATACAGTGGCACCCGCCGCCTGCAACATCTGCCCCAGCCTGTGGAAATAGGGCCCATGCGGCCCTTGCAAAAACAGAAAGGTGCGGTGGGTGGCGTCAGGCATTACAGTCCAGATGTTACGATCAGCGCAGTATCCCTACGCCGGATTGCGACAGGGGTAATGCGGGAATGTTGGTTGCGGCGCAGCGTAATGCGCCAGCGCGGCAAAAATGCGGCAGGCAACCGGGCCTTGCCCCTGTGCGGGAAGGGCCTTACCTTTTGCTGGTCGCCTTAGGGGAAAGCCGCATGTTCACAGGAATTGTCACGGATGTGGGCCAGGTGCTGGCCCTGACACAGGAAGGCGATCTGCGCGCACGCATCGCCACGCGCTATGACGTGGACGGTATCGACATCGGCGCCTCTATCGCCTGCGAAGGCGTGTGCCTGACCGTGGTAGCTTTGGGGCGCGATCCACAGAACTGGTTCGATGTGCAGATTTCGGCGGAAACCGTATCCAGGACCAATATCAGCGGCTGGCAGGTGGGCACGCCTGTCAACCTTGAACGCGCACTGCGGGTGGGGGATGAATTGGGCGGGCATATCGTGTCGGGCCATGTCGACGGTCTGGCCGAGGTGATATCAGTTCTGCCCGATGGTGCATCCGTCCGCGTCACCTTTCGCGCGCCACACGCGCTGGCGGGGTTCATTGCATCCAAGGGATCAGTCGCGCTGAACGGTACTTCGCTGACGGTGAATGATGTGCAGGGCACGGATTTCGGCGTGAACTTTATTCCGCACACGCAAACGGTGACAACATGGGGCAGCGTGGCCGTGGGCGATGACTGCAATCTGGAGATTGACACCATGGCCCGCTATGTGGCGCGGCTGCGGGACTGGGGGCAGTGACCGCCGGGGTTGGCCATAACAACGGCCCGGCGATGGATGCCGGCCTGTCATGGCGCACCCATTGCTGGAAGGCTGCGCGCACGGCCCTGCTGCCAACCCTGCCCATTGAGGTGGTGCGCCTGCGGGTGAAACGCGCGCAGGACCTGGGGCTGGATTACAAGACCTATGCAAACGTGCGGGCAGCCACCGGGCATGATGTCGTGGCGTTTCTGTTTTCATCCAACGCCTTGCATGTCACCCTGCTGCACCCTGCCCTGCCCGCTGACCGCGCGGCAAAGCTGGCTGACCTGCGCGCGGTGGGGCGGGTTGCGCTGGCCACGGCCCCCCTGACACCGGGGGCGCTGCTGGCGGGCACCGATGTGCTGGAGGGCGCCCATGCGGCACCGGGCTGGCTTGCCAGCTTTGGCGATGCGGCACGGCTGATCCGGGCGGCAATCCCCAGCATTCCGGGCGACCGGGTGCTGCTGGTGGGCGATCACCGGCTGGAACGCGACTGGTGTGCTGCAGGGCGGCTGGCGGGGTATCTGCCAGCGGCGCGGTATTTCGGGGTAAATTGACGAAAGGTTAGGGCCGTCATTTTTTGGCTTTATTTCATAAAGTCAACGATCCGGCCCTGAAATCGCTAGGACTCGTCAAGAGCCTTACAACACTGCGTGACCAGGATCAGTACACCCTGTGGTCATTCGACGATGGGCAATATTGCAAAACCTACATCCAGTGCCACTGCTTCACCAAAATGCCAGGCGGTATGAGCCGCGAAAACGTCATTCGATGCGACCGTGACTTCCTGGCCGACATGCCCCCGCAAACCGTTCGCTGTATCGGTATTCCGGGGCATGAGATGAACAGTTCGGACTCAAACACATTCATCGGACGAGCCTGCCACAGCTTCGATCGGGTCACTGACAACCATCTGGATCACATCTACCAGATTTCCGTTCGGGAGCTGGCCTTGGAACACGCGCAATTTGCCTGTCATTTCAATACGAAGTCCGCCGCACCCAGCCTCAGCCACCACGGGAATGCAAACACCACAAAACAAAGCACATGCGAGTTTCTGCATTATACACCGCTTTGGACGCAAGGTTCTGCGCAAGGCGCTGCCCCGTCAAGCCGTGAAAATCTGATCTGGCGCAGATCCTACACATACCTTTTGCACCCCCGCCACGCCGTCACACTGGCAAATCCCTAGCGGGCAGGATATGGGGCTGCAAACATCTGGGGCTGCCACCATGACCGACGGAAAAACCGAATATTCAGACATGATTTCCTCGGTCGAGGATATCATTGAGGATGCCCGCAATGGCCGGATGTTCATTCTGGTTGATCATGAAGACCGCGAGAATGAGGGCGATCTGGTGATCCCCGCGCAGATGTGCACGCCGCAGGCCATCAACTTTATGGCCACCCACGGGCGCGGGCTGATCTGCCTTGCCATGCCAGAAGCACGGATCGAGGCCCTTGGCCTGCCGCTGATGAGCCCGAAAAACTCCAGCCGGCACGAAACCGCCTTTACCTTGTCGATCGAGGCGCGCGAAGGTGTGACCACCGGTATTTCCGCCGCTGACCGCGCGCGCACCGTATCTGTGGCAATTGATCCGACCAAGGGCCCGGCTGATATTGCCACCCCCGGCCATGTCTTTCCGCTGCGCGCGCGCGATGGTGGCGTGCTGGTGCGCGCAGGCCATACCGAGGCTGCGGTTGATGTGTCGCGACTGGCCGGGCTGAACCCATCGGGCGTCATCTGCGAGATCATGAATGATGATGGCAGCATGGCGCGCCTGCCTGATCTGATCGGCTTTGCCCAGCGGCATGGCCTGAAAATCGGCACCATCAGTGATCTGATCGCCTACCGCCGCCGCAATGACAATCTGGTGCGCGTCAGCGATGAACGCATTGTCACCTCTGAATTCGGCGGTGACTGGACCATGCGCATCTATACCGATGTCACCGAAGGCGCTGAACATGTCGTGCTGATGAAGGGTGATCTGTCCACCCCCGGCCCCATGCTGACCCGGATGCACACGCTTGATCCGATGCTGGACGTGCTGGGTCTGGGCATGGCTGGCCGCACTGCTGAATTCGGCGAGGCGATGAACGTGATTGCCCGCGAAGGGCGCGGTGTGCTGGTGCTGTTGCGCGATGTGCATATGAAAATGGTGTCAGACGCCGAGGTTTCACCGCAAACCCTGCGCCAATACGGCCTTGGGGCGCAGATCCTTGTATCGCTTGGCCTGCACGAGTTGACGCTGCTGACCAATTCGCCCCAGCCAAAGGTGGTGGGTCTTGATGCCTACGGCCTGTCGATTGTGGGCACCCGCAGGATAACGGAGTAACCCATGGCCACCGCCGAAACCCATTACACCCTGCCACTGCCCGGTTTTGACAAGCCGGTCAAACTGCTGATCGTGGTCGCCCCTTACTACAAGGATATCGCCGACAATCTGATCGCCGGTGCGCGCGCCACCGCTGCAGCCTGCGGCGCCGAGGTTGATCTGGTCGAGGTGCCGGGCGCGTTAGAGGTGCCAACCGCCATTGCCATGGCCGAACGGCAGGCGAAATATGATGGCTATGTCGCCCTTGGCTGCATCATCCGGGGCGAAACCACGCATTATGACACGGTCTGCAATGACAGCAGCCGCGCGCTTTCGCTTTTGGGCCTGCAAGGTGCCTGCATCGGCAATGGCATTCTGACCGTGGAAAACCGCAAGCAGGCCGAGGTGCGCGCCGATGCGGGCGGCCAGAACAAGGGCGGCGGGGCAGCGGCAGCAGCCCTGCACCTGATCGCACTGTCACGCAAATGGGCGGGCACGACCAAGGGCATCGGGTTTCGCACATGACATCGGCCAAACCAGACAAGAAACAGATGCGGTCAGCCGCGCGGCTGTATGCCGTGCAGGCGCTGTTCCAGATGGAGGTCAGCGGCCAAACGGTTGAAGGCGTGACCGCCGAATTCGAAACCCACCGCTTTGGTGCGGTTTATGATGATGATGAAATGGCCGAAGGCGATGTGGGCCATTTCCGCAATGTGATTGACGGCGCGGTAAACTGGCAGGCCCGGATCGACCAGATGACCGACCGCGCGCTTGTGGCCAAATGGCCGATTGACCGGATTGATCCGGTGCTGCGCGCGCTGTTCCGGGCGGCAGGGGCCGAACTCGTGGGCATGCCGACACCGCCCAAGGTCACGATCAACGAATATGTCGATGTGGCCAAGGCATTCTTTCCCGAAGGCAAAGAATCAAAATTCGTGAACGCCGTGCTGGATCATATGGCCCGCGAGGCGCAGCCAGCGGCCTTCTGACCCAACGGCTAGCCAGACCTTGACACATGCCAAAGACTGGCATTTTCTTAGACACAGACGTGGTTTTCCACGGCTTTTTTTCAAAAAGAGGTGCTTTGTGCGTCAGATTGGCAGTTTCATGGTCGTCGTCGGCGTCCTTGCCATCGTCCTTAACTTTTTTGACCGCGTGCCGTCATTGCTGATGTGGATTTACCAATGGGGCGAAACCCCGGCCTGGGGCATCAAGATCGGCCTTGTGGTGGTTGGTGCGATTCTGTGGTTTATGTCCACGCGCGGTGCCAAGGCCGAATGAACCATCACCGGCGCGGCGCTGCGAAAGACTCGACGTAACCCCCGCCGCCCCCTATTCTGGCCCCATAACCCGGAGCCCGTTCATGCGCCACCTGTTTATCCTCGCTATGCTGACGGCATCACCTGCCATGGCCCAGGACCCTGTCACATGGCGCCTTGTCAGCCTGAATGGCGCGGATTTCACCGCCAGCGCCACGCTAACATTTTTGCCCGACGGCACCCTGCAGGGCGACGGCCCCTGCAACAGCTTTGGCGGACAACTCACGGCGCTCCCCCCCGCCTGGGCGCTTGGGCCAGTCCGGTCTACCCGCATTGCCTGTGATGCGCTTGAGGCGGAGGCTGCGTTTTTCAGCGCGCTATCAGCCATGACCACCGCCGATCAGGCGACAGACAGCCTGACCCTTACCGCACCAGACGGCACCGCCATGGTTTTTGCGGCGGTTGGTGGCTGAAAGGGTGGCGGGCCCGCAGCGGCCGTGAAGACGTGAATTTCCCGAGAGCCTGAGTGTTCAGGTTGGTCACCAGATACCAGGGCCAAGACCCTGGCAGAGCCAGCTCCCTCGGAGATGCTTATCGGCCACTGGAAAAGGGCCTTACACGAGAAGAGCAGAACCCGCCAATACCAAAGCTAGGCCCGATCCCCCCGTTGCGCAAGAGGCAAGTCTGCTTATCGGCCCGCCGCATGCAAAACCCGCGTGCGCTTTTTCAACGCAATCACGGCCACCTCGATCACAGCCACCACCCCCATCGCCACATGCGGCCAGACGCCGATCGTATCACCAGTGGCCCTGTGCTGCGCCCATGCGATCAGATACAGCACAAACACGGCCCCAAAAACCGATGCGTGTTCGCGCTTGATGACACTAAGCCACGAAAACGGCATGTCCGGGCGCTGCCACTGCGACAGGCGCGGGATGAACGCCGGGGTGCGCAGGGCCCATGTGCTGTAGTCCGTGCCGAACTTGCCCAGCAAGAACTGCTCCTCGGCTGCGATGATCCGTTCGTAATAGGGCAGCAGCACAAGCGCCATGACCAGCGCCAGCACCACGCTTTGCGCGAACAGCACAATGCCCACATACATCAGGCAATTGCCCAGATACAAAGGGTTGCGCACCATTGCATAGGCTCCGCTGGTGTTCAGCCGGCTGGCCACCTGCCCCGCCCCCGTATTGCGCCCCGATGTGCCCGCAGGCACGAAACCCACCGTCAGAATGCGGATCACTTCACCCGCCACCACAATGCCAATCGCCATCACCTCGTAAATATCGCCCCAAAGCGGCCCGACCGCGTCTTCGACCTGTTCACCCTGCAGCGTTGCCCAGACAATCGCCGGAATGAACGCCAACAGCACATAACTGCGCCAGCGAAACAGCGCGGCCCCCGTACTGGCCATGTGATCGCGCAAAAGCATGTCCACCCCCATCCCATCTTACCGCCCCTTTGCGCCCGCACCGGTCGCTTTGCAAGTGCGCGCCAGCCCGCAGCGCCGGAATTGCAGACACGCTGCGCATCATGCAGAAAATCTTGCAGCACGTTCATCTTTCGTTCATGTTTGTGCGCATGTTGACCACGCCCCACCCCCTGCCTGCCACTGCCGGACAACGCCTTGCGCGCGGGGTCTGCCGGCATCTGCGCAGCCATGATTTTGTCTGCATCGAGGAACTGGTGCCCGCGCCCGGCCTGCGCGTGGATATCATGGCACTGGGGCCAAAAGGCGAGGTCTGGATCATCGAATGCAAATCAGGTCGCGCCGATTTTGCCGGCGATCACAAATGGCAGGGTTATCTGGAATGGTCTGACCGGTTCTTTTGGGCCGTGGACGCCGATTTTCCGGCTAACCTGCTGCCCCCCGGGACCGGACTGATCCTTGCCGATGCGTATGACGCTGATATCCTGCGCGTGTCGCCCCTGACCCCGCTTGCACCCGCGCGGCGTAAGGTCATGCACCGCATTTTTGCCCGCGCCGCCGCCTTGCGCCTGCAGGGGTTCCGCGATCCGGGGTTTACAGACAACCGGGGCTGATGCGCAGCCCCCCACCCCCTGCGCTGCTGCCGGTTTCTGTTTGCGCAAATCCGCAAACAAACGTTCAGCCAGCCCACCGCGTCACGCGCAGTACACCCCTTGCCCGCAGGTGCCAAAGCCGTCCTGCGGGGGTCAATCCCCCAAAGGACGGCAGCCCCTTTCAGGTTCAGCGCCGTTTGCCCTTGCCGCCCACCGCGCGTGCCGCTTCGGCCGCCGCGCGCAACTCTTCGGCAATCTCTTCCGCCTCTTCCGGCTCAAAATCCAGCGGCAGTTCAACGCCGCCATCCGCCTCGATATAAATCCGCACCATCCCGCTGTCCGTCGGCCCGATCTGAATGTTCGCCGCTACGTCGCTTTGCTTGTCGATGCCCATCATCCCGCCCCTGTCCGTATTTGAATATCGCCTAGCCTTGTTTGCACAGCCAGACAAGCGCCACAGGCAAAACTGCGCCATGTTGATCTGCAATCAGCCGTGCCTTTGACCACTTGCAATTGCGCGACCTTGGGTTTATTTCGCCTTTGCGTGCCGCGTTAGCTCAGTTGGTTAGAGCACTAGATTGTGGATCTAGGGGTCCCCCGTTCGAGCCGGGGACGTGGTACCATCCTCCCCCCCCCTTCACGCAGAACTCACGCTTGCGCACTTGCATTGATGCGCCGTTGTGGCAGGCTGTCGGCATTCGACGCTGACCATTTTGCCGCAGGTGATTGCATGCCTCTTCAGCCCGCACCCACGCGCCCACCGCCCAAACACCCAC